>CAZQZX010000020.1:0-3364 GCA_964597885.1 uncultured Planctomycetota bacterium
GGGGAACCACCGTGGCTGTCAGGAACGCGAGAAGCGTCGACCCTGGCGCCGTCGAGACGAGACTCCATCGCCCGGCAAACCCAGGACTCACCATCCCGGGCTAAGGGCGCGGACTTCACCATCCGCGGTTGATGGAACCTCGTAGCGCTGGATGCCATGAGAGTGGCTCGTCCAGTGCGAGGGAGGCTCGTTGGAGTAATCCCCTTGTGCAGGTGATTTGGGGGGCGGTCCCCCGAAACGGTTTCTCGACTCTCACGACGCTAAAGGCCAATTTCATGGAGGATTAAACGGGCAGTCGGTAGGTCGGAAACGAGGCGTAAGGAAGTAATCCCAGCGTTCTATCCCATGCTCTTTAGACCTTCTTCAAGGGGAGAGAAGGCGGGCGACCGTGAAAAGCCCAGGGGTGTTTGTTGCCAAAACACATCCGTGGGTCGCAATGGTTCAAAGTCGGTGAGGAGCATCTGCTCCAAATCCACCCAGGGGGTGGGGGTCCAAAGTCTCCATTGAGAGAGACCTGATCGGGTGAAAGGCTCGTTAGGCCCACACAACCTCGGCCAGCGCAGGGAGCCTCTTGGTCGGTGACGACCGGAGCCGGGCGGGTGACTCCGCTCGGGTATCGCGCAAGAAAGGACAGCGAGCACGCAGGGCGTGCCAAGCACGCACAGCACGCACGCTGTTCCTAGAACGCGAACGCGAAGAGCTCAACTGTGAGAGGCGGGAGACCGCTTGCTGGTGAGGTCCACGAGAGACGATGCCGAGAAAAGCCCCTGTGCTGCGCATACGCGGCCTCGGGTGCGAACACCCTCCATCGGGCAGTAAGCCGAGCTTCTGTGTTCGTAGGCTGAAATCACGGCTCCTCAGCGAGCCGTGGAAAGTGGTCCCGGGGGAACTCGGGAGACCACGGTGTGAGGGCGCGAGGGGGCAGTTCCCCCCTCTAGCCACGTGACTCGTGGATCGAAGTCCATTGCTAAACGGGGAACCACTGCGGCAGCCGGTGTGGTGACCGGTGCCTGGTCGAAGCCGACGGCTTCGATGGTCAACCAGGTGATTCAAACGCCGTAGTGGGGGAGCGAGCCACAAGTAGAACTTGGCGGAAGCCAAGCGGTGTCCGGAGAGAAGTCTCCGGTGGGGGAGGGGGGTAGTCATCTCCTCTCCACCATGCGGCAAGGCAGTCGCAACCCGTTTCCTGCTCGAGGTGGTGCTCGAGTGCGACAGGAAGAACGAAAGTGGCGACGAGGCCCAGTGAAAGGGACTCGTCTCGATGGCGTCCCGGAGTGGCTTGGTGCCCCCGGTGACGGAAGTCTGTTGATGCGGTCACACGAGGCTTGCCTGTGGTGGGCAAGCCTCCTGTGGCGGCGAATTGGCGGCGAACACTCGAGGTGCATCTGCACCTTCCGAGGTTCGCTTTGGGAAGAACGGAAGCGGAGCGCCTATGACTAGGCGGTTGCTGTTGAAGAACACAGCGGCCGCCGGCGCGGCTCCGTGATGACCTGAGAAAGGAGGTTAGAGGCCGTCTGCGCGAACGCGTCGGGGCGAAGTGAGCTCACAAGCTCCTTTGTCCCGGCCGTGCGCAAGAAGCGCCACACAGGATTCAAGGCGAACAGGAAGGGGACGCCGTAATAAATCCCGAGCAGTGAGCTCGGGAACCCCTTCCGCTTTTACATGGAGGCAGCCCCGCGGTGGGGGAGGGGGGAGGTTCCCTTCCTCGAGCGGGGCGAAGAGACGAGATGTATCGATGTGAGGCCACCTCGGTCGAGGGCTTCGTGCAGCAATTTGCTGTGGCGTATGTGACCCACGGCTACTACCACTACGTCGTGGGGCGCGTGCCGGATCCGAAGGATCCGCTCGCGGTCGATGAGAAGATCATCGAGAAGTATGGCCTCGGCATCTCAAGCCGCGAGCGCTCGAGACGGAAGAAGGCCGGCTGGGCGAGCGTTCAATACCTCCGCTACGAGCGCTTCTTCGTCATTACCGCAACCGAAGGTCGCCACCGGTTCAAGGAGGAAGAGGGGCCAGCTCTTCGGGATATTCGCCGGCGACCGCTTCAATTCTTCGGCTACTCCATCGGCTATTGCGGCGGGCACGTCTCCGTTCGGATTGCTCGCGACGAATACAAGCGCCAGAAGGCTTACTTCCTCGAGCTCGCGACCCGTCGCCGTGCCGAGGTGCTTGGTGAGGCGCTGAACGCACTTCCCTATGAGCGCTATGCACGGGTGCAGCGGCAGCTCCTCCAGATTCTTCGGGCTGTAAACCGCAAGCGCACACTCGCAGGCTTCGAGCCGATTCCGCAGCCAGCGATTCGCCTTCGCCGGCGAATCTACCGGCCCTTCGAAGTTGGGCAGCAAGCGAGGAGGGCCGCTTGATGAAAAGGCCACTTCTCTTCAAGGCGAAATCGGGTGTTGTGACCGTCGAGGTTCGAGGACCAGTCGCCTCACCTCAGATCGACTACTACCGACTGGTTCGCACGAACTCAGCACCCGGCGGCCGGTGGGGGAGAGAGAGCACACTCTGGAAAGACGAACACGCACCATTCCTGAGGACCGCTGCAATTGTCGCAAACGCCTTCGTGCGCGAGCGTGTTGCCGAAACCGAGTGCGATGAGAGCGTGTCGTTCGACCGTGCGCCAGTTGCCACCCTGTATCAGGGGAAATTCATGCGCGAGTTGCTCGGTCCGGAGACGAAGGCCGAGCTCCTGGTGCAGGCAACCTCGGGGCCCATCTCGGCCGAGCTATGGGGTCCACGCGAAGGGTGGCTTTGGAGAAGGCTCTACTTCATCCGGGTGGGGCCAAACGGCGGCCGAGAGATTGCTCGGGGATTCACGGCACTCGAGAACCTCCACCTCGAGCTCGCGGCAACGGCGATGACGTATGCCGTAACGGGAAAGAAGCCGCGTAAGCGCGCCCACGAGCAACTCTTCCCCGAGCTCTCAAAGCAGGTCTTCACGCTGGCGCGCTAGAGACTGGGTAGAAGTGATCGACTCCTGGTGAAGGAGAGGGGCCACGGTCCTTTTCGTCGACCAGGTGGGAACCTTCCCGAGGAAGGTTTTTGTGCAGACGAAAGGAGCCAGTGTCATGACAACGAGCGCAAACCCGAAGAGTGCGCCTCCGGTCGATGAGATTCGAGCCGGACGCCTCAAAGTCGTCATCTGGAAGAACGACGGTGAACGAGGAGCGTTCTACACCCTCGATGCTCAGCGTGTCTTCAAGGATGGGGATGAGTGGAAGACGTCTCGGAGCTTCGGCGCCGATGATGCACTTCCGCTTGCCGAGCTCATGCGGCAGGCGTGGTCGAGGATTCAGGAGCTCAAGCGAAACGACAGAGAAGGCTAGAGAAGCGACGAGGTTGGTCTCGTCGCGACAGGTTT
>CAZQZX010000020.1:3464-26214 GCA_964597885.1 uncultured Planctomycetota bacterium
GAAACGACAGAGAAGGCTAGAGAAGCGACGAGGTTGGTCTCGTCGCGACAGGTTTTATGGACCAACCCACCTGGTCCGTTTTCGCCCGGGTGATTTGACGCGACTACTCCCGCCGTGCGATTTTTGAGCATGGAGAACAGAAACGGGGACCAATGTAAGGAGTGTGGTGGTGAACTCGGATCGACGGGAAGGAGCTGCTCTGCGTGTGGCACTCCCCGCCGTCGAAATGGCCACCTGATTCTTCTCGGCGTCCTTGTTCTTCTACTCGTTCCAGTGGCCCTGTCGTCCTTAGGGCTTCTTGCCGAGGGCACTTCCGAGCGGTCCAGCAGCGCGAAGGGAATGGATGCTGCTCACAAGATGGGTAAGACTTTCACCGTGGGCTACACGTCCTACAGTGTGTGGAGAGCCTGGTGGTCAAACCGGCTCTCTGATAACCGATTCCTGGACGAGCCGCCGAACGCCGCATACCTGTTCATCGATCTCAGCGTTCGCAACAACGACAAGAAAGCAAGGACGATTCCTTCGTTCGAGCTGGTTGACCATCGTGGGGCAGAGTATGAGCAAGAATCATCGGCCACAACGCTCGATGGGGCAATCGGACTATTCGACAGCCTGAACCCCGGCGTATCGAAGCAAGGCTTCATCGTCTTCGATGTTCCGCGCCAAGACACTTACCGGCTCAAGGTCTCAGGCGGCTATTGGTCGGGCAGGGATGCGCTGGTCGAGATCATCCCTGCCGGATAGGAGACCGAGGTCAGTCTTCGTCGGGAAACATGATGGTGATGACCGGCTTGAGGTCATCTCCAGGACCGCAGACCGATTTGAGAGTGACGAGCTCCGGTGGCGCGGCCTCGGTGTTCTGCACATGAAGGCGGAATAGGAGCTCCGAACCGCCACTTGAACTCCCGCGGATGGCGTGCCGGAGCATCCAGAGGATGTCCCAGATCCGACCATCGGTGTCTTGCCCCGGAACGTCGATCGGAGCTTTCCCGCATGACGCATAGACGGCGGAGGTCAGAGCGACCGGAAAGGTGAAGCCGGCCTCGCGCGCGGTCTCGCTCACGTCGATGAGCACTCCATCTTCGATGGCCTGCTTGCGTGAGTAGCTGTGGATGAGGTCGAAATCGAAATGCTCAGGCTTGTTCGTTCCTTTCTTCATGTCGGCGTTCTCCTGGTAGCTGCTGAGAGGGCCCATCCCCCTCACCCACTGGCTGGGGGGTGGGTCTCGAGGCAGCGACGAAGGAAACGCGTTGGAGAAAGGGCGGCATGGTATAACGGAGTCGGTCGTTCGTAAGTCCAACTCCTACATGGGCCCGGAAAAAACAGAAAAAAGACGGCCCCTTGGAGAGCCCGGAACGGGTAGTAGGGTAGAGGATAATTCGATGTCCGATATCCAAAAAACACTGCTTACTGTTGTCAGAATGGTCGCAAGCCTATTCCTTGGCTTGGGACGATTCGTAGGGTCTCTCCCCGCCAAGGTATCGCGCTTCTGCTCATCTTCCCGACGCGCCCTGCATATTGACCACTTCGCGCCCAGCCTCCAGCCGGTGGTCTCTGCTCAGTCGCTCCGCTTCACTCCCCGAAAGCTCTTCCCTCGTCGACAAGCTCCCCGTTCGGACGACGACGACTCCCACCTCCGCGCCGCCTAAGAAGGGCAGTCACTCCAGACTGCAGGGCGGTTCCAATTCCGATGGCTCGAAACGCCATCCATTGCGGAGGGAACAATGTGTCCCGAGTCGACGGAGAAAACTCCACGCGAAGAGCAAGAACACGGTAGTTCGAAATGCACCGAGCGGTTTTGTTGGCAATGTGAGCTAGCGGAGCTCTATGACGACAAACCGTTCGTAGATCAGATGCGCGCCCTGGCTCGACAGAAGCTCGGGTCCAGGGAAGGCGTTGACGATGTGCTGAACGATACATACCTGAAGCTCCGAGATAGAAGACCCTTGCCGAAAGGGAGCAACGTTCGGGGTTACGTCGCGACGGCCGTGAAAGGAACGGCGCTCGACTATCGGCAGAGTGCGCGCCGTGCAATCGCGACGCGCCGTGTTGTTCCGATAGAAGACCGCGACTTTGAAGACCAGAGCTCACCGGATTTGCTGGTCTCCGAAGCCGCGATGCCACGACGAGCTCAAGAGAAACTAGCTCTGGAGTTCTGGGGAAAGGCGGCGAAGCGCAGGGGCCATCGTGCGCTTTACGAGGCGATGCTCCGGCATCTCGCTCGCGAGGGGCTCATACCGCTCTCTCTCTACGAGAGTGCTCGGAAACTCCGCTGCAATCTGCGCTCCCAATGTGTGATGGGAGCGGGTTAGCAATTCGTGACTTCTACCAATGAAAGGATCCATCTATGTCTACTCAAACTCATCACTGTGAAACGAAGAAGGTCTTCTGCTTCTTTCTCGACGAGAAACGGTTCGATACAGATCAGGAATTCGTTACTCCGGAGTTCATCCGTGAGCTAGCCGGCGTTCCCGACAACATTCCGATTGTGCATGTCCGCCCCGATGGAACGCAGCGTCAGCTGCCGGAAGGGGAAGAGTTCAAGCTCGAGGACTGCACCAAGCTAGTGACGCCCCCTCGCTTCATCCGTGGACTCGGGAGGGTCGAGGCGGAGCTCGAGCTCGTCCGTAAGCTCCACCCGTCGGCCGAGCGCACGCCGAGCGGGGTTGTGATTCGCGACTTCGACCTTCCGGAGATCTACCAGGCGAAGAGCACGTCACTCTTCGTCCCGGTCCCGCCGACCTATCCGCACGCGCCCCCGGATAATTTCTTTGTCACCTGGGGGCTCGCTCTCCGCTCGGGGCAAGCGATCGGTGCCTACTCGGGGCCGGTGTCGATCGACGGCGAGCAGTGGGGGCAGTTTTCTTTTCATGCCCAAGGACCATGGCGGGCGGCGGTGAACCCTTCGGATGGGGACAACCTTCTTTCGTTCTTGCTCGTGGCGAACTCTCGTCTGAAGGAAGGAGCGTAGCCATGACTGCCCGAATCAGGATCGCAGCAGGGGGGTGGGACGAGCTTTCGTCCCACCTACTTCGTGAGGATGGCAAAGAGCACGTGGCGTTTCTGCCGACGGTCTTCCGGGAGGTGGAGAACGAACTCGAGCTGCTAGCGGGTGCGCCGATTCTTATTCCGGATAGCGACCTTGTTGGTGGTCCAGCGAAGGACTATCTCGAGCTGAAGCTCGAGGCGCTCCTTCGGGTCGTGAACGAAGCGGTGGGGAAGGGGGTAGGTCTGGTCGAAGTCCACAACCATCCAGGTGCGGAGGCCCCGGCTCGGTTCTCACCCGCTGACCATGCTGGGTTCCGGCGGGTCGTTCCCTACATGCTTCGCTCTTTGCCGGTCGGATTCTACGGAGCGCTCGTCCTCGGCGGCCCGGATAACGTTGACGGAGTGGTCTGGTCGGCGAAGGAAGAAAGACCCATTCCGCTCGAGACAGTGGAGGCCGTGGGTAGAAACCGTGTCGTGCTGCGGACCACGAGCGCGCCACCAGTCGAGGGTCGCTCGGTGGGCGAAGACGCCCTCGAGCACTTCGACCGGCAGGTGAGGGCGTTTGGTGCTGATGGTCAAGCGAAGCTGAACGCGCTCCGTGTCGGAATCGTTGGCGTGGGAGGGCTTGGCTCGATTGTCGTTGAGCAACTCATCCGCTCCGGAGTGGGTAGCGTCGTTCTAGTGGATCCGGACCGGGTCGAGGAATCGAATCTCTCAAGGGTCGCACTCACTCGACCGGAGGATGTTGGTCGGCTGAAGGTCGAGGTGATGCGCGAGCGGATCCTGAGCTTGGACCCTGGAGCTCGGGTCCAGGCGATACCGAGTTCCGTCTGTGCCGAAGAAGCACTGAGAGCACTCTCCAGGGTCGATGTCCTTCTTGGCTGCACAGACAACTCCTCGAGCCGCTTCGCGCTGAACGAAATCGCTCTTCGGTTCCTGCGGCCGTATCTCGATCTCGGCAGCGAGATTCACACCGCCGACGGCAAACTCAGCTCGTGTGGTGGCCGATTCACGTTCACGCTCCCCGGCGCGGGCTGCCTTCTTTGCGCGATGGCGATCGATCCGTGCGATGCGGCGAGCGAGTTCCGACCCCAGGAAGCTCGGGAGGCGGATATTCGAGCGGGCTACATTCAAGGCAGCGAGGAGCCAGCTCCCGCGGTCATGTCTTTGAATGGTGTTGTCGCTTCGCTCGGGGTTTTCGAGCTACAGGCGTGGGCTACAGGGATCAGGCAGGTCGAGTCGCAGTCCTTCTTCGACGCGGCATCCGGTGAGGTGCGGCGCGTAGCCACTGCCGCGAACAAGACATGTCTGGCGTGCGCGGAGCATCTCGGCCGGGGAGGTCTCGAAGAGCTGATTTCTCGATACGTAGCTTTCACAGTCTCTAGACCGTGACGGTTCAAAAGCGGCTGTTCTTGGTCTTTGCGTAGAGTGTCACAGTTGAGCCCGGAGGCGGTAGGTCTTCGACCGTGATATAGAATCGGGCTGATAGGCGACGCCGCCGGCCGCCGGGGGAAACTCCCGGAATCCTCGCTGTGGTCGTAGCGAGTAGCTCGCCTGTTGCTGAGTGAACCTCTACCCATACTCTCGGCTTCCATCGGCGCAGCAGGCGAATGGAGCCGACAATGTGCAGATTGCCACGCTCTTCGTGCGCATCGACCCAGGACACTGATGCGGCACTTCTGTCCTCTACGAGATGGATTCCAAGGGAATGTGCAGCCACACCCGGCGAATGGCAGCCGACGAGGACAGCGGTTGCGCCAAGCAGGATTGCGCAGGCGCCACGCAAGCGCGTTTCGGAGTCACGTTCCATCTTGCCACGCCCCCTTGTCGTCGTTTCGATGCCGCCCCTATCAGGAATCGTGAGCACCGCACTCCTCTCCCTCGAGCTCCACGTCGAGGGTAATATGCGCAAACGTGTGGTCGAACTCGCTACGAAGCTGTCGCTTCATTTCAACGATCTCCTCACGGCTCACATCCCGGGACATCACAATGTGGGCGCTCAAGACGTGGCTTTCGCCGTCAAGCGTCCAAGCATGCACGTGATGGACATCCTTGACCTTCGGAAACCCTTTTGTCTTCATTTCGAAACTGACTGCGTCGAACGACTCAGGCGCTGTCTGAAGAAAGACACGCGCCACCTGTCTTAGATTCCGTCCCACGTTCCATAGCACGAATAGAGAGATGCCGATTGACAGGAGCGGGTCGATAATCGGCAGTTCCCATATGGCCATGACGGCCGCACCGATCAGCACGGCCACCCACCCGAGCGTGTCTTCGAGTAGATGCCAGCTGACGATTCTCTCGGTCAATGACGAACCCTTACGGGTCCTCAACACCGCATATCCGTTGACCGCGACGCCCACTACCGCTAGCGCAAACATCCCCGGCGCGTGCACCGGTTCCGGGCTCATCAATCGCCCGGTTGCCTTCCATAGAATGAAGCCAAGGCCCGCGATCAAGACGAGTCCCGTTATTAATCCGCCTAGCAATCGGAAACGCCTGTAGCCATATGTGTGCGTTGGCGTTCGACCTCGCTCTGAGAGTCGCTCGAAGTACCATGCCAAGCCCAGCGAAGATGTATCCCCAGCGTCGTGTAACGCATCAGTCAAGACAGCGATGCTGTTGGTCCATAGCCCACCGACTACTTCAAGGGCTGTGAAGCCGAGATTGAGCAGGAAAGCGACTTTGAGATTGCCCTCAGCGCCGTGGCCGTGCCCTGAGCGAGAGTCAGGCCGAGCGTTGGCAATAACGGAGTCTTCTTGGCTCACTGCCTCGCGCCTCGTTGTGTCTAATGGTTGTGTCCGTCATGTGAACTGTGCCCCTCATGATGGTGGGGGAGGTCTGGCGTATACGTGACACCGTCCAGGACAACCCGGAGGCGGACACCTTCCGGCTCTCCTTTGAGAGAAGCGTCGCTGAATTGCCACTCAGATTGCGACCCTCCACGTGCGGTGGCCGTGAGCTGCTTCGGACCACTGCTGGTCTGAAGATTGAGAACAGGAGCCTTTGTCAGCGTGGTTGGTTTCAGGTCTGCATCAAGCGCGTAGAGAAGAATCGTCCCCTCGTCTTCGTCGTGAACGACTTCGAGGTGGGCGACGTGGTCTCCAAGCTCAATGAGTTCTCCGTCGTTGGGTCCGTGCGCGGCATGCGTGGTGCTCGCTTCGGGCTTCTGCTGCTGCTTCTGATGGCTTTCGCTCTTGCCGCATGCACCTAGAAGAGCGAGGCTGGCGATAAGAAACATCAATGCTGGTTTCATCTGTCATCCTCCTTACGTTTGGGGTTCCGGGGTAAGACTTGATGCCTCTCGAGCGGGCTCGGACCCGAGTAGTGATCTGGCGATTTTCTCCGTGCTTTCGTCGATGCTGTTTCCGTGCTCCTTGACGAGACGCTCTGATTCCTTTCTGCCAAAGAGCCAGAACAGTCCTGGTGTCACGAGGAAGTCGAGGAGCGTGCTGGAAATGAGCCCACCAATGATGACTGTCGCCACCGGGTAGAGGATCTCGCGGCCGGGCTGACCGGGGCCAAGCGCAAGCGGCACGAGACCGATTCCGCTGGTCAGGGCCGTCATCAGGATTGGCACCATCCGCTCTTGGCCAGCGCGGATGATGAGGTCCTTACCGAAAGGGATCCCATCCTCCTTCATGAGATGCAGGTAGTGGTCGACGAGAAGAATGGCGTTTCGTGCCGAGACACCGAGCAGGGCAATCATTCCCACGAGAGTGGCGATTGAGACGACCTGGCCCGAAAGGACGACATATGTCACGGCACCGATGAACGCAATCGGGCGGCTCGCGAGGACGAGCACCGCTAGAGTTGTCGAGCGGAAGTGCATGTAAAGGATCAAAAGCATCCCGGCGAGCGAAACGATGGTGAGCAGCATGATCAACTGAGATGCTTTCTCCTGCGCCTCGAACTGACCGCTGATACGTATCGAGTAGCTGCCGGGAAGCTCGGCGAGTCTCTCGCGGATCGGTTCTAAGACCAGATCGACGTCGGCGACGACTTCACTGAGAGCTCGCCCCTCGACGTTGTGTTGCACGACGACGCGCCGCTCGACGTTCTCTCGATTGATGTTGTTGGGGGTCTTCGAGACACCGACGTCGGCGACATCGGAGAGAAGTGAGAGCTCTCCATCCGCCTTTCGCAGGTAGAGATTCTTGAGCTTCTCGAGGTTACTCCGGTCTTCCTCTTCGAGGCGAACGACAATGGGATAGCTGATGCGGCCGACCTGCATTCTCGAGACCTCTTCGCTCCCCATAGCGAGATTTACCGTCTCCGCCAAGTCCTCGACGCTGAGTCCGCGAACCGCGAGGGCCTCGCGTTTCGGCTTTACCTCGACCTGGTCGATGAGCACTTGAGGTTCCACGTAGAGGTCCCGCACACCGGGAATCTGGTTAACCGCCGCCTCCACTTCGCGGGCGGCCTCGCGGAGCACATCCAGATTTTCGCCGGAGATTTTGATGGCGACCGAAGCAGTCACGCCCGAAAGAAGTGCGTCCATGAGGTGTTTGAGCGGCTGCTCCGTGGCATTGACAACGCCGGGGAACTCATCCTCAAGCCTGTCTCGGATGTCCTTGAGAAGCTCGTCGCGGCTTCGGTCAGAATCCGGGTCGACGGTGATGATGGCTTCTGTGACGCTCACCGGCATGGCATGTTCGTCGCCTGCGGCTCTTCCGGTTCTCCGCCCGACATGCTCAATCCCGTCGATTGTTGTGAGGAGACCTTCGAGGCGACGACCGTAAGCGTCTGACGTGTTGAGACTCGAGTCGGGCTCAAGAACGAGGCTGACCTGATAGGATCCCTCGTTAAACTCCGGGAGAAATGCGGAGCCCCGCGTTGCGAACAGCAATCCACAGCCGACAGCAATGCCAAGCACAACACCCAAGACGTGCATTGGATAGGCCATGCTGAGTCGGATCATGCGTTCCACGCCGCGTTTGAGGTTCCGAACGAGCCACCCACCGTATTCTTTGTGGCGAGCCTTCTGTCTCCCCAGAAGGTAGTAGCAGGTCACAGGTGTGACGGTCAGTGCGACAAGCAGCGAGGCGAAGACGCTGATGATGTAGGCAAGCCCAATCGGGGCAAAGAGACGACCTTCGATGCCGCTGAGGAAGAAGAGCGGGAGATAGACGACCGTCACCAGGAGGGTGCCATACATGACCGGCTTTCGAATCTCACTCGATGCCTTGAAGATGACCCAAAGGACTGGCTTTGGTCGCTCGAGCTGCGAGTTTTCGTGGAGTCGCCGAAAGACGTTCTCGACATCAACGATGGCATCGTCGACGAGCGTTCCAATAGCGACGGCAAGGCCGCCGAGTGTCATCGTGTTGATCGTGAGGCCGAATGCCTGGAACACCAGAGCCGCACAGGCTACGGAAAGGGGAATGGCGGTAAGCGTGATCAGCGTCGTCCGCACGTTCAGGAGAAACATGAAGAGGATGATGACGACGAGGATGCCGCCATCCCGAACAGCGTCAAAGACGTTCTCGATGGCCCGGTGGATGAACGCCGCTTGCTGGAATAGGTTGTCGATGATGACAACATCTTCCGGCAGGTCGACCTGGACTTTCTTGAGCTCTTTGTTGATGCGATCCGTGAGGTCGACGGTGTCGACTCCGGGTTGCTTCGAGATGACCATGATTACGCCGGGCTTGCCATTGACGCCGGCGTTTCCCGTGCGGATAGCGGCAGGGCCGAAGCCGACCGTGGCTACATCATCGATTCGTACAGGCCGGATGGGGTCTGGGTGTACGACCGCTTTCGTCAGTTCCTCGGCGCTATCGATGAGTCCAGGAACTGTGACCAGTGGGCCTTTGGCGCCGATGTTGAGATAGCCACCTGCGACATTGATGTTTGCCTTGGCAACTGCATCCTCGACCTCTTCCAGGGTCACATCAAAGGTTCGGAGCTTGTCGGTATCGACGACGACCTGGAGTTCCGTCGGCTGCCCACCGATCGTGACGATCTGGGCGATACCGGAGAGTGCGAGGATTCTCGGCTTGATGTCGCGGTCGATGACTCGGCGCAGCTCTGTTGGGTCCGTTTCTCCGGACTGGCTCTGGAACCCGATGAGCTGGATCTGGCCCATGATGCTGCTGATGGGGGCCATGAACGGCTGCACACCGCGTGGTAGATTCGGTGTTGCAAGCTGAAGTTTCTCAGAGACGATCTGCCGGTCTCTGTAGATGTCGGTCCCCCAATCGAATTCCACGTATACCACCGATAGGCCCGTTCCACTGACTGAACGAACGCGATAGACACCGGTGGCTCCGTTCATGACCTGCTCGATTGGCCAGGTCACCAAGAGCTCGACGTCCTCTGGGACCATGCCCGGGGCCTCGGTCATGATCGTCACGATGGGACGATTGAGGTCGGGGAGCACGTCGATCGGCATCTTGGATGCCGACCACAGACCGTATCCACCGACGATGAGAGCGGCTGCGAGAACGATGACGCGATTCTGAAGGGAGGCGGCGATGATTTTGTTCAACATGGTTCAGCCTCCTTCAATGGCTATGGCCGGCGTGAGCATCCGGCTGGGCCGAACCTGATTTGAGAGCGATTCCCAGTGAGAACGCTCCGCCCGTGACCACGGGATCACCTGGGAAGAGCGCTGTCTCCTTTCCGGCTGGGATCACCGCGACCTCTTCGTCCTGATAGACGATTTCAACCATCACGTCGCGGAAGGAGTCGCCGTCCTGGATGAAGACCACCTTGTGAGGCCCATCGACGGCGACGGCTGCACTGGGAAGAACAAAGACGTTCTCCATCGTAACGGTTGGAATGCGCAGCATGTACTTGAGCCCATCACGGAGCTTCCATGTGCGGTGCTTGCGTCCGTCTTCGCCGGTTGTTTCTGTGAGCGGCTCGTTCTTGACCTCGGCAAGAGTGAGGCTTCCGCCGGCTTCTCCAGGCTTTCCCGTGGCGAATGACAGGCGGACATCACTTAAGTTGGGGCCGGACCCGTCGACGAGCGGGCGAGCCTCGCACGGAGCTTTTTCGGTCAGGGCGCGCAGCACATCGGACTTCTCACCACCGACGGGAGATAGCTTTAGGTACATCACGCGGGGGTTGAGGAGCGTGAGCAATGTCGCTCCCGCCTCGACCCGCGCGCCGGGGCGAATCAGCGTCTCATCTACATTCCAATCCTCAGCTCCCGTCGGAGCCCGGACCTCGATGATGGGTTCGAAGGCGTTTAGCTCGTGCAGGCGGCGAATGTCGGAGACACTGTGCCCTTTCTGGAGAAGGGAGCCGATCTGGAGGAAGTGGTCGCAGGCCTCAGGCTCAGCCTTCAGCCATTCAACTAGTTCTGGTGTGTTCAGACCGCTTGCCGATAGCTCACCGATTGTCGCGATAACCCAGCGCATCGATCGATACTTTTCAGTGAGAACTCCGTAAAGCACATCGGCTGAGGGTGGCCAGAGTCCGTTTCTCTTGAGCGCTCTCTTCCAGTTGTCCTCGCTGAGATTTGGAAGCGCTCCACCGTTGGCAACGGCCTCGATCTGTTCCTCCGTGAGACCGTGCTTTGTTAACTCGAGCTCTGCCTGCTCTGCAGACTTGGTCCCGCGCAGGAGCTCATACTTGAGGTCGATCGCCCGTTGCCGCGGGAGGATTGGGATCTCTTCTTCGCCGACCCTGCCCGTATACTGCTCGACGCGCTTGAGTTCGGTCTCTGCGATTCGTATTTCTGCGCGCGACTTTCGAAGTTCAATCACCGTGGCATGAATGGACTCGTTCGCGGGTTTGAGAACGTCCTCCGTCAGTGTCAGGGTCGGGCGGGGGATTGGGTCGCGCACGACCGTCACGAGCGTATCCCCCGGCTCTACGACCGTCCCGATGTCGACTAGGACGTCAGCCACCCGGCCACCGAAAGGAGCGAAAACTGGCTGAGCGTTGAACGCGGTCCGCTGCACGACGGCAGGGATGGAACGATATCGAGTGAAGGTGCCAATCTCTGCTTCGCCAACGGTAACGCCCAGGTTCTTGAGTGTTGCCGGCGGGAGAGCCGGAGTGGTTTGCGCCGCACCTTCGGGCTCCTCGTGCCCCCCAGCCGCTGTGTCACTGCCGAGCTGCATCGCAGCAAGCCAGCCACCAGCAACTCCGAGGGCGGTGAAAATCACGCAGAAGAGCAAGATGTCCCATCGTTTTTTCATTTGGAGTCCTCCTCTTGTGCCGCGCTCACACCGTCATGTGACTCCAGACCCTCGGGTTCTTTGGCGGCACTGTCGGGGGGCTCTGAAGGGAATGTCATTAGGGGATGGCCTACGGCCTGCTCGAGAGCCGACCAGGCGCCTCGCTCTCCAAGCTCTGCTTCGAGGAGCTCTACTTGGATCTCGCGCTGACTACGTTCAGCATCGAGCAAGCGCAGCGCGTCTCCAGACCCTGCCGAGAGTGAATCACGGGCGATACGAATGCTCGCAGCTGCACGAGGCACGATCTGCTCCTGCAGCAACTCCCGTCGACGGCTAGTGAGCTCCACGGAGCGAAATGCTCCCTCCAGCTCGGCTAGTGCACGATTCGCGGCAGCCTCGTATTGAGTTCGCACTTCCTCTCGCCGTTTCGTCGCCTCGGCGATGGCTTGCTGATTGCGGTCGAAGATTGGAAGCTCGAGCCCCAATGTGAGCCCGAGAACGTTCCTTCGTTCACCAGGCTCACTGTTGTAGAACGGGCCAAAATTGAAGTCCGGGTATTGTCTGGCGATCTCGAGGCGGAGTGACCGTTCGGCCGCCTCATACTTGGCTCGTAGGCGTCCCAAGACAGGGTGGTGGAGAACCAGAACCTCGCGAAGTGCCTCGAGGTCAGGAGGCGCCGATGGGAGCTCGGGAAGCGGACTTTCCTCCAGCTGTACGAAGAGGCCGGCGTGAACACCTATGAGCTCGGATAGGTCCGCTTCTGTTGCCGTAGTGGCTTGTTCAGCCCGCAGCTGCGCCGAGAGGCTTCGTGCATGCTCTAGCTCGAAGAGGGCTAGGTCAACGGCGGTTGCCGAGCCAGCTTCGACGAGTTGGCGAGCCACGTCGACGGTTCGACGTGCAGCATCGGAGATCGTCTGGCGCAGATTCTCACGGGAGCGAGCAATGACAAGTGCCGCATAGTTTGCCCGCAGCTCGAGGTAGGACTCTCGATAGCTCGCCAAGGCATCCACTCGAGCCACTTCGGCTTGCGCTTGGTTCAGCTCATCTTGTCGAGAAAGCCGCGGACCGAGAGGAATCGAGAATCCGATGGAGCCCAACGGCGTGACTTGATTGACTCGCTCGACGTCGGATCCGAAGCCCCATTGAAGTCCTCCTTCGATCCCAGGGTTGGGAAGGGGAGTCGCAATCTGGGCTCGTGCGAGGGCCGTTTCGTATGCGGCAACTGTCTCCTTCACTGTTGGCCCATGTTCGCGCATCCATTGCGCTGCTAGTGCCAGCGTGAAAGCAGGTTTGCCGGTATCTCTCTGTGCGCCCTCCGGCGCCCGCCGAACGTCATTGACGTTGGCGATAGTTTCCGCTGGGTCCAGTGGCTTGGGAGTGAAGGATGTGCAGGCTTGAAGCAGCAAGCACCCGAGCACAGCTGGCACCCAGCGGACCATTCGCGGTCTCACTGGATTGTCTCCCTTGGTCTAGAAACACACACGCAACCACCAACTCACGCGTCGAATGGACGCAGAGATGGCAGGTCAATAGCTGGGGTGTGAGCTGCTAGATCAGGAGGACGGTGGAGCGTTGGAGCTCTGGGGGCGGTAACGCGAGCTTGACTGGCGTTATGCTGCTAGAAGGAGCATCCAGGGGGGCGAAGCCAAGCAACAGGCTGGAAGGGTGCAGGAGGGGCGGCGACGTAGTCGCCGAATCCTTCGTGGTTGCGGCAGCCAACCGCTCGTGCTGGTGCTCGAAGTGGCAGTTGTCGCGACATGGCGTCGGACTACTCGGAACGTCGCAAGCTCTGTTGTGGAGGTGTGTTTGCTGGCAGCTACCTTCGTTCTCAGCATGCCTCATTTGATGCATGCTTGCACAGACACCCGACTCAAAGAAGAGACCGAGCAGCAACGCGCAGAGCACGCCGGCCATCCTCTTCCTGTGTCGTTGTAGCTGCATCATGAAATCCATTCTTCCTTTGTGAGTGGCCCCAAGTCAAGCCCTCAGGGTACCTTCAGCCCCTGTCGGCTCTTTCTTGCCGCCACTTTAGGCTATCCAGATTGTCGTCTCTGCAACCATAGCTGGCCTCTCGGTCTAGAGTTACTCGGCCAGCCCTTCGGTCTGAATCCCTAGAAGACAGCGCCCCCCTTCGCGAAGCTCCATCCGCTGCTCGAAACGGCTTTGATCGTCTGAGAACACTTCGTCCGAATCAGGGACACCCGCAATAAGCCGGTAGAGCTGGCGTGCTGTGGCGTCTCCACCGTTAAGTAGCCCGTAGTAAACGAAGCGCCCTTCCTTCTCCCCCTCGATGAGCCCGGCTTGCTCGAGGATCTTGAGGTGCTTGGAGACGTTGTACTGTCGCTCTTGGAGTGCATCAACAAACTCACAGACGCACATCTGCGAACGATTTACGGCCAGGAGCCGCAGCATTCTAAGGCGAGTCGGGTCTGAAAGGGCCTTGAACGCCGGGATGAGAGTTTTTTGGTCAAGCACAGGTCTCTCCGTGACGACACTTGCATTGTTGCGCATATGAGCTATTCTAGACCGAACCGAGGAGTTCTGCAACCAGATCCGCACAGAACTTCCAACAGAAGAACCTTTGCCGATGGAGGCGAGTGATATGCCGAGCCAACTTACGAGACTTGGGCTCGTGAGTGCCCTAATCGCCGTTTTCGTTCTATCGGGCTGTGAGAAACCGAGCTCCGGGATGAGCGAGAGGGGCTCGGGCGGTGAGTCGAACACTGTTCACCGCCACGAGAGGGCAGGGGAGACCTGTTTCATCTGCGACGCATCGAAGCGGGACCCGGGACGCTTGTGGTGCACGGAGCACGCCCGCTACGAAGACCGCTGCTGGATCTGTCAGCCGCAACTCGAGGAGAAGGGCAGGCCCTACTGTAAAGAGCACTCGCTCTATGAAGATGAGTGCTTTCTCTGCCACCCTGAGCTTCGTGGCTCAGCGGGCAAGGAGGACGCAGCAGCAAGTGACGGTCATCGGCACGACACGCCTGGCGAATCCTGCTTCATCTGCGATGCAACGAAGCGCGATGCGGGCCGTCTTTGGTGTCGGGAGCACGCTCGTTACGAAGACCGTTGCTGGATCTGTCAGCCGCAGCTCGAGGAGAAGGGAAGGCCCTACTGTAAAGAGCACTCGCTCTACGAGGATGAGTGCTTTCTCTGTCACCCCGAACTCAAGGAGGAGAAAGCTGGAGGCCAGAAAAGTTCGAAGCTCGACCATCCTGGAGATACTTCTCCCGGCCTATTCTGTAAGGAACACCAAGTTCCCGAGATCGATTGCGGGATCTGTCAGCCCCAACGCACGGCGGAGCTAGAACCTGGCGACGAGCTCAAGGTGCGCTTTGAATCAGCCCGCGCGGCATCC
The DNA here is from genome assembly GCA_964597885.1 of uncultured Planctomycetota bacterium. Lineage (GTDB taxonomy): Bacteria > Planctomycetota > JACOTG01 > JACOTG01 > JAUIME01 > CAZQZX01. The sequence continues at coordinate 17,946 of CAZQZX010000020.1, forward strand.
AAGGCCGGTATTGAAACCGTGATGGCGCAGCCCGCCACGGCTCAAGCCAGTGTCTCTGCCATCTGTGAGGTTTCATACAACCAGAACGCTTTGGCACGTATTACGCCATTGGCCGCGGGCATCGTGCGCAAAGTGCTCGTTGATGTCGGCGAGGACCTAGAGGCCGGCGATGTTCTGGTTGAGCTTCACTCCGCAGAAGTCGCAAGTGCTAAGGCAGCGTTTGTCTCGGCGGTTGTAGATCTCGACCTCAAAGAGGTTGCCTGCAAGCGGGAGCAGCGCCTGGCGAAGAAGAAGATTTCTTCCGACAAGGAAGTTCAGGAGGCTGACGCCGCGTGCAAGACCGCAGAACTGACACTAAGCACGGCGAGGCAACGGCTCTTGAACTACGGTTTCACTCCTGAAGAAGTCGCAGTCATCGAGAAAAAGCGCGACACTTCGGCGAACTTGCTTGTCCGCGCGCCCTATGATGGCACGTTGATTGAGAGGAGCGCCGTGGTTGGTGAAGCCGTCCAGCCCGGTGAGAGCCTTTTCTCTCTCGCAGACCTCAGCTCGATGTGGCTCTCCCTTTCGATACCCGCCGATCGCGCGGGCTTCATCCGAAAGGGGCTCAGTGTGGAAGCCACATTTCACGGGCTTCCCGGCGATATGGTCCGAGGGGAGATCACCTGGGTCGATACCTCGATTGACGAGAAGAGCCGTATGCTGCGAGCTCGGGCGGTGGTTAGCAACGCTGAGCGAAGACTCAACGCTGGAATGTTCGGAGATACCCTGGTCTTCGTCTCAGGCGCAGAAGATGCTGTCGACGTCCCGAGAGAGGCAATCCAGCGATTTGAGAAGAAGCCCTACGTCTTTGTAAAGCTCGAGGACGATCTCTATTCCCTCCGCAGGGTCGCCATGGTCGAGCATCCGTCGAAGGACACGGTGGCTGTGATCGAAGGGCTGCGGGCGAATGAGTCGGTTGTCGCCACGGGGGCCTTCACGGTTATGTCCGAATTCCTCAAGTCGCGCCTTGGCGCTGGGTGTGTGGACGACTAATGGACGAGGCACAGCATGCTTGAGCGCCTCGTCGAGTTCTCGCTCCGAAACCGTCTCCTGTTCTTACTCTTGGGCTTTGCCCTGGTTGGAGGCGGAGTATATACGCTGACTCGCACTCCGGTGGACGCCTTCCCGGACACAACGCCGATCCAGGTCCAGATCAACACGGTCGCCCCAGCGCTTAATCCGGAGGAGATCGAACAGCAGCTCACCCTTCCGGTTGAACTCTCAATTGGCGGCCTGCCGGGACTTGCCGACGTGCGTTCGATTTCGAAGTTTGGGCTCTCCCAGGTTGTCGCGACCTTCGAAGACGGAACGAGCATCACGGATGCACGGCAGTACGTCTCCGAGCGGCTTGCCACAGTAGAACTCCCAGAAGGGATTGAGCGTCCACAGCTCGGCCCAATATCCACCGGACTCGGCGAGATATTCCACTACGTTCTTCGTTCGGATAACCCGTGCCGAACCCTCGAGGAGCTGCGCACTCTTCATGACTGGGTGGTCAAGCCGGAGCTGCGCAAGGTCCCAGGTGTTGCGGAAGTCAACTCGTGGGGCGGATTCGAGAAGCAATACCATGTAGTCGTCTCACCTGAGGCGCTGCTCAAGTATGACCTTACGCTTGGGGACGTATTCGAGGCACTCGAGAAGAATAATCAGAACGTAGGTGGCGGAGTTCTTTCATCTGGAGGTCAGTCCCAGCTCATCCACGGCCTCGGACGCGTTGCGTCTACGGATCAGGTCGAGAACATTGTCATCTCTGCCTTCGACGGGGCGCCCGTCCGGATTCGAGACGTCGCGCAAGACGTGCGCATCGACCACGAAATCCGTCGTGGAGCGGTGACGGCCGACGGCCGCGGCGAGGTGGTTCTCGGTCTTGCCTTCATGTTGATGGGCGAGAACGCCCAAGCCGTCACGGAAGACCTCAAGGCCCGCCTCGCTGGAATCCGCAAGTCCCTCCCCGAAGACGTTGTTGTGGAGATAGTCTACGACCGGACGGAACTCACGAGCGAGGTTATCCGAACCGTTCAGCACAACCTGGTAGCTGGGGCTCTGCTCGTCGTCATCGTCCTATTCGTCCTTCTCGGAAACGTCCGTGCTGGTCTCCTGGTAGCCATCGCCATACCGCTTGCGATGTTGTTTGCTCTGATTGGGATGTACCAGTTTGCCATCGCGGCGAGCCTTCTCAGCCTTGGAGCGATCGATTTTGGCATTATCGTCGACGGTTCCGTGGTGATGACCGAGGCGAATATGCGGAACCTGGCGCAGCGTGCACGAGCGCTAGGAAGACCGCTGACATCAGAGGAGCGGCTCGCGGTCATCGTCGAGTCGGGCAAACAGGTCGCTCGTCCGATCGTTTTCGGTATGGCCATCATCATGGTGGTCTTCTTCCCGGTTATCGCGCTTCAGGGCATCGAGGGAAAGATGTTTCGCCCGATGGCGTGGACGTTCATATTTGCGTTGGGTGGAGCGCTCCTGATTGCGCTCACATTGTCACCGGTGCTCGGCTACTACTTCCTCGCGAGGCGGGTTCAAGAGCGAGAGGGAGTTGCTGCCCGCGCGATGAACCGTGCTTTCTCATGGTTGCTCGCGGCGGCACTCCGTCTCCGTTGGATTGTCCTTTGTGGGGTCATCTTGCTTGTTGGAGGGGCGGGATGGACAGCGATGCGTCTCGGGGGTGAGTTTATTCCCCGTCTAAGTGAGGGGGCTGTCGTTCTCAACACCATTCGTCTGGCTGGTGTTTCGATCGATGAGTCCGTTCGCTACAACACGCGCATTGAGGGGCTTCTTCTTGAGCAGTTCCCGGATGACGTTCGCCATGTCTGGAGCCGGATTGGGACGGCTGAGATTGCTACCGACCCGATGGGGACGGAGCTAACCGACATCTTCATATCGCTCAAGCCGCGTAGTGAATGGACAAAGGCGACTACCCAAGCCGAGCTTGTTGCGGCGATGCAGAGCGAAGTGGATGACTTGCCAGGGCTCAACATCATTGCGACGCAACCCATCGAGATGCGTCTTAACGAAATGGCGTCGGGCATCCGCTCCGATATCGGCATCAAGATCTACGGCGATGACTTCGACGAGCTTGTGCGGGTCAGCGACCAGGTGCAGCGAATTCTGGTCGATATACCGGGACAATCCGATGTCGCCGTCGATCAGCTTACAGGGCAACCAACGCTGCGTATCAAGGTAGACCCCGAAGCGCTTGCCCGTGTCGGGGTGTCGGGTCGAGAAGTGCTTGAGTTCGTGGAGGCGATCGGCACACGTCGCGTCGGGGAGATTTTCGAAGGACAGAGGAAATTCCCGTTGGCTGTGCGGCTGCCGGACTCGCACCGGAGTGATGCTGAAGCGCTACGCGCAACGTTGATCCCGACAAAGTCCGGACTCCGCCTTCCTCTGCGAAGCGTGGCGGATGTCGAAGAGGAGGAAGGCATCTCGACCATCGCCCGGGAATGGGGGAGGAGGCTCATCCGAGTTCAGTGCAATGTCGCGGGCCGTGACGTCGCCTCGTTCGTCGATGAGGCACAGAAACGAATCGCAGAAGAGTTGGTGTTGCCCGAGGGTTACGTCATCGATTGGGGCGGACAGTTTGAGAACCTGGCAAACGCCAAGGTGCGGTTCCTCATCGTTGTGCCCGTCACTCTCCTTCTCGTCTTTTTCTTGCTGTTCTTCAGCCTGAAGAATCTTCGTGAGGTCCTGCTGATCTACACCGGGATTCCTTTCGCCGCAGTCGGTGGTGTTTTCGCGCTGTGGTTTCGCGACATGCCTTTCAGCGTGAGCGCTGCCGTTGGCTTCATTGCTCTTGGTGGCATCGCTGTACTGAATGGGCAGATCCTTGTATCTGCGATTCGGTCTTTTCTGGATCAGGGAAGAGACCTCCGAGCCGCCGTCACGGAAGCCGCTCAGCAACGGTTGCGTCCCGTTCTCGCAACCGCTATCACGGACGCAGTCGGATTTCTCCCGATGGCGATTTCCACCGGCGTTGGCGCGGAAGTGCAGCGGCCGCTTGCAACGGTCGTAGTGGCTGGTGTTCTCACATCGACCATGTTGACCCTCTTCGTGCTCCCGATTCTCTACTTGCTCGTGATGAAGGAAACGGGGCGAAGCACCAGTGAGGGGGAGGCACTCACAGATGGGGACTAGGAGCTGCCACACGAACTCTCGGTCCTTCCGTTCGACGCTGGGCATCCTTCGCCGCAGGGTCGGATTGATGAGCGCACTCGGGTTGTTCGTGGCCGTCAGTGGGTGTGCGACCGTTGATCCGACTCCTGACTACGAGTGGGCAAGAGAGGAAGTGAAGGCTGGCACCGGCGAGGACACGCTTTACCAGCCCGGGGAGGAGGAGGAGGCACAGGAGCGGGTTGGCGAGCTCTTGAAGGGTGGCTTGACTTCGAGTGAAGCGGTTCAGATTTGCCTTCTGAATAACCGTAGTATCCAAGATCAACTCTTCGAGATTGGAGTGAGTCGTGCGGATGCTGTCCAGGCAGGACTGCTCTCAAACCCGTCGCTTGAAGCCCTTATCCGATTCCCGGTAGGGGGAGGGAGTACGAATACAGAGGCAGGGCTCCTACAGAATCTCATCGAGCTCTGGCACCTCCCCGGGAGAAGGAGGCTTGCAGAAAGCCAGCTCGAGCAAACGGTGCTCGAAGTCGCTCACCTCGCAGTCGGACTTGCTGCACAAGCCAAGTCGGCCTATTTCAGCGCTGTTGCTGCGGGTGAAGCTCTAGCGGTCGCTGAGGAGAATTTCCGGACAGCACAGGAGTTCCTCGAGCTCACACTTGAACGCCAGGAAGCTGGCGCTTCAACGCAGGTCGATGTGAACGCAGCGCGCTCCAGGTTTCTCGAACAGCAGGTGTTCGTTCGGTCCACGAGATTCGCCGCGATTGAAGCGAAACGCCGCCTGGCGCTTGTGCTCGGGCTTGCGGTGCCGGCGCAGGAGATCGGGCTTGCCGGTCCGCCTCTTGCTCCCCCTGAGTGGACCGTCGATCTTGCGAGCCTTCTTTCCGCTGCAGGTCAATATCGACTTGACCTCCGAGCGGCAAAGAAGAGCGTCAAAGCAGCAGAGAACGCCCTTCCACTGGAGCGGCGCCGCATTCTGCGCAATGTGAGTGTCGGCGTTGCCCTTGAGTCGGAGGGTGGTGAAACAGCGCTCGGCCCGGCGATTGAGCTTGAGATTCCTATCTTCGACCAAAATCAAGCTCAGATCGCCAAGGCGGAGTACCGCTATGCCCAGGCTGTGCGTCGCCTCCAATCGGCGTCGACGCAGGCCGCTCAGCAGGTACGCGGAGCATTCGAACGCTACGCTATGGCGCAGGAGGTCGCTAGGCTGTACCAGACGGAGCTCTTACCCCTTCGAGAAGCGAGTCTGGAACTTGCGCGTGAGTCGTTTGCGGCAGGGAAGACGGGTTTCCTGTCGGTTCTCGAGGCCCAAGACCGTCTCCTGGTTACTCGGCGTGAATACGTGGAGCGGTTAGAGGCAGTCGCTCTGAGCATCCCTGGGCTTGAGGCCGCTTGCGGACGCCCACTCGCAGTGCTCCTCGGAACGAGCGAGACCGGTAGGGCCCGTGACGAGTGATCAGGCTCGCGCAGCCCTACTCAAGAAGGCTACGGGCCTTGAGTACGTGACCGTTGGATGGAACGTCGTCGAGGGCGTGGTCGCCGTTTCCGCTGCCGCGGCTTCCGGAAGTGTCGCGCTCCTGGGCTTCGGCCTCGATAGCTTCGTCGAGAGCACTTCCGGCCTGATCCTTCTCTGGCGCCTGTCGCGCGAACGAGGCGACACGCGCATCTCGTCTGAAGCTATCGAGCGTATCGATCGGCGCGCGCATCGGCTGGTCGGAGGCACCTTGTTTCTCCTGGCCGCCTACGTCTCCGTCGATGCCGGCCTTGCGCTATGGAACTCTGAGCGTCCCGAGACCAGCGTTGTCGGCCTCGTCCTCGTCTCGGTCTCTATCGCGGTCATGTGGTGGCTTGCGCGTGCGAAGGCCGCTGCGGCGCGCGGCCTCGGAAGCCGAGCCTTGGAGGCGGACTCCTTCCAGACGATGGCCTGTTGGTGGCTCTCGATCGTCACCCTTGTCGGGGTCGGCCTCAACGCGGCCGTCGGCTGGTGGTGGGCAGATCCGCTTGCCGCACTCGGCGTTGCCGCTCTCGTTGTCCGCGAGGGGGCAGAAGCCTGGCAGGGCGAGACGTGCTGCTGACACTGCAGCCCGCGGCCTTCAGATTTGAATCTTCTCCACCTCATCAAGTGTGATCTCGTCGCTCGTTCGGTCGTAGAGCTTGGTCGTGCGCGGTGACTCGTGCGCGGCGATCGCCTGTGCGTTCTCAATGGTCCCACCGTTGTTGAGGTAGGCCGTGATTCCGGTTGCCCGGAAAGTATGGCAGCAGGTCCCCTCGGGGAGCCCTGCTGCTCGAGCTCGCCGACGAATCATCCGAAGCACGTCGTTTCGGTGCATGGCCCGGCCGGAGAGCTCGCGGCGGGGCGTCATCGTCTGAAAGAGCGCCGCTTTCTTGTCCTCGAGACCAGCTGCCCGAAGGAATTCATCGAGGTATTTCTCGGCGTTGTGGTGCGCTGGCACCTGGTGGAGCTTCCCACCTTTCTCATGCAGCCGCAGCCACCAGCGCTTCCCGTCCTGGTAGTAGTCCTCGAGGCGCATCCCGACGGCCGCACCGACTCGAGCGAACGAGTAGACCATCACCCCGATGAGCGCCCGGTCGCGAAGCCCGACCAGGTCGGGCCCACCGTGCTTGTTGGTCAGTGGGATCGAGTCGAGAAGCTGCCGCGCCTGGTCGGCGTCGAGCACTGGAGTTTTCCCACGCTTCACGACGTGCTTCGGGCCGCGGACGGCTGAAGCCGGGTTCGTGCGAAGAACTCCGCCTGAGACCATCCAGTCGAACATCATCCGGATGGCGGCGAGGTGCTGTTTCACCGTCGGCGCCGGGTAAGCCTGGGCGAGCTCCTCGATGTAGGCCGCGACCATGACCGGCTCGAGCTGCTCGAGGCCGAGCCCCCGGTCCTCGGCCCAGCGAAGGAAGCGGCCGACCGCCCGAGCATAGGCTTGGCGGGTATTGGGGTTTCTGATGTTTGCGGTGAAGAACTCGACGAAGCGCCGTGCGGCGTCGTCGCCGGCGGAGGTGATCAGAGCCGGGAGCGCCCAACTCCCGCCATTCTCGCCGGCTTTGACTACTTCATTATTGTGTGTTCGTTCGCGCACCGTGGCCTCCCCGACCGTGTTGCATAACGTCCTTTATGTATCACGGTAGGGGGCTCGGTACAAGACCCTGGTCGGACAGCAAGTTAAGGGTTGCTCCACGGATTCCCGATCAGGTCACTATGGAAGTCGTGGTCTCCATCATCGTTGGCCTTTCGGTCGCGCTCGTCTTCTACTTCATCGGGAAGAGGGATGGCGCTGAGAGCGAGCGTCGGCAACGAGACCACGTGGCCCGCCGAACGAGGACCGTCGAGCAGAAAGTCGATGACCGTGCGGACGGGATCGAGGAGCGGCTCAACGAGATGAGTGCGGAACGCCGGCGTGAACACGCCGTGCTTCTACCGCTTCTCGAGAGTTTCGTTGCTCCGCCAGATGAGCCCGAGGATCAGCGCAAGGTTCGAAAGGCGATTCTCGACCTGGAGGCCCTAGAACCGACCATTCCGCCTTCGGGAGTCCAACCGTCTGGGATTCCCTCAGGCGAAGCCTTCGGAACTCCCACGTTGTTCCAGTCGGACCCACCCCCAGAAGAGTCCTGATATCCTCCCGCTCGTAGGCACGCCTCACCTCGAAGGTTCGGACAGCAGCTTCCTTTTCGGGCTGTCTACTTACGACTTTCTTCTCTTCTGCCTTGTGAGATTGGAGCGACGGAACGGCCACCCTCTATGGCAGGGTGGCAGGTGAGGGGTTGTGTCAGAAGCTCTCCAGCACTGCTGGAAGCCAGGCAGCCAGGTCAAAACACTGCTGCTTGCTCAACTGACACAATTCCTTGAACCTGCCATCTTCTTGCCTGCCATAGAGGGTGGCCGTTCCGTCGCTCCAGACAACCACTTTCACACTGACATCTTCAAACTCTCTGATCCTTACAACTTCCATATTCACTCCTCCAGAATTCAGGGTTCCCCCTTCCCTGACCCTGAATTCTGGAGGCGTGAATGTGGGGGATCAGAGAGTTGCTGTCAGTGTGAAAGTGGTTGTCTTCTTGAAGTCCCTCAGCCTCCGGCTCTGGTGCTCCGGGGTGGTACGACCAG
>CAZQZX010000020.1:26314-31166 GCA_964597885.1 uncultured Planctomycetota bacterium
GTCTTCTTGAAGTCCCTCAGCCTCCGGCTCTGGTGCTCCGGGGTGGTACGACCAGTGTTCCCTGCACTCCCTCCCCCTCGTCGTCGGTCCGAGTCGCTTCGCTCCTTCTTGGGTGCGACCGACGCCGACGGTGACGGAGCTCCGGGAACAAAAACTCGTGTGAATGCTTCGCTCGTGGGGGGGGCCTACTCGATGCGAATGAAACCATGATCACGGAGAGCATCAAGCAAATCCGGTAGCTCACCACGATATTCGGGATGCTCCTCGTCAAGGTGGGCTTCGGTCGTGCATTCCTTATTCCTGAGGACCGAGGCGATGTCGAGAAGCAGGTAACCGGCGCGGACACCAACCGCGTTAGCCACGTCGGCGAAGCTTGTGCGTCTCGCGCCTGGTTCCAAGGTAATCGTCCGAGTCATGCTCTTGACCGTGCCATGGAACGTCAAAAAGGTCGAAGGGAAGAAGTCCATGGCTCCCCCTTCTTGGAAGCTCTTCGCTCCTTCGAAAGAACAGACCTCGAGGCGAGGTTCTCCATCTGCCGTCCGCAGCCGTCATCGTCGGGCCTCACCCGAGAGCGCCAGCGGGCCCGCACGATGAGGGCGAAGGATGGCAGGTGGAGAGCCGGACGTTGGCGCCGCGGTGCCCGACCGCCCTACTCCCCTCCCCCATCTGCCGGTGCAGTCCCGATTCCGAGGGCCCTCCGGGGTCCGGGGACTGAGGTCCCCGGCGGGGGTGTGGGGGCAGAGCCCCCGCGGTTTTCGGGGGTGTCCTGGGTCGGGTCGACCCGAGAAACGCGCTTAGAGAGGCTCTCAGGGGCTAGGATAATTTATACTCCGCGCCTGAACACTCGTAAGTCCTGTGTTTTCGTCGGAGAGTCAGGGCTGGCGGTCAGCGTCATACCCAACGCGAACGATCTTGCCGACAGCAGGGTCGATGATCTTCTCGACGTCTGGAATCAGCCCCATCGTTCGCACAACTGCGAAGACTCGAACCTCGGAGTCGGGAAACGCATCGGCAACAAGCGTCGCTGCAGCAAGAAGCGTGCTTCCTTTGGTGACGACGTCATCGACGATCGTGAGCTTTGCCGGTGAGAGGAGCTGCGATTCGACCGCCATCGATTCGAGATGCTCGCGAGCATTCGGCCGTTCCCCTGGGGCTGCGAAGGCGGCCTTCTTCACGGCCTGCTTCCTAAGGAGACAGGGAAGAATCTCCTTTCCAAGACCGTGAGCGATGAGCTCCTCACAGATTCGCCATGATGGCCAAAGAGCTCCTGTGACCAGAGGAGCGCTTCGCGGAGCTGGGATCAGCGTCACTTCAGGCCCAAGGAAATCGGAGAGCCCTTCGGTTTTCGAGATACTCTCGGCTGTCCTCTCGGCCGCCCGCGCAACGTAGCCGAATGGAGTTCGTTGGTCGCGCTTGATTGCAACGGTTATGTTCTGCGACTTCCGAGAGACTGTTGAGGTTCCGCGCGGAGAGTAGGTTAGCACTGCCCCGAATGGGACTTCAGAGAGCAACTCGGGATGCTTCGCCACTGGACCTCTGCGGGAGCTGATCGAAGAGAGTTTCGAGACCTTCTCGAGAAAGGACCTGGGCGCCGTATCCAATCATCTCTTGAACCCATGACAGCGCGCCGTTCTTGGTGAGTGACTCAAGCAAGAAGAGTGGACGGCCGAGTCGGAGTGCTTCCCAACCTTGGTGGAGTGTTCCGCTCTTCTGTCCAGCCTCAACGATGACGGTTGCATCGGAGATGAGCGCCATCGTGCGGTTTCTGATCGGAAAGTTCTGTGGGCGCGAGGGGTAGCCGGCTGGGAACTGCGAGACTGCGAGATGGTCCTTCTTGATGCGCTCAAATAGGTCTCGATTCTTCGCGGGGTAGCACTTATCGAGCGGTGTGCCGAGAACAGCGATGGTCCTCCCCCCCACCTCGATCGCCATCTGATGTGCGACGGTATCTACTCCCTCGGCGAGCCCACTTACAACGACAACGTCTCGCCGACAGAGCTCGACAGCGAGCGCTTTGGTTCGCTTGCAGCCTTCCTCGGAGACCTTTCGTGAACCAACGACCGATACTCGAGCTCCGGACAGTAGAAGGTCCCGGTGGCCCTCAATGAAGAGCTCCTTTGGGGAGTTCTTCTTCTCAACCTCGTTGAGAGGGCCAAGAAGCTCTTCTGGTGTCAGTTGAACCGTGCTCATCGCGTTCCTCGGGTCTTCCTCGTGCCCTATACTGACTTATTGCAGCCTCCAAGGGAAGAGGCGCGGTGGTCACACTGCCGACTGCCGCTCCGCTTCTCGACACCACTCGACCATAAGGTGATTGTAAGTATTGCAGAGTCGCTCGTTGTAGTGGTCGGGGTCACAAAAGTGGGCGACATAGCCTACGTAGAGATCACACATCTCATCCGGGTCGGGCGTAACAGCCAGCAACGCTTCTTCAGCGAGCACCGCGAACTGCTCATCTACTGTTTCGAACTCCACCTGGGCCAAGCCCATGGTCGGAACCAAGGTCAGGGCCAATAATAAATAGATAAGTCTCATTCTAATATCCTCCATGTTGGGCGGCCGGGGTGGTGCCGCGCCGCTCTTCCAAGAGCGTTATGGAGAAATTGCGGGGAGTCGTAGCCTTTCCGTCGCATCATCTACTCTTGCAGCTTCTTCAGCTTGACGAAGTGAGGAGCAAGCCTAATGAAGAGCCGATGGAGCTCGCGTCTCTTCTCCTCCTCGTCAGTTCCAAAAGCAGGCTTCTCCCAACGGGTTCGCTCTGAGTCGTACTGGTGCGTTGCAACCTCTTGCCAAAGCTCGAAACCTTTCTCGGTATCATGCATTGCTCCGAGCGCCTTGAGCTCGGAGTATGACAGCGGTGCGGGAGGATCATAGTCATCATTGCGATGGTACGTGCCGGTTCTGACAGGCATCTCCCCGTAATCGAAGAATGGTGCAAAGATGGCCGCATATTTCTCCTTCGCCGCCTCGTTCCGAAGAGCGTCTTGCTCGACCTTCTCCCGCTCTAGTTCTTCTTTCGCACGCTCGAGCTCGAGCTTCGCAACGCGCTTTCGTGTCTTCTCTTCTTCAATCTCACGTAGCTTTGCGGCCTCCTCCTCTGCTCGCTTCTGAAGAGCATCGGCCCGCGCCTGTTCCACACGCTTCTGAAACTCCTCTCCCTCCTTCTTGTCGCGCTCGAGTTCGTAGCGGGCTATCGCTGTTTCGAGCGTGAGAGTCGCGGGAGGCAGGTCCTTTGTGGCCCCGACGGCAGCTTGAACGATTCGAACATCTTTCTTAAGCCGTGCAAGGTCATCGGAGATGCTCTTGCGCTCGGCTTCTAACGCTACGCGATGCTCATCGGCCGCCGTGGGTGTAAACTCCGCCGCCTGGGCCGTCTGCATTGCCCGTTTGACGGGCGCTACGAGAGCCTCGATGCGTGCTCGAGTAGCCTGAGTATCGTCTAGCGCGACCGGTTTGTGGCGCTCAAAGACACTGTGAACAATCTTCATCTGCTCGTCAGAAGAAGCGATTCTTCGACCCGCCTGGCTTGTAAGAAGCGTCTCTAGCTCGCTCCACTTGTTCAGTTCCGCCTCGAGGTCGTCGAGGAGCTTTAGGGTCCGGTCCGCCTCCTGAAGGACGCTGCTCCTTCGGTGATTGAAGAGCGCTCGCTGTTGCTCTTCACGCATGCGGACGGTCTCAATCTCTCGCTCCTTCACCTGTCGGTTAGCCGATGCCTCTTTCGTTGCCAGGTCATCGGACGAGCTCTCCTTCGTAGCCGCTGATGCTGGTCCTTCGGAGAACTCCCCCCCTCCGCAGGAGATGAGCGCGAGCATTCCAAGGAGCAAGAGCCCGAGCTTGAGGGCCTTAGGTTTCATCCGTCTTCTCCTTCTTCTCTGACTCCGAGGCCCGCTTGTATTTCGCCTGCTGCTCCTCGAAGAACGAATCAAGCTTGCTGTATTCGGTGGTCTCATCCGGCTCCAGGTCCTCCTCGAGGGCTACCTCGGGCTGCTCCGGCGTAGCAGCCTTGGCACGCTGCTTCTTCCTGTGCTTGGGAGTCTTGCCGACAGGCTTCCTCGAGACGGTCAGCACCGTGGTCTCCTCGGTTGCCTCCGGCCAGGGATGTCGTTTTCTCGCATCCTCTTCATCTGCCGTGATGTGGAACTGCGTTTTTCCGATGAAGGGGTAGCCGCTGAACTGGCTGTATCCGCTCCCACGCGAGATATGGAAGTAGCAACGGTCTGGATGGTCGCTCATCTCGATTAGGTCGTTGCGATTGATGAGTGGAAAGACCGTCTCGCGGTAGCCCAATGAGGAGCTCAATCCTGTCGGGCTAGACGATTCAGACTCGCTCCACAGAGCGTGGAGCGCTTCCCCGGAAGCCTTAATCAAGATGTCCTGCTGGTCGAGGTTCTTCGAGGCAAAGATCTGCCAGAAGCGGGTGTTTCCCATCACCGTAGGCGTGATGTCCTCGTTGCGAACCCTGAGGTCCGTGATGTTCTGGTTGGCGAGAACCAAAGAGATGCCCTTGCTCCGAGCCTGCTGCAGAAAGAGGCTGAGCGCCTGGTCGGCCATTCGCTGGAACTCATCGACCAGGCAGTAGACCTGCCCGACCTTGCCGGTGGTCTGCTCCAGGTGATGAGCCGTTGCGAGAAGCGAGTAGAGAGCAAGCCGAGCGACCCGGCGACCTGTGCCAGGCTCCCGGACGGCTGGCAGGTAGAAGTAGAGCACCTGGGGACCGTTTATCACATCGGCCATGTCGATGCCGTGCTTTGCGAGCACGGGGTCCTCATCCGTGGTGACGTTGATGGCCGGATGGCGGGAAAGCTGGTCCGTTAGAACGAAGAGGTCGGCGGCTTCATCCCGGTCTCCCTCACTC
>CAZQZX010000020.1:31266-43327 GCA_964597885.1 uncultured Planctomycetota bacterium
AAGCTGGTCCGTTAGAACGAAGAGGTCGGCGGCTTCATCCCGGTCTCCCTCACTCACATCGGGGAGCCCGTCTTGGGCTGCGAGCTTCTCGCTGAGCTCACTGAAACTCGCGATATCTGGGTAGAGTCCGAGCGCTCGAGCAAGAACCCTCAGATGCGCAATCGTGAAGTGGAGTGGTCCATACCCCTCGCCGTGGTCCAGTCCGAGCGACTGCAAGAGAATCTGAGCCTGCTGGTCCAGCGAGGTCCCCTTCAGGAACTTCTGCTGGAATGGATTGAAGGCATAGGTCGAATCGTTCGGCTCGATTGTAAGCCACTTGAATGGGATCCCGTAGCGCTCCGCCTCGAGCTGCGCCCCGCGGAAGAGGGAGCGCTCTCCCTTGAGGTCGATGATCACGACCGAATGGGCAGTGTCCTCGGGGTCCCGATTTCGAACGTGTGCTAGGCGAATGAGCTGTGCGGCAAGAGGAGCAAGACCCCGAGAGGTCTTTCCGGCTCCCGAATCGCCGAGGATCCAGGCATGGTCGTGGAGCACTCTTCGGTCAAGCAGAATCGGGTAGTCATTCTCCCAGTTCGTGCCGAGCCAGAGGTGGTCTCGGAGCCGAGTGCCATTGGCCCGATGTCTTGAGCTATGGAGACGGCGGACGTAGCCATCCCAAGTCTCGGCGTGGTTTCGCTGAGGCGGTGTGAGCGCAGAGCGCTGAACCACAACCGCTGGGCCAATGAAGAGCGCACCGAGAAGAATGAAAATGAGCGGCGGGACAGATATCGAGAGAAGGACTGCCGGCACAAGCGACCAGATGAGCGGCGTGTTTCCGCTGGGGAGCCCGGTAGCGGCAAGGGTGAGGAAGGTCTCAGGGCTTTGAACGATCCTACTCGTTGCGAGGTCCACGTAGCTTGACCACTCACCCTCCGTCTGAGATGCGCGTTGCTCCTCTCTCTTTCCTCCTAGCCACTCCGCCCTTTCGTTCCGAGGAAGCTCGCTGAAATACTCCTGCTCCCACGGTTGAAGGCTGGCCTGAACTTCCGAGAGAGTTCTCTCCTCGAATGCTTCAGGTGGAGCTGGAAGCCTCGAGCTGAGCGGCGGAACTTTCCTGACCCAGGACTTGCTCGCTTGCTCGACCCAAGGCATTCGGCCGGTAGCCATCATGCCAACAGGAAAATAACCAGCAAGCGGAAGCGCAGAGAGCGTGAGAAAGAAAGTCGCCGCAAGTGTGAGGCCCCTTCTCCTTCGAGCATCGCCTCCCGGACTCTGAAACACTCCAGGTGCGCTGGTGTCGTGGGTGTTGTAGGCACTCCATCCTCGAAGCGCTCCCCAGAAAGCTCCGAGAAGGTCACGTGGACCAAAGCCGGTGAGGGGTCGGCTGAGGAGTAGAAGAAGAAGCGCTGCTCCAAGAACCGATGAGATTCCGATCATGCCAGCAAAGAGCCAGGGGTAGACAGCCTTCGAGAGGGTCATCCCGAGAAAACCGGCTGCAAAGACCACGAGGAGAAAGACGATGCCCCTGCGGTAAGCGGCGAGGAACCGCGTCTGCTCCTTATCCTCCCCCCCACCGCCGCGAAGTCGTTTCTTCCAGAGGCCAGCCCAGCTCTCTCGCTTCCCATCAGCGAGGTTCGAGTCGGCCCGGCTCCAGGCGGCGTCGTGCTGAAGCACCCGGTCGAGCACGTAGGCTGCAAAGAGAACAGCGAAGAGGAAGAAACCGAAGTAGCCGAGGAGATGTGTGGATGTGGTCTTGGTGAGAACGATCATCAGCCAGATGACCGGACCTGCCAGAGCGGCGACGAAGAAGCGCTCGATGACCGCTCGAAGGCCCACGGTGAAAATCGACACCGTGGACCAGAGGCCGAAGAGAACACCGATCAGCACTGAGAGAGCGAGGAATACCTCCCGGGTCATGAAGCCACTGAGGAACCGAAAGAGAATCGCTACCACAGCACCGGTCAGAGCAATGCGAATCAGCCTCGGGCCCATTCTCCCGGCGGCGTGTTCGTCCTCCTCCGTCCACGTGCGGTAGTCGATCCCGAGGCCACCGAGGGATGGCATCCGAGAGAGGTTGATCGGGTCCCGGGAGCGTCTCGCAGTTGGGAGCAGCAGCTCAGGCACGAACATGCGGCACCCCCACCAAATGCGCGAGCTCGGGAACGGTCTCGACGTGATAGCGAGCCGCAAGCGGCTCGCGCTCTTCGAGTGCGTGCTCGAGCTTGAGCTTCTTCTCGTCGTAGGCCGTTACGATCGCAATGCTGAATCGGCCGTCGTTGATGACCTTTCGAAAAGCTGGGATCTCAATTCGCTCCTGGGTCTGGCGAAGGGCCTTTCTGAGAACCCGGAGATGGTCAGCGCCGTGGTCGACGTGGACCACACCGAGGGAAGACTGCGAGCCGCGCTGCTCGACAAAATAGGACGCTGTGCGGAACCTCGGCGAGTAGAGCTCGGGGAAGCGCTCCCGGAACTCAGTGGCGGTGATCTTGTGCCTCAGCTCCTCGCCGCGGCAGCAGAAGGCGAGCACCCCAAAGCGGTCGGTGAGCGCCTGGGGGCCGAGTGGCTTGGTGGAGCTCGGGAGCTCACCGAAGCGGCTCGCCGCCTGGGGTGTGAGCATCCAGTATTTGCGGGTCTGGTAGAGGTCGTGCTGACTGAGGAGCCCGGCTCGACGGAGCCTCGAGAGGACCTTGGTCACAGCGTTCGGAGCCGCGCCGGGGAAGAAGAGCCGGTGGAGCACTTCGGGGGTCGAGATGCGGAAGCGGTGGATGTGAGAGAGGATCTCCTGGTCCCGGCTTGTTAGGGTCGGCTTCTTTGCCATCTCACCAGATCTGATAGGGCACCCCCCTCCCCTCGCACGAGGCGTGGATGTGCTCGACCCGGTCGACCTCGTAGGCTCCTCCGAACTCAACGACAAGTGTCGTTGCTCCGGTGGGGTCGCGGATCTCAGCATCGGGGTTGAAGTCATTGCGGCGATTCGGGAGCTGCTCTTCAGCGGTCCAGAAGGACTCGACCTCGGGATGGTCCTCGGTCAGCCGCAAGAAGACCTCGCTTACATGAAGGTCGTGGGTCGCCTGGTAACGGGCCTTGATCGGGCCCCCGAAACCGCCGAACTCATTCGCCGCCCGGCGGGTCGCAAGGTAGACCGAAGTCGCCTCGGGAGACTCCGTCCAGCGAGCCTTCAGCCGGTAGGAAAGAGCGCCCGAGTCGGGCGGCTCACCACCCTCGGTCCAGAAGAAGAGCGGGCCATCGAGAGCCAGAATCGGGTGGGTGAGAATCTCTACCCGCTCGAGCAAACCGGCGCTGGCCAGGTGCCGAAGTCGGCGCCTCGCGGTCTCCCGCGAAGCGTCGGAGTCGGACCACCAGGTCCGGGCAATCTGCTCGAGCGAGAGCATCCGAACCCGGTGCGTCAGAGTCCGGAGAATCGCTTCATCGCGTGGGGTTCGATACATACCCCTCCCCCTACTTCTGGTCCATCGGGTCGATCCGCGCATCCTACGCCTTTGCCCCGGCGTGTACAAGGTGTCACACCAAGGTGGTCGAGCTTTCCTAGAGGGATCACCCAGGGTGTTTGGTCTAGGCATTCGATCGACAGAACAGGGACTTACGGTGGCCGAAGCGTGGCACCGTGCGGCACCTCGAGGGGGAGCGAGAGGTGCCACTTGAATGGAGGCCGTAAGGCCTCCCCGACCGCGCAAGCGGTCCCAATGACTTAGGCCGCCAAAGGCGGCCGTTCACGTGAGGAGCCCCCTCCAGGGGCGACGAGGGAGCGGGCCGTTCAGGCCCGCGGTAGGGCGAAGCGCCCTGCCCTAGCAGGGCCGAGCCCCAGCGCGCCCCAGCGCGCGGGAGCCCGTTCAGGGCGACCTGGCCGTCCAGGCCAAAGGTGGGCGTTCAGCCCACCAAGAGGAGAGCCCGCAGGGAGCGTTCAGCGACCGAAGAGGCGGGAGAGGTGGCCCCGCTCAGGCAGGGGCAAGGAGCGTGACGGCCGCCTAAGGCCGGCGGGATCCTTGCTCGCCAAGCGGGGACTCTAGGAGCTGTGGCGAGCGTCTTCCGCCGTGCGGAAAAAGCGAGCCGCAGGGGGGTGGAGACGAGGCGCCGGGATCTCCCAGGAAGCGAGAGCCCGGGGGAATCCCAAGCCGAGTTCAGGAGTCCGGACGAGCGATCTCCCGCGGGGAATCGCGAGCCGGAGTCCGCATCGCTGTCGGTGAGGAGCGAAGCGCCGAACACCGTCTACGGGCGCGCGGCTCGTCCGCGCGGGGGCTGGGTCGGGGTGGCGGGTGCTGGGTGGTGGCGGGGTATGCAAGCTCAGTGACAGCCTGAAGCGACCGGCAGGAGCGGAACCCCGCAAGGGGCGAGCGAGGGACCGCGTGTTAGGGCCCGAGCTCGGGCTGGCACGAGCTTGCGATGCGAGCTCCCGAGAAGATGTCCCGGGCGCTAGAGCCGGGGAATCCGAGGGAGCGAGCCTGGGGGTGCTGGTGGCGAGCGAAGCGAGCCACACCTCTGTCAGAAAGGCCGGTCCGCCACGGGGAGTGACGGACGGTGGTTGGCGGGATGTTGAGGACTAGGATTGAGGTTCTCGAGGTATCGCGATGGGGTGGAGTAGGAGCCAGACCCAGATTCGAAAGATGACGTAGCTGAGCTCAAAGAGGTCTTCCGTATCGAAGGAGTGGGCCCTTCTCCAGTTTCCCTTGAGTGTGCGGTGGGTGAAGCTGAAGTAGTAGAAAGCGGGGAAGTCGGGGTAGCTGTTGTCGTTTATGCCGATGCTGCCTTTCGTATCTCGGAATGTAATTTCGTGCACTGGTTTGTCCGTTACTTTTTTCATTTCTTCGTCCTCCATCTTGGGGTTCGTTTTCGTTGAAGCAGGCCGACCGCCGGCGGTTCGGCTCGCCAGTCCAGGAGGAGCGCAGGGCTTCTTAGGCCGAGAACTCCTGGACTGCGAGCCCGCCGGTGGTAGAGCCGAGAAGACGAAGACGAACCTGGGGTGGCAGGATGAAGACGGGAAGGAGAACGAACAAGACGGGGAATCGAAACAGGTTCCGAGACGAAGGCGGGGGCTGGGGAAACCGACCTGCTCCCCCAACCGCCCTACCGGGTCTACTTCTTCTTGAACACGACGCAATACTCGTGACGAATGGGCACGTCCTCCAGGCGGTAGCTCCTGATGTCAGACGAGCAATTGTGCTGGACCTTGATCAGCACCGAGCGAAGCTCTCCAAGCTCACCCTCCATGTTCATCACTTCCCGGACAATCGGAAAGTAGCTCCCCTTCCGGCGGACATCCCCGAGCAAGACAGCAAGCCTCCCACCGGGAGCCAATGCCTGGGAGCAACGCTGCAGACACTCCCGAAGCGCCTCGACGAACTCATCGAAGGAAGAGACCGTGCTGAGGTCCTGAGGCGAGTCACTGTAGCGGATAATATTCCAGTAAGGCGGGTGAATGAAGACGAGGTCGAACTCCCCCGGAATGGACTGGCATCGGAGGTCGAAGCCGTCTTTGAGGTCGCCTCCCCAGTAGTCGATTTTCTCCTCGTCCGGGCGCCCCTCGTTCAGCCACGAGATGACATCCTTCGTTGTGCCTGAGCCCATCATCGGGTCGGCAACCCGCTTCGGGCGATAGTGCAGGACGAGGTTCAGAAACAATCTGCCATCGCAGTTCCCGCGGTAGCGATTGTCTCCGAAGAGCGGGGAGCGCGCCGGATACGAGACGACCGAGCCGTGCTCCCACTGGGCCCGGTCGCGGGGTAAGTCTTCCTCGAGGTCTTCTCTCCCCTCGGTAGTTGCTGAGCTGAGTTTCATGGTCTTCTCTCCATGTGATGGCCGACCACCCTGCAGGCGGCCGGCGAAGTTGCGCCTACGAATTGGCTCTACTCTGAATCCAGTTGTAGAGCTCGATTGATGCGAAGCAGAGGTTCGGAAGGTCACGCTGACCGAGACTTGAGCTCGAGCGCCACTGCTCGTCCTTATCCCGGTAGATGCGGGATATCTTGATGCTGTAGAGCCCGTCGTTATCCCAGACGGCTGCGCGGACATTTCCTACCTTCACTTCGTGGTCGGGTTTCTTCGTTTCCATGTGTTCTTCTCCTTCATGGTTGAATCACTTCTTCTTGTGACCCAGGGAGGTAGGCCAGGGAGGTGAAGCGGGCCGCCAAGGAGGAACGCAAGCGAAGCGAGTAGTCCTTGCGGCCGCTAGCCGCTCTGGCAGGCTCCAGGGTCGAAGAAGTGGTTCCGACCTCGAAGGGGAGAATGCGTGGGGAGAGATGGACCGGGCCCAAGAAGTGGAGGAGGAACAGGAAGGCGCAGTCGTTTGGGATAACGACGGGCTCTAGTTCAAGCCCCCCTCCCCCACTTCCTGCCGGGTGACGCTCTCAGCTCGCGATAGAGAGGAAGGAGAACTTCTGGAGCACGTCGTGCATCACGGCCTTATCGAGCAGCGGGCTGTGCTGCTGGTTCAGATGAGCGCGACTCCCACGCCGCATCCACGGCTCAGGTGGGTCGGGCTCCGGCTCGGGGTAGGTGTTCCCGGGGATGGCCCGCAAAACCTCTGGGCGCTCCTCGAAAAGCTTTTCCTTCCACCGAGGGTCCATGTGCGCAGCCCCTCTCTGGTCGAAACCGACGAACTGCCGCAGCTCGGACTTGAGATTGGCAACTCGGCGCTTCGAGGGAGGTAGCCAACGAATGAAAAGCTTCGAGAGCTCTGCGGAAGCCTTGGAGAATCGCGGGTCCTCGGCAGCGAGGGCCCGGAAGTCCTGGAGGATCCCGGCGAGCGTCCTCGAGCGGTGGGCAAATCCGCGCTGGGGCGCGAAATACTCGGCGCACTTCACTATGGTTGCGAGAACCAGGTGCTTCGCATCGGTCTCGAGGTCCCCTTCAGCGAGAAGAGGAAGAAGCCGCCTCCGCTCTATCTGACGCCACCTTCTCCGCGCTTCGCGCCAGTCTTCACTCGTCCTGGCCTCGCGGGACTGGCGGAGCACGAACTTCTCGGAATCAATCGCGCTGTATTGTCCACCGTGCTTCTCGAGCTGCTCTTCGATGAGCGGGAGGACCTGTTCTCGAACCCGACGGATCTCAACGCTCTGGGTCTTGAAGGGGTAGTGAACGGTCACCTCGGCGAGGGTATTGAGGCGACGCTTCTCTTCCTGGAGCGATGCTTCGGGCCCGGTGGCGAGCTCCTTCCACGCACGCTGGACGCTTCGATAGAAGCTCGGCGTGAGCCCCCCATCGGACCCGAGCTTGCCGAGCTCCTGCGCGACTTCCCACCGCAGCCGACCGACGAAGATGCCGGGCTCTTCCCGAACACGAGTGAGGATCGCGGCTTGAATCGCCCCTGGGCCTCGAGACATTAAATGTTCACTTTCCTATAGCCGTGGAAAGTCAACCAGTGGCTTTTTTGAAGACGTTGCTCGCGGCAAGCGAAAGAAGCGCGGTAATCAATGACAATACAGCGGTTATGGTATCCATCAACTCCATGATGGAGCTATTGTAAATGTTGAAATGGCTAGCTGTCTAGCAGATTCCGGAGTGGGTGTAGCTAAGTCGTTCTATTTGCGACGCTTAGCTCGAGGAATCGGAGTGCCGCGCTGCTTGCCGATGTCGATGCAGATCTTCGTCATCAGCTTCCCGGGGTGGTCGACACTCGAGAGGTGGAGGTTCTCGCGAAGCTCCCCGAGCGCCCGCTCTGCACCGAGCCGGCCGAGGTGATTGACGACCTTCGTCCACCAACGGCGGTCCTTATCCCCGTCCACAGCCGAGATGATGTCCTCGAGCAGGTCCTCAACCTCGGGCTTCACCCCTACCGGTCTCGGCCGGCGCATGGCCCCCTGCTCCGGCTTTCGGTGCCGGGTGAACTCGACGACCCAGCGGCCGTCGCGGTTCTGGGAGAACGAACACGGCTTCTTGATGAAGGGAACGCTCTTCTCGATCAGCCCATTGGTGATGCGCGCGAGGTCCCTGCGCTTGTCGCGGTCCCTGCTGGAATTCAGCGGCAGGGCCTGGCAGAGGTCATCGACAAACCTGCGGTGGGTCTTCTCGAAGAGAAAGCGCTTCGCGAGGTAGATTCCAAGCCGCTTCTCAAGCGGCCCCAGCGTGTTGTAGAGGCCCGTATCGAAGCCGATGCCGAAGAAGCCCCGGGTCCTGGCCACCTCCTGGAAGATCGGGCTCACCTCGATGCAACCGAAGGGGAGTTCCATCTGTCCGGCGGTAGGACGGTCGGTGGCGTAGTAGACCGCTCCGAAGAGCCGCCAATGCATCGTGATGTAGGCCCTCGTCTCCCGGTCCCAGAAGGCATTCTCGGCGTGGAAGTCGTAGCCACGCAGGATGTCGATATCCCGCTTCATGCGGCGGTAGTCCTTCGGCCCGGCGTAGACTCCGCCGTGGCGGCGACGGTAGATTCGATTGAGAGTCTGAAAATGGAGGTAGGTCCCCTCGCAACCCTGCTCGACGTAGAGCTGGATCAGGTCATAGAGCATGTCCTGGGTGCTCTGGGAACCGAAGCCGAAGGCCCCGGGGTAGACCTTCCAGACTCGCTCCACGGGCTCGCGGTCCTTCCCGCGGATGATGTCGCGGTAGACGAGTGGCCCATCGCCCCACGGGTTTGGTCGGTTGCGGGAGAGGTTGAAGAGCGGGAATTCGGCGATATCGAAGTCATAGCGACCGGGCTCGAACGGCGGCTCTTCGCTGGTCACGGGAGGACGTGTTGTAGCCGACTCGCTCGTCGGAGAAGGTCGATGTCCCTCGACGTAGCCCTGATGAGCACGCTTGAGAACATCACCGATCTGTGCCCGGAACGGTTCCGGGTCTCCTCCCCTCTTCTTCATCTGATTGCTATCGCATTCCCTTTTAATGCATTAAGTCTTTCTATTCCTTTAAGAAGTACTTTACCCCACCACAAACGCAGTCTTTGTGCAAGGTTAGAGTTCATCAGCGCGAGTGTAGACCCGACACCGCGCGAGTGTAGACCCGATATGGCGCGAGTGTAGACCCGACGTTTGGCCAAAAAGCGCGAGTGTAAACCCGATGCCGCCCTCCTGTTCCGCAAGTCCTTGTGGATAACTCGATAAGTATAATCATTGTAATGTCTTGTGGTTGCACGCACGTTGCGTGCTCGGCGTGCAGTTCGCTAGCTCGCCTCTTCACGAAGCTCCTTCACGATCGCCTGGGCGTTCTCCCCTTCCTTCAGGAAGTAGGCGATCGCAATCCGTGCGAGCTCGTCGAGAGTGAGTGCCGCAGTCGACCTTGAACGAAGCGCGTTGAACCCATCGCGCACTCGGTGCAGACCATCGACCTGCTCCGGCTTAAGACGAAGCGTGCGCCCCGGGTAGACGTGGCGCTTCCTCTTCTTCGCCGGCTTCCTCTCGGTCTCGGTGGTGACCCCTCCTCCGGTCATGAGGTCCTTCACCACATCGCCCTGAGTCGGCTTATACTCCGGATTGTGCTTCCTCAACCCACTCGGTAGTGGTTGTTCCAAGGGCATCCGTCTTCTCCTCCATTGCTAAGACCTCGTTGCAGAGGGCCATGTAGTCCTCAGCACCAGTCGAGCGTGGTTTCACATCGAAAATGGCTTTGCCGTAGCTCTGGGCGGTGTTCAGGTCCTCGTTCGAGCGGATCTGCGTCTCAAGCAGCTGCTCGCGAAAATTCTCGAGCTCCCCGAGGGTGTAGCGGCGGTTCGTGCGCATCCGCTTGTCGACCATCGTGAGCAGCACCCGGTAGAAGCTCCTGAGGTCCCCTCCCCCACCGTGCTGCTGATAGGCCGAGACTTCCTCGAGCGTCGTCAGGAGCTGCGCAAAACCCTCGAGCGAGAAGATGCCAGAGCGCATCGGCACGAGCACCCAACCGCCCGGGAAGGTCGAGGCACAGATGATGCAGTTCATCGTCAGCTGCCCGAGATCAGGCGGCGTGTCGATGATGCAGTAGTCGACCTGGTCGGCGTAGGGTCGAAGCGAGTTTGAGAGGAGCAGCGGGTTGGTGACGACCTGACGGATAGCCGGGTCCGCAGGGACGAGAATCAGCCCCGGGATGTAGGTGTCGATCGAAGCGTCGTGAAGCCCGAGCTCGCGGTTTGCAAAGACCGCGCTGAGTGAGTGCTTCGCGTGCTCGGGGTTCACCCCGAATGCGACGGCACAGTGGGACTGACTGTCGAAGTCGACAAGCAGGACTTTCTTCCCGCGCTTTGCGAGCCCTGCCGAGAGGTTGGTTGCTGTCGTGGTTTTCCCAACCCCGCCCTTCTGGTTGGTAACGGCAATGACCGTTGCGGCCATAAGCTGGCCCTCCCCGTAGTTAAAGAGAGAAACTCTCTCGAACACCGCCTGTGCACCGCCCAGTGCACGCAGCTTGTTTTAGTAGTATCGCTGGACTAGGTCAAGGGAAATCCCATCAGTCTGAAATTTCAGGCACTTGGAAAGATTGCGTGCTTAGCACGCAATGCGTGCAATGCACGCTGGCGCAGTTTAGTCAAAGGACGTCCGCGAGATAGTTCCTGTCGTGAGCCTGGCCGTTCTCAGCGCGGTGTGTCCAGTGGTTCACTCAAAGGTATTGAGCGCGGTTAATCGCAGTGTTGGTCAGACGAACTAGTACGATGACTGTGAGCCGGTCGATCGCGGCCTGAGGGGTCGGGCGGGAGGCGAACTCTCGAATTCCTGATGGTGCGCCACGTAGTCTGGCGTTCTCCGGGAACGAGAACGCTCTGCGTTGAGATGTGTGCAAGCACGGAGGGGGCTGGTGACAGCGCGCGTGTGCAATACGAGAAAGGGGACGATATGTCTAAGAGCGGACGGGGAGAAGCTGGAGAGGGTCACCCATCGGGAAACGCACCGCCGGAGCCTCGGAAGGAGGAGGTGACCGGAAATCAAGCTGATGAAGCGGCGTCGGGTTTCGACACGGGGGAGTTCCGGTTGAAGCTCCGGGGGGAAATCGAAGAGCGCGTAAAGGCCGAGCTCGAGAAGAGGGACAAAGCCGCGTCTCACCTGCGTTGGGTCGTCGGTCTCGTCTTCGCCATCGTTGTCGCAGCGGGCTATTTCTTTCTGGACAGTGTTGCGAGGAGCACCGCAGAGGCAAAGGCGGAGACGGAAGTCGCCAATCGAATTCCGAAAGTCGAAACAGTAACGAACAAAGTGCTCAAGTCAGCCCACTTCAAGAAGGAGGTGGAGGAGGGCGTTCGTGCGACCACGAAAGATGGGCTCCCTGTCGCAGTAAAGGCTGAAGTGACGGCCCAGATGATAGAGGCCAAGCGGGGCCTTCAGCCCCCGAGCGTCGACGACGTCACCACGAGCGTGCTCGACTCGAATCGCTTCCTCCTCCATGTTGAGGAAACAGCCAGGGAGAACTCTACGAAGGTGGTTGAGGCCAAGGTGCGGACAGAAGTGTCCAGTCAGATGGAGGAAGCGAAGCAGGAGCTTCAGCCCCCGAGTGTCGAGGAGGTAGTGCGGGGAGTCGTTGACTCGGACGATTTTGAAGCGGTCGAGAAGGACGTTCAGCTTGCCGCGCCGGTCGGAACTATCGTGGCGTGGTGGGGAAAGACAGCACCATCGGGCTGGGCAATCTGCGCGGGGCAAGCGTTCGAGAAGGACTGGAACACGAAGAGTCTGAGTGAGCTATTTGGATCGAAATTGCCCGATCTTCGTGGGTACTTTCTGCGCGGACTCTCTGACCCCGGAATCGGAAAGGTTCCGAGTCCGAAGCGCGACTCTGGCAGGAAGCTTGGGTCTACACAGGAGTGGGGCACCGGCCTTCCAAAGAAGGGCTTTTCTACAGACACGAAGGGCAGCCATACTCACGACGTCGACATCGTGAGAGAGCACGAGACTTATCAGCAGCGAATCGAGGGAGGCCTTTCCGGCGCGATCGGGACGACGAGGCCGATGACGGTAAGGACTTTCCGGACAGACGCGGCAGGAAGTCACAGTCACAAGGTCACCGGCGGAGACGTCGAGACTCGCCCGATGAATGTTGCCGTGAACTGGATTGTCCGAGTGAGGTAGGGCGACCTCCCTTGCCTCGACGTTTTCCGTTGGTTGAGGTAAAGATACCATCGCGGTGGGGGAACCACCGTGGCTGTCAGGAACGCGAGAAGCGTCGACCCTGGCGCCGTCGA
>CAZQZX010000021.1:0-42230 GCA_964597885.1 uncultured Planctomycetota bacterium
TCCCCGAAGCAGCGAGGAATGGCGCCGGTGGTGGGACGATCAGCCCGGGGGCGATTCCTAGGCCGCGCTCGAGGTCGTGGCAGCCGCCGGCCCGGCTGGTAGACTGCCCGGCATGATTCGAGAACGCCTCGTCGTCGGTGCCGTGCTCGCCCTGCTCGGAATCCTCCCGGCCTGCTCCGGGTCGCAGGATCCCAGGGCCGGTCTCGCTTCGTTCGACGAGTTCCATCAGGGCATCCTCGACGCCGACATCTTCTCGGGCGGGCCCGAGCAATGGTTCGAGGAGATCGGCCGGAAGACGCTCGCCGATTGCATCGAGTACGGCCTCGAGCCCGACCATCGCGTGCTCGACGTGGGCGCCGGCGCCCTCCGAGTGGGATGGTGGCTCGTGCACTACATCGAGCCGTCGAACTACCACGCGATCGAGCCGGTCCGCGAGCGCATCGATACCGCGGCCGCGCTCCTCGGATCGAACGCCATCCATCTCCATTACAACGAGGACTGGCAGTTCCCCGACGAGACGTTCGACTTCGTTCTCGCGCGGAGCATCTGGACCCACGCCGCGAAGTGGATGATCACCAAGATGCTCGCGGAGTTCGCCGAGCACGCCTCCCCGGACGGGATCTTTCTGACATCGGTGTTTCTCGCCCGCACGCGCGAGGAGGAGTACATCGGCGACGAGTGGGTCGGCAAGATCGAGAAGACCGACTCGGGAGGAGGCGTGATGCACTCCCTCTCATGGATCGAGAAGGAGTGCGCGCAGTTCGGCCTCGAGGTCGAAGTCGGCTCGGAGCTGCAGAGTCAGCGCTGGCTCCGGATCACGCGGGCGCGTTGATCAGCCCCCGAAGCCGTCCCCACCGCGGCCGCCATCACCACCGCGACCGCCACGCTCACCCGTGCGACCGTCGCGACCTCGGCGTCCCGTCTCGCCCGCTCCGGCCGGACGATTCTTCTCGAGCTCGGCCGCGTAGGCGAACGCTTCGGACTCGGTCTCGAACGCCTTGGGGACGATCCGGATGTTCGGTCGCTGCGGCGGACGCCCCGAACGACCTCCGCCGCTGTCGCCGCGACGTCCTTCGCGGAACTCGTCCATCTCCTTGCGGTACTCGCTGTCGAGCTTCCGCTTCAGAGAATCGATCTCCTTCTTGGTGACGACCTGGTACTTGCGATCGACTTCGAGGATCGCGTAGCGCCCCTTCATCGACGCGAGGAGCTTCTGCTCGTACTTGAGCCGGACCTCTTCCGCCTCGCGGCGACCGGCGACCGACTTCACGAGAACCTTGAACGGCTTCGCCTTCGGCTTCGGATCGTCGAAGCTCGAACCGTTCGAGCGCGCGATGCGCCTGGCGTTGTTGTAGCTGTCGAGCTCCGCCGTGTTCTCCTTCTTCACGGTCCGCGCGACGCCCTCGATCTCGTCGGGCGTCACGATCCGGATCTCGTCTCCGACACGGACGATCGAGTAGATCGTCTCGCGCTCCTCGTTGCGCTGGCCTCGTCCGGCGCCCGCTCCACCACGGCCACCCCCTCCGCCGCGTCCGCGCTGCGCGGCCGCCTCGTCCACGAGCAGGGCGCCCAGGAGGATCAGAACGATTCCATAAACCCAACGGCTGCTGTTCGAGAGCTTCATGTCGGCTTTCCTTTCGGTCCGTCTTCGCGTCGGGCGTCCGAGACCGGACCTCGCGCCCTGACGGAAGAGGTAGAGCCCCCCCCGGAACGGTTTTCTTGCAGCTTTTTTCTCGGGAGGAGAGCACCGCCGGCCCGAGGGAGGCCGCTCAGCGGCCCGGATTCGACATCGGGACGGAGAAAAAGCGACCCCGCCGGGAAGCTCCCGACGGGGTCGCGTGCAGTTCTTTCAGGGTCGAGCCGGTTCAGGGTCGACCGGTCGGATCAGTACGTCGCGAGGTAGCGCTTCACCTCCCACGGGTGGACCTGCGAGATGTACTCGCGCCACACCTTGCGCTTCGCCTCGATGAAGTTGTCGGCGATGTGCTCGCCGAGCGCCTCGAGGACGACCTTGTCCTTCTCGAGAGCGTCGAGCGCTTCGTTGAGGTCGCCCGGAAGGCTGTCGATCTTCAGGCGGCGACGCTCGCGATGACTCATCGTGTAGATGTTCTTGTTGACGGGCGGGCCCGGATCGATCTTGTTGGCGATTCCGTCGAGGCCCGCCTTCAGCATGACCGCCATGGCGAGATACGGGTTCGCGGACGGATCCGGCATGCGCAGCTCGACGCGCGTGCCGACACCTCGACGATCCGGAACGCGCGCCATCGGGCTTCGGTTGCGCTCCGACCACGTGATGTGCGTCGGCGCCTCGAAGCCCGGCACGAGTCGCTTGTACGAGTTGACGAGCGGGTTCGTGATGGCCACCAGACCCTTGGCGTGCTTCAACAGTCCGCCGATGTACCACAGGGCGATATCGTCGAGCTCCCACTCCTTCTCGGGGTTGAAGAACGCGTTCTCGCCGTCCTTGAAGAGCGACTGGTGGACGTGCATTCCCGAGCCGTTCTCACCGTAGAGCGGCTTCGGCATGAAGGTCGCGTGAAGACCGAAGTCGACCGCGCGCTTTCGAACGATGAAGCGGAACGTGGACAGGTGGTCCGCCGTCGTGATCATGTCCTCGTACTTGAAGTCGATCTCGTGCTGGCCCGGCGCCACTTCGTGGTGCGCGGCCTCGACCTCGAAGCCCATCACCTCGAGGTCGTTCACGATGGCGCGTCGGCACTCCTCGCCCTTGTCGACCGGCGCGAGGTCGAAGTAGCCGCCCGCGTCGTGCGTGACCGTCGTCGCTTCGCCGCTGTCGTTTCGCTGGAAGAGGAAGAACTCGGCTTCCGGCCCGGCGACCGGCTCGAGCCCGAGCGCGCGCGCTTCGGCGACGGCCTTCTTCAGCGTCAGGCGCGGACATCCCGCGAACGGCGTCATGTCCGGGCGGTAGACGTCGCAGATCAAGCGCGCCACCTTTCCCTCGCGCGACGCGTCACGCGCCGGGAAAATCGCGAACGTCTCGAGGTCCGGACGCAGGAGCATGTCCGACTCCTCGATGCGCGCGAATCCCTCGATCGACGAGCCATCGAAGAGGATCTCGCCGTTCAGCGCCTTCTCGAACTGACGGTACGGCACCTCGACGTTCTTGATGATCCCCATGATGTCCGTGAACTGGAGGCGCAGGAAGCGGATCTCCTTGTCGGCCATCGTTTTCAGGATCTCGTCCCGATTCAGGGACTTGCGGGCGACGTTGCCCGTGTCGTCCTTCTTTTTCTTCTTCTTCTTGGATTCGGCCGTCATCGTCATCGGGATCCTCTCGCGTCGCGGTACACGGGTCGGGAACGCACGGTGGGGAACAACCACCCTCTTCAGGGGGATTAGATACCTCTTTCCGGGGCCTTCGTCATGCATAAATTGCATTTTGACCCCAAAATAGATGACGATTTGCAAAAATTGGGGTTCGTGCGGCCCATCGAGAGGCTCAGTCTTGCAAAATGCTCATCGAACCCAAGATCGACCCAGATGCTTTCCGCCCGCCGCGGGGGGTGATAACCTTGCCCCAGACATGAAGTTCCCGCGACCCCACCGTCTCGCGCTCCTCCTCCTGGTCGGCAGCCTCGCGCTCGCGTGCTCTCGCCCCGAGCCTCCCCGCGTCGTGATCCTGATCTCGATCGACACGCTGCGCCAGGATCACCTCGGCTGCTACGGCTACGGCCGGCCGACCAGTCCTGTCCTGGATGCGTTCGCCGCCGAGAGCGCCATCACGTTCGACGAGGCGTACGCGCAGGCGACGTACACCCTGCCCTCGCACATGAGCATGCTGACGGGTCTCTACCCCGAGGCGCACGGTATGCTCATGCCCGTGTTCGACGACGCGACCGCCGTGCCCCGGCTGCCGGAGAGCGTCACCACGCTGGCCGAGGTCCTGCAGGGCGACGGCTTCGCGACGGCCGCGTTCACCGACGGCGGTCTCGTCGACTCCACGTACGGCTTCAACCAGGGCTTCGATCTCTACGATGACGACCGCGTGGAGTCGGTCGCGGACAACGGCTTCGAGCGCTACCGCGACGAGCTGTACGCCTGGCTTCGCGACAACAAGAACCGAGACCACTTCGTGTTCGTCCACACGTTCGATACGCACGGTCCCTACATCGCGCCGGATCGGCTCGTCGAAGAGTTTCGCGGGACGCCGCAGGGACGCGACGTTCCGCACGCCTCGCTCCTGGTGCCGAGCCTGCTCGAGAGTCAGCGCTATCTCGAGCTCGACCAGTTCGACGATCTCGACGCGGTCATCGACGAATACGATGCCTGCATCCGCTTCGTCGACGAGGAGATCGGTAAGCTGTTCGACCTGCTGCGCGAGCTCGACCGTTTCGACGACGCGCTGATCATCGTGACGTCCGATCACGGCGAGCAGTTCCTCGAGGACGGGATCATCCTCGGGCACGGCAAGACGATCAACAACGAGGTCAATCGCGTACCGCTGCTGTTGAAGCTTCCCGGCTCCCGCAACGCCGGCGCTCGGGAAGGCCACGTCGTCGAGATCGTCGACATCCCGTCGACGATCCTCGAGACGCTCGGGCTCGAGCCTCCCGAAGCGGTCGACGGCCAGAGCCTGCGGCGCGGCGTCGAGGAAGGCATCTGGGCGAAGGACCACGCGTACGGCGTCAACCCGTTCGGCGGAAGCCACCACTACCTGCTGCGAGACGGCAAGAAGCTCGTCCAGGGCCTGCGCAGGCCGCGCAACAAGTTCGTCGGCCAGCAGCTCGCCCCGCGCGCCATGGGGATCAACCCGGACGGCTCGATGCGCGTCCGGCGCAAGGTTCGCTACGACTACGAGAAGGACCCCCTCGGAGTGCTCGACGCGGTGCCGTGCGAGGATCGCCTCTACGACATGCAAAGCGCCCGCTTCGAATGGCAGGCGAAGACGATCGCCGACACGAAGACCCTCGATGCGCTCGACACGCTCGCGGAGTCGCTCTGTCGGATCTCGACCGAGAAGCACATGTCGCACGTCGAGGGTATCGAGCGACCGGCCCTCGACCAGCGCGAGCGCGAGTATCTCGAGAAGCTCGGGTACGTCGAGGCGCTGAACGATACCGTCGAGACCGACGCGGACGGCGACACGCCTTCCGAGCCCGAGCGCTGCGACGAGCCCGACCCGGCCCCCATCGATCGAAGCGATCTGCATCGAGGCGACGACCTCCTCTGGGATCTCCACCGGATGCGACGGGGCACCATCGAGACCCTCGCCGCGACCCGGCTCCGCGAGATGGCCGACGAGAGCCTCGCGCACTACGCGCGCTTTCTCGAGAAGCATCCCGAGCGCGCGGAGCTCGCCGACTGGCGCCGGCGATACGTGGAGTTCGTGCTCGAGGAGCTCGCGAAGAAATGAGCGAGAGCCTCCGCGATCACGCACGCGCCATCGTCGAGAGCGAGGAGCTCGAGGTGAAGCTCGGCGCGCCCGAAGGCCCGCTCGACGACAGCAATCCGGGCGAGCCCCTCCGCATCGAAGGCCCCGGACGCCCCGCGAACCTCCGCATCGTCGCCTCGCCGGGAGCGCGCGTCCCCGCGATCGGCGCGATGGCGGATGTCGAGCAGCGCCTTCGCATCGTTCATTCCTTCGCCAACCACGAGCTGCAGGCGACCGAGCTCTTCGCCTGGGCACTGCTCGCGTTTCCGGAAGCGCCGGCCGCCTTTCGCCGCGGGCTCCTCGCCGTGCTGCGCGACGAGCAGCGGCACACGCGCATGTACTGCGCTCGACTCGAAGCGATGGGCGCGAGCTTCGGCGACTTTCCGGTGAGCGGCTACTTCTGGTCGAAGATACCGGACATCACCTCGCCGCTCCGATTCGCGTGCGCGATGGGACTGACGTTCGAGAACGCGAACCTCGATCACACGCTCGACTACGCGCAGGCCGCACGGGACGCCGGCGACGAAGAGCTCGCCGCGGTCATCGATCGCGTCCACGCCGACGAGATCACGCACGTCCGCTTCGGATGGACGTGGCTCGAGCGCTGGACCGAGGCCGACTCGACTCCCTGGGACACGTACCGAGCCAACGTGACCTGGCCGCTCCGGCCCGAGCTCGCCCGCGGAGAGCCCTTCCGCGAGGAGCCCCGGCGAAGGGCCGGCATGCGCGACGACTTCATCGAGCGCCTCGGCACGCACAACGAGCAGCCGCGACCGGGACGAGCACGCGGAGCCTCGTGACCGCCTCCGAGGGACGCCTCCTCGTCGGCAATCTCGACTGCGAATCCGAATGGGCGCGGGAGCGCGCCGGCGTCGGAACGCGCTCGACGCGGCTCGACCTTCCGCCTGCCGTGCTGCGTCACGTGTCGGCGCTCGCCACCCTGCTCCGCGTGCTCGGTCACTCGCGCGAAGATCGGCTGTGGACGCGCGTCCCCGTGAACCCGGCACGTCTCCCCGAGATCGATGGGATCCCGACGCCACGGCTGGTGTCCGGCCGGCTCGACGAGCGCTCGTCCAGGGACGAGGTCGTCGCGTGGGGAGAGACGCGGGCCGTCGCGCGGCTGCGGACCCGGGGCGTCGGCGATCCGGGCGTCGACGATCCGGCCGAGGTTGCTCGCGCCCTCGAGCGGGCGGACGCGGCCTCGCGCGCCAACCATCGCGCGAGCACGCTCGCCCTCGCGCTCCGGGAGGACCTCGCCCTGCCGGGCGCGCGGGCGGTCGCGTGCCTCGAGGAGCTCGCCGATCATCTGGCCGATGGCGGCGCGACCGCTTCTCCGGACGAGCGCTGGGTGCTCAAGCTCCCCCTGTCGGCGGCCGGCCGCGGACAGATCCGGGGACGGGGACGCATCGGAGCCAACGGGACCGGCGGGTTCGATCCCGCCGGGCATCGCCAGCTGGCCGAGCGCTGCCTGGCGCTTCATGGCGTGCTGATCTTCGAGCCGTGGATGCCGCGCGTCGAGGATCTCGGGGTGACCGGACGGATCGACGACGACGGACACACCGAGATCGCGGAGCCCCACCGCCTGCTCGCCGACGCATGCGGACGATTCGAGGGCATCGACCTCGCGCCGGCCCTCGTCGACGACGCCGACGAACGCGATCACGCACGGCTTGCCGAGACCGCCCGTCTCGTCGCCGCGAAGCTGCACGCCCTCGGATACCGCGGACCGTTCGGGATCGACGCCTGGCGCTACCGCGACGCGCACGGATCGGTGAAGCTCCACCCGCTGTCGGAAGTGAACGCTCGCCTCACCTTCGGCGCCCTCGCACAGGCCCTCGCGAGCCGACGGTCATCCGCCGCGAGCTTGAAGCTCCGCATCGGACGGAGCATCCCGAGCGGGGCCGGCGCGCCCCTCCTCCTTCCTGAAGCCGAAGGAGATCCCGCAGCCTGGATCGAGTGATACACTGCGTGGCGTGAGCACGACGAAACCATCCACCGACTGGAAGCCCTCGTCCTGGCGCGAGAAGCCCGCCTTGCAACAGCCGGTCTATCCGGACTGGAGCGAGGTCGAGAACGTGATCGCCCAGCTCTCGTGCCTTCCGCCCCTGATCACGTCGTGGGAGGTCGAGTCGCTGCGGGACAAGCTCGCCGATGCGGCCCGCGGAGACGCCTTCCTCCTGCAGGGCGGCGACTGCGCCGAGAGCTTCGACGACTGCGATTCCGACAAGATCGCGGCCAAGCTGAAGATCCTCCTCCAGATGAGCCTCGTGCTCGTCCACGGAACGAAGAAGCGCGTCGTGCGCGTGGGTCGTATCGCCGGACAGTACGCCAAGCCGCGCTCGGCCGACACCGAGACGCGCGGCGACGAAGAGCTCCCGAGCTACCGCGGCGACATCGTGAATCGCCAGGCGTTCACGACCGCCGATCGCACGCCCGACCCGCAGCTTCTGCTTCGCGGCTACGAGCGCGCGGCCCTCACGCTGAACTTCATCCGCGCTCTCGTCGAGGGAGGCTTCGCGGACCTGCACCACCCCGAGTACTGCGATCTCTCGTTCGTCCAGCACAGCCAGCTCGCCGCCGAGTACGAAGAGATCGTCGACAACATCCGCGACTCGATCCACTTCATGGAAGCGGTTCTGGAGCAGCGGGTGGGCAACGTCCGGCGCGCGAACTTCTACACCAGCCACGAAGGACTCGCGCTCCTGTACGAAGAGGCGCAGACGCGACAGGTTCCGCGGCGCGACGGATGGTTCAACCTCTCGACGCACCTGCCGTGGGTCGGCATGCGCACCGCCGAGCCCGGGGGCGCGCACGTCGAGTACTTCCGCGGCATCCGCAACCCGATCGGCGTCAAGGTCGGCCCGGGCATGAACGCCGAGTGGCTGACCGATCTGCTCGACCGGCTGCATCCCGACGACGAGCCGGGTCGCCTCACGCTCATCCACCGCTTCGGTGACGAGAAGATCGAGGAGTACCTGCCGCCCTTGATCGAGGCGGTTCGCGCCACCGGCAAGACCGTCCTGTGGTGCTGCGATCCGATGCACGGCAACACGATCTCGACGTCGAGCGGTCGCAAGACGCGGCGCTTCGACGCCATCCTCGGCGAGCTCGAGAAGGCCTTCGAGATCCATCGCTCGATCGGATCGCATCTCGGCGGCGTGCACTTCGAGCTGACCGGCGAGAACGTCACCGAGTGCGTCGGCGGCGCGCGCGGCCTCGACGAGGAAGAGCTCGATCGCGCGTACCACACGCGGGTCGACCCCCGGCTCAACTACGAGCAAGCCCTCGAGATGGCCATGCTCGTCGCTCGTCATCTCCGCTCCCGCGAGGGGTGAATCGCCCCGCAAGGCGCCGATCGACCACCCGGGTGAAACTCTTCTAAGCTCGCGCCTCCCTTGCCTATCGAGGCAAATGGGCGATCCGGGCCCATCCTCCGAGGGAACCCTGGAGCGTCGCGTTTCGTCCGAAACTGTGGTGATAGGGGCGATCTCGAGTAAGATGGGCAGCACGCGAACGGAGCCGGGGGGCGCCGGAGGTGAGATCGATCGGGCGGATAGGACTGATCGTATGGACGCTGGTGCTGGTGGCCAGCGGAGCACAGGCGAGGGGCGACACGACCTGGTTCGTGGATGACGACGCGTGTCCGGGGCCGGGAGTCGGCACACAGCTCGACCCCTTTTGTCGCATCCAGGACGGCATCGTCAACGCCGAAGCCGGCGACACCATCCTCGTCCGCCCCGGCATCTACCTCGAGAACGTCGACTTCCTCGGCAAGGCCATCCACGTCAAGAGCGTCGAGGGACCGAGCGAGACGTTCATCCGCGTCGAGACCGGAAGCGGCGTCACGTTCCGAAACGGCGAAGGCCCCGGATCGATCCTCGAAGGCTTCACCATCGAGGGCGGCAACGGAACGCGTCTTCTCCCCGGCATCAACTTCGGCGGCGGCATCGTGTGCGAGACGTCCTCGCCCGTGATCCGTGGCAACGTCATCCGCGAGAACGAAGCCGTCATCGGGCCGGGCATCGCGTGCGACACGCTCTCGTCGCCGCTCATCGAGCAGAACCTCATCGCCGAGAACATCGGTCTGACGGCCGGCAGCGGCTACGGCGCCGGCATCTCGTGCACCAACGAGAGCTCGCCGATCGTCCGGGGTAACACGTTCCTCGAGAATCGCGGGGACCACGGCGCCGCGATCGGGGTCGAATCCGAATCGAGCCCGGTGATCGAGCTCAACGAGATGCGATCGAACGTCGCCCGCTCCCGCGGTAGCGCGATCTACGTGGCCGACGGAAGCAGCGCGGTCATCACGCAGAACGTGCTCGCGGAGAACGCGACCGTGTTCGCGTCCACCGGAGCCATCCACGCCCTCGACGCGGCGTCCCTGACGATTCGTGACAACCGGATCGTCGAGAACACAGGCGGCGGTATCACCCTCACAGGCACTCCGTCGGTGGAGATTCGAGGCAACACGATCGAGGGCAACACGAGCACCGATTCGGGCGGCGGCATCCACGCGTGGCAATCGACCGTCCAGATCATCGACACCGTCCTCGAGGACAACTCGTGCTCGGGTGACGGCGGCGGTGTCTATCTCCACGACTCGAGCACGTTCATCGACCGCGTTCGGATCGTCGACAACGAGGCCATGCGCAACGGCGGCGGGCTTCATGTCCAGTCCGGCGGCGACGTCGCCGTGTCGAACAGCGTCATCGCGGACAACCTGTCCGGGCTCTCGGGGGGCGGGCTTTCGATCGCCGAAGCCGACGCCTCCTTCGCGAACTGCACCGTCGCTCGGAACACGTCCGAATTCGGCGGCGGCCTTCACTTCACGAACACTCCCGGATCGAAGCGATTCGCGAACGGCGTGGTGTGGGGCAATGCGCCCGACGAGATCCGAACGAGCGGAGTCGAGGTGGACGTCCGGCACAGTCTCGTGCTCGGCGGGTATCCGGCGGGGACCGACATCGTTGACGCGGACCCGATGTTCGTGAGCGCGCCTTCGAACGACTATCGCCTGCGCATCGGCTCGCCGTGCGTCGACCGCGGCAACGACGAGGAAGCCTTCGGCGTGCGCGACTTCGAGGGCGATCCGCGTTCGGTCAACGGCGACGCAGGACCGGGTTCAGCCACCGATCTCGGCGCCGACGAGCTGCTGCCGGAGGTCGCGGCGCGCTTCGGCTCGGTCAACGCGGCGGGAGAAGGCCTCGCCGACGTGCTGCTGATCGATGGAGAGCACGGCGACCGCAAGCGCGAGCGTCTGCTGGCCGAGGACGAGCCGTTCCGCGTGGAGATCGTGCCGCCTCCGGCAGGTCCCGATCCGGCCGGATTCGCGATGTACGCCTGGCTCGACCGACCCGATCCGACGACCCTCGTACGCCAGCCGCGCCGCCTGGGCGTCACCGGATTCTCGACGTTCCTCGCGGGGCCGAAGATCCACCACCCGCTGCGCACCTGGAACAACCTCGGACACGCACGCGCTCTCGGAACGCCCGACTTCCCGTCCGAGCCGGCGCCGTTCGTCCTACTCGACTTCCCGAACGGTGTGCGGCGCGTCGTCACGGTGACCCTGCAGGGCTTCATCCTCGACAACGCCTCGACGGCGGATGCGCCGGCCAGCGTCACCAACGCCCTCGTCCTCGACGTGCGGGGCGACACCGACACGAACTAGCCGAGCCGCGGCGACTTCACACTCGGAAGCCCTTCGCCCTCTTCGACGCTACTCGTCCGCGACGATCGCCGGGTCTCCCCAGGCCGCCCACGCGTACGCGCTGCGGGCGAGGTCGACGCGCGTCTCGAGGAGGATCATCCCGATCCGACCGGCGTGCGCCGAGAGGTCGATCGCCAGGTCGTGCCACCGTCCCGTGCTCTCGGGGTCGGACGGCCGGATCTCGACGCGAGCGAGCTCGTGGGCCTCGTCGTGATACCGGAACGAGACGGCGAGCTCGATGACGTCGGCTTCGCACTTGCCGGCCGCTTCCGGATGCAGGGCGGCGGCCACCGAGAGCTTCGCGTTCGGCGGCACGCTCACCGGGAAGCCGACGAAGGACGGCGGATGCGCGCCAACGACGTCGCGGGTCTCGCCGGCGATCGCGAATCGACCGGGGCGGAGGTAGTTCGGGTCGGGAGCGGATCGCACCGACTCCCCGAGGCACGTCAGCAGGTCTCGCGTCACGCGCGACGCGCCGGTGCGGGCGAGGATGCGTGAGACGCGATCGCCCGCGCCCGGATCGGTCGGACGCTCCGCCGCGCGCGCCACGACGAGGAAGTCGCGATCGATCAGCGTGTCGTCGACCTCTTCGATGGCGAAGCCGGCCGTCTCGAGAACGCGCCCGATGATCTCGGGCGTCAGGAACGAGATCCGGCCGATGGCCTTGTACTGCGCTCGGTTGAAGTCGGCCTCGCGCAGGAACTGGTCCATGCCGGCCGTCGAGCGCAGATCCGCGAAGTGCAGGACGAGCTTGGAGCCCGGTCGCAGCACACGGTGCATCTCGCGGACGTACACGTAGATATCCTCGAGGTCGAGGTGGACGAAGACGTCGATCGAGAACGCGAAGTCGATGGAGTCGTCCTCGACGCCCTCGAGGTCGAAGCCCTCGAGCTTGAGGATGCGCAGGTCGCACGCGTCGGCGAGACGTTCCTGCGTTCGGTCGAGCATCGCCTGCGAGACGTCGGCGCAGATCAGCTTGCCGCAGCGCGGCCCCACGCGGGAGCTGTACTTGCCGCCGCCCGGACCGATCTCGAGGACGGTGGATTCCGAGCCGTAGTGAGGCCCGAGGAACCGGTCGTGCAGCCCGTCACAGAATTCCTGGGAGCTCCACTCGTCGCCGAGCGCGCTTCCCGGGTCGCCGGTCCACTTCTCGCTGTAGGTATCCCACGCAGACTCGTATCGCGTCTTCACGTTCGTCTCCTCCGTCGACTCGGCCCTCCCGGCGATCGCTGTGACCACCGGGGAAACCGCCGACGCCTAGTGTACGGTCCGCGCCGCCGGTTCGGAAGGGAGCCGGCGGCGCGAGGAAGAGACGGGGCAGATCGGGTCGACTACTTCTCGTATTCCTTGACCTTGAGATCGCTCGGGATCGCGGCGAGGTTCATCTCCACCGCCTCCTCCATCCAGACGACGCGGAAGCCGTAGTCCCGCTGCACGAACGCGAGGCTCGCCACGTCCGAGAGCATCCAGAGCACGTCGCGAAGCGTCGCTTCGCTCATCGAAACTCGCACGTTCTCGCTCTCGAGGTACTCCTTCACCTCGTCGTTGAAGACGAACGTCATCTTCCCTCCGACGGTAGCTTCGACGTACTTCAGCGCATCAGAGATGGGGACGTCGTCGAAGCTCGCGTTCAGCTGCGTCGAGAGCCACGACTCGTGCGCGGGGTCGAACTCCGGTCGGTGCCGGATCGCGATCGTGCGGCGTTTCGACTGCTTCTGCTGCGCCTCGTCGACGCGACGGCCGCCGTCGCCGATCAGATACCGGAGCTGCGCGTCGAAGCCCTGCAGCTCGCCGCTCGTCTGGGCGAGCGCGATGATCGCCTCCTGCATCTCGGCCGAGCTCGAGACGCCCTGCTTGACGCGCATCTTCGTTCGCTCGAGATTCGCCTCGAGCGCCTCGAGCTGCCGATGGATGTGCGTTCGGCGGGCAAAGAGCTCGGCGATGTCGCGGCTGACGCTGAGCTTCGCGGCGTTCAACTCCGCCTGAGCGGTTCGGACCTTCGCCTCCGCCAGGACGATCTGCGGATTGCTCTTGAGCGCGAGCCGGATCGCGTCCTCGGCGTTCGAAGGCAGGTTTCCGAGCGAGCTCGCCCCCGCCGCGCCGCCCATCGCCAGACCGGCCAGCAACACCAGGGCCAGCGCCGTCATCGTCAGGCCACGCCGCGTCTTCATCGCAGTCGTCTTCGTCTTCATCACGGACCTCCGTTCGTTCCGGTTTCGTTTGTTCGCTTCGTTTCGGGCTGCTTCTTTCGTTCCTCGGGAGGAGCGGCTCACAAGCGTCCGCTCTTCATCGCCACGAGCAGCCACGAATCCTCCGGCTCGAGCGAGACGCGGTCGTCACCGGCCTCGTCGATCGCCAGCAGCTTGCGGTAACAGCGCATCGCCGACTCGACGTCACCTCGCTCCGAGAGATACTCGTCCCCGGCGCGGCGCAACAGGTCTCGGCGGCTTGCGTCATCCAGATCGTCCGAGCGGAGCTCGAGCTCGACCGGATCGTTGTCTTCTTCGGTGGTCGGCGTCGCTTCGGCGACGATCGGCCCTTCGCGAACGGCCCCATCGTCGCGCACCGGGTCGTTCGGCTGCGCGAAGGTCGGCCCCGTCGCATCCGTCGGCGAGGTCACGCCGGCGTCGCCGAGACGAGCCGCGAGGAAACCGAGCCCGAAGGTGATCAGCCAGCCCGCGGCCAGCACGGCGCGACGCCGGGTGCGACGCCATCGGACGACGGACGCCGTCCGCGCGAAGATCGCCTCCTGCACCGCCGGATCGGCGGGCGGCAGGTCGAACCCTTCGAGCGCCATCTCGTCGAGGCCTTCCACCAGCGGCTCCTCTGCGTCGTGATTCCGATCGTGGTCTCGGTCGTACTCGTTCATCGTCTCGTCCTCGGAGCCGCGGCGGCGCCGCCACGGCTCGGCCTGCATTCCTACGTGTCTTCCTGGTCGATCCGGCCGAACGTCTCGCGAAACGCGGTCCGCGCCCTCGCGAGCAGCGACTCGACGGCCTTCGGTGTCTGCCCGGTCGACGCCGCGATGGACGCCACCGACAGTCGTTCTCGGTACTTCGCGCGCAGCACCGCCTGGTACCGCGACGACAGCGACGTCAGCGTCCGTGCCACGCGGTCCTTGAGATCGGCCGCGCCGGATGCGGGACTCGCGGCGGCGACCGATGCCGCCTCGTCGAGCGAGCGCTCCACCCGATCACGCCGGGATCGGGAGCGCTCGTGGTTCCGCAGTACGTTCCGGGCGATGCCGATCAGCCACGTCTCGAAGGCGCTGCGGGCCGGGTCGAAGCTTCCGATCTTGCGGACCGCGATGATCCACGTCTCCTGGACGACCTCGTCGGCGAGCGCCGAATCGTCCCCGACGCGGCAGCGGACGAACGCGTGCACTCGCGGGTAGCCGCGGTCGTAGAGCGCCCGCCAGGCAGCCTCGTCGCCGGCGAGAACTCCTTGCCGCAACCCCTCTTCCCGCCATCGTCGCTCGGCCGAATCCATCGCCGGGTCAGGCCCTCTCGTCGTGAATCCTCGTGCTACGCGCTCGTGGTACGGAAGTGATTGTCGCGCGGGACCGGGATCCCTCGCAGAAAAAATCACCCGTTCGTGTCGGGACGCTCGATCACGGCGTGGAACAGCCCGCCGGGCTCGACGGTCCACCAGTCTCCCGACTCCCTCCGCTCCTCGGGGGACGAGAAGCGGTAGCTCGCGACGGTGCTGCGCAGGAATCGCGGGGGCTCGTCCGGGAAGGGGTTCACCGCGAAGAGCTCCAGGACGGGCGCTCGATTCTCGAAGATCGCCTCGAGGAGCGACTTGTACCAGCGCGTGCTACGGCGCTGATCGGGAGAGGCGCGGTACTCGAGCGCCGCGAACCACATCTGCCAGTCGAGGCGTGGCATGTGCGGCGCCACGAACGGGGGCTTATGTGAGGCATCCCCGGGTTTGTAGCGGAACTCGTACTCCTTCCACTCGACGCCGTCGGCGCTTCCCTCGATGCGGATCTCGGGCCGCTCGACCGTCATGTTCGCGAACAGACCGTACGTGTTGAGGCTCGCGAATGGCGCGACCACGCGGCGAACGGACTGGACGATCCCCGGATCCTCCACCCGGAACAGCCGCAGCCCGAAGAAGGTCGCCGACACCGCGACGAGCCCGACCGCCACCGCACCGTACGCGACCGTCGCCAGGGCCGCACGGCTCGGCGACGGCGGTACGCGATCGAGCCCGAGGCCGGCGCGCACCGGCCGGGGCACGACGCTCGCCCAGGTCCGATCGTCGACCATCAGGATCGCGAGCGCCAGCGTCAGCAGATTGAAGATGCCGTAGTTCCCGGTGGCGGCGATCGCGAGCATGAGGATCGCGAAGCCCGCGAACGCGACGTTGCGGATCGTGCGAAGGATCACGCCCGGATAGAAACGCTCGCTGATCAGGACGCACAGCGCGAACGGCATCGCGAGCTCGATGAAGAACATCACGAACGTCGAGATCGAGAGCAGCGCATCCGGCAACTGATGCGCGTACCAGCCGAGTACCGTCGGAATCGGCTGCGTCTCGAAGTGGAACTCGAGCGCCGTGAAGTCGCGCCACACCGGATCGCCGCTCGCGAGCTTCACCGCGCCCGACGCGAACATCAGCTTGAAGAGCAGGAACCACAGAAGCGAGAGCCCGATCCACGACGGCGCCGCCTCCCGGATCAGCGACGTGCGCCATCGCAGCGGCGCCAGGAACAGGGCGAGGAATCCCGTCTCGAGGAGCAGGCTGTCCCACTGGAAGCCGAGGAAGTCGCGCCCGACGCTGTAGAGCGACAGGTAGAGCCCCCACAGCCCGAGCAGCGCGAGATGCGGAACGAGCCCGAGGAAGAGCACGACCGCGAGGGCCACGCCGGCCACGCAGACGCCGGTCAGCGCGACATCGGTCGGGGGCAGGATCCAGAACACGGTCGGGATGAGGCGGTAGCTCTCGGCGGCGTACGTCTCTTCGACGGCATCGAGGAAATCGATCGCGGGAAGAAGCCCCTGTTCACCGACGAGGCCGGTGATCTGGACGCCGAGGGACGCGAACGCGAGCGCGTAGACCACGGCGAGCGCGCGCAGGAACAACCACCGAGAGAAGCGAAAGGTCGGGACGCCCTTCACGGCGGTCTTGCCGACGGCGCCCTCAGGCTCCGGGCGATCGCTTGGTGTCCATGAGGTCACGGATCTCGTCTCGCGTGTACAGCCGTCCGCGGTCGACGCCGGGACAGTACTCCTTGAGCGCTTCCCACTCCTCTCGGCGCTTCACCGGAAGCGGCCAGAACGGGAACGTCTTGCACTGGTCCGGACGGACGGGATACACCATGCAGCGGTCGTCGTCGCCGAGCAGAATGCATCGATGCTCGGGCCCCTTCTCCGTCAGGCTGAGACGGCCCTTGTAGCGCTTGAGGAAGCGCCGTCCGAACTCGTCGACATCCATGTCGAGGTGCTCGGCCATCGCGCGGATCTCGCGATCCTTGACCCACACGTACCCGGGGCCCTTGCAGCAATTGCCGCAGCGGGTGCACTCGAAGCACAGACCGTCCTTGAACCACTTCATCGTCGGGGATTCCGGATCGCTCGCTCGCCCGAATCGGCGAGGAGGGCCGGTCATTGTAGTCGCCGCGGCGGGGACGCGGAAGGGGCGAGTCAGATCGAGCGGCGACGCGGGGCGGTGAGGTAGTCGAGGCCCGCTTCGAGGATCGGATCCCGGCCGTTCGCGTACGGGAGGCGATCCGGCACGCGGATGTCGGGCGCGACGCCCTGACCCTCGAGTCGATCCGTGTAGGAACCGAGCGAGAACGACGGGAACATCAGCACCGCCCCGAAACCGACGTCCCGGAAGGTGGCCGGGATGACCGCGCCCGGCGTGCGATCGCCGACGAGCGTGGCGAGCCGCTGACGACGCAGCTCGTACGCCAGGATCTCCTTCGCGCTGCGCGTCCCGCGGTCGATCAGTGCCACCACCGGTCGGCCCCATTCCCGCTCGGCCCAGTCGAGCACGGCCAGGACGGACGTCACGGCCCATGTGCTGCCGCCGCGGCCGCGCAGGTCCAGGACCAACGCGTCGCAGTCGGAGAAGCGATCTTCGATCAGTCCGCGCAGCAGCTTCCCGAGACCGTGGTGATGCATGTACCAGAAGTGCACGTAGCCGACCTTCTTGCCTCGGCGCTCGATCTCGCGGACGCTGCGGGTCGCGGCGCGAAACGCCGAGTCGCGCTCCGCACGGATCTCGAGTCGGCCGAACCGACCCGGCTCGCGCTCGACGACAAGCTCCACGGAGTCGCCGCGGCTGCATCGCAGCGAATGCTTGGGCGGATCCGGGAGGGCGGCGTCGTCGGTGCGCCAGTCGAGTCGCTCGCTCTCGGCAATGGGAACGCCGTCCACGCGGATCACGCGATCGCCGCGGCGCAGCCCCGCCTTCGCGGCCGCGCCGTCTTCGAGAAGGCTCGACACGAAGTAAGCGCCCTCGAGATTGACCATGCCGAAGCCGAACGTCGGTCGCTCGCGGTTGTCGAGCTCGGCCATGAGCCCCTCGTAGCCCTGCCGCGAGATCAACG
Organism: uncultured Planctomycetota bacterium; assembly: GCA_964597885.1. Classification (GTDB taxonomy): domain Bacteria; phylum Planctomycetota; class JACOTG01; order JACOTG01; family JAUIME01; genus CAZQZX01. Next base: position 17,659 of record CAZQZX010000021.1, read on the forward strand.
CCAGATGCGACGTCGGAATGTTCGAGAGAAAGTCGTGGATCACCTCGCGCTCTTCCTCGAAGGTTCGCGAGGAGCGCGCGCTCTGCATCGCCCGTCGCGCGAGCGGCTGCAGGCTCTGCTCGCGGAACGTCCGATCGAAGTAGCTCCGCTCGAGGACGCGCACGACGTTACCGAGCAGATCGCCGGGGCGTTGCTCGGCTCGGGCCGGCGCCGATGCCAGAAGGCTCGTGACCGCGATCGCCACGAGGAGCATTCTTGCGAGAGACTTCATCGCCACCGAGACCCGCTCGTGCCCGACCTTCATGCGCCGTTCTCCATCGGTTTGTCATCGCCCTTCTCGAGCTCGTCGAGGATCTCCCGGATCTCCGCGAGATCCTCGCGCGTCGCCTTGCGCGAGGAGAGGGCCTGCATGACGAGCTGCTTGGCGGAGCCACGGAAGGCTCGATCGGCCAGATCGCGCAGGAGCTGACGCTGCGTCTGCTCCTCGCTCGCCTGGGCCTCGTAGACGTGGGTGCGCCGCGAGACGTCGCGGCGGACGTGGCCCTTGTCCGTCATGATCTGGAGGGTCTTCAGGACCGTCGTGAGGCCCACGTCGCGCGTCGATTTGAGGACGTCGTGCACCTGCCGGACGGTGCTCGGACCGCGATCCCAGAGGATTCTCAGGATCGCCAGCTCGGCGTCGGTCGGCTTTCGATCGGTGGTTCGGTCAGGGTCGTTTCGGGCCATGAAGTCGCTCCAGCCCTGATCTACGGATCCCGAGGCCGGCCGTTGAGGCATTTTCGGCCGGTCCTCTCGGGAGCCGTCTCAGAGGCCGGGGCTCGGCCGCTACTGGTGCTGGAGCTCGCGGCGGCGGGCCCGGTCGGACTCGGCGCGGCGACGTTCTTCTTCCGCGATCTGGCGGTAGTGCTCGGCCTGCTGCATCGACATCTCAGCCTGGGCTCGGGCGTGCTCCTGCTGCACCATAGACCGGCGCATGGCCCAGATCCCGACGAGGACCAGAAGCACCAGAACCCCCAGAACCACCCACTTCAACGCTCCGCTCTCGCTGTTCATGACATCGCCTCCGTCAGAATTAGGTCTTACCCAGCATATAGGATCGGCAAAGGAACGCGCCAGACCGGAGTTACGAGGCCGTTACGGAAGCCTCCCCCGGAATCGTGCACAATGAGGCCATGAAGAATCTCATTCCGACCGCATTCGCAGGTACCGCCGCGCTATTCACCCTTCTGTGGATCTTCGCGGGGTCGGCCCCGCAGCTCGAGGCCGCTCCCCCGACGGATCCGCCCACGACCGAGGCTCCCACCGGCAAGGGCACAGGCGCTCCCGGCGACGAGGCGAAGCCCGCCGCCCCGGCCACCGCCGAGGTGAACGACCCTCGATTCCATCCGCGGCTCCTCGAGATCGCCGCCTCCTACCGCAAATACCACCTCGCGGACGATGCGATCCGCTGGGCACCCACGCTGTGCTGGGCCCCGACCCCGAAGGCCCGCATGAGCGCGGCCAAGGAGAAGTCCCCCCACGGCCGCAAGCTGTACTTCCTCTACGCTAAGCGACGAAACGAGTACGTGTCGCTCGGCCGGAAGAAGGACCCGCCGGCGATTCCCCGCGACCAGGTCGTGGTGAAGCAGTCGTGGCATCCCAAGCCGGCCGCCGCCCACCGGATCACGCACGACGCCGACGCCTACATCGAGCGACAGTGGACGGCGGAAGCCGACGGCAAAATCTGGGATGCCGCGCGCCAAGGCCCCCTGTTCATCCTCTATCGGGATGAGAAGGCCCCGGCCGAGAGCACCGACGAAGGCTGGGTGTACGGAACGGTGACGCCCGACGGGAAGAGCGTCACGTCCGCGGGTCGGGTGGCCTCCTGCATGGCCTGCCACGAGAAGGCCGATCACCACCGCCTTTTTGGCCTCCCGCGCGACTAGGCCGTCCCGGGCGAACCGAGTGCTCAGGCCCCGCCCTCCGTCTGGAATGCCGGCGGCGCCCGCGGTAGAATGGGGGCTCATCCCGAGACTCTACCGGAGACGTTCGACCCGTGAGCCAGACCTTCTTCCACTGGATTCTCTGTGGCTGCATGCTCGTCGTGAGCAGCACCGCGAGCGCCGCTCCGATTCAGGACGCGGCCGAGACGAAGACCGAGAGCGCCGGCGACCGCGAGGCCCGGTGGAAGCAGATTCTCGACGCCGACCCGCCGCTCGAGCGCGCCATCGCCGGTGCGATCGCCGCGGGTCCGACCGGCGATCGCGAGGAGTTCCTCGACGCGACCGTCGCCGTCGAGTACGCGCTCCAGTGGCTGACGAAGAAGCTCGGTGAAGACGGCGCCTACTGGGAAGGCGAGACGCGCCGCGTGACGTCGGTCGGGCTGACCGCGGCCGCGCTGGTCGTGTATCACCGCCTCGGCTATCTCCATCGCGACGGCAAGTACCAGAGCCCGGTCACGGCCGCGCTCGCCTGGCTCGGTGGACAGCAGAAGCCGGACGGCGCTTTCGGAGATCCGAAGGATCCGCACCGATTCCTGCGCGACCACTGTGTCGCGACGATCGCGATCCTCGAGGCCCTGCAGCGCAACGACCATCTCGAGATCCTGCGGGACTCGGCCACGCGTGCGATGGCCGCCCTCGACGTGTACCTCGCCGCCGAGCTCAACCCCGCCGATCCGATCGACGCCGGCTCGCTGGCCTGGGCCGCACTCGCCGCCGAGAGCGCGCGCAGCCTCGAGATCGAATCGAAGACGTCGTCGCTCCTCCACGCCCACCTCGCGAAGACGAGCCCGCGCGGCCCCGAACAGGTCACGATCGCGCTGCGCCTGCTCACGACTCCGGTCGACGAGCGAGCCTCGACGCCCGACGACGCCACTCGCGATGCCCTGACCACGCCGCCGCTGTGGAATGCCGCGAAGCTCGATACCGAAGCCTGGTACTTCGGCACGCTCGCCGCGCGACAGTTCCGGCCCGAGCCGTGGCAGACCTGGCGCCCGAGCACGCTCGACGAGCTCTTGAAGTGGCGGTTCGAACGCGGCCGCGACCGCGGATCGTGGAAGATCGGACGGGTGACCCCCGAAGAGCGGTGCTACATGACGGCGATCCTCGCGATGACCACCGCGATGAACCGACCGGTGCTCGTCACGCAGGCCGTCTCGGCGCCGCCCGAGAACCGGTAAGCACGACTCGCCAGACCGCGGCTCAGTAGACCGCGTATCAGTAGACGGGGCCGCCTCCGTCGAGATACTCGCGGAGCACGGCGGCCGACTCGTCTCGCAGCACGTCGGTCGTCACCTCGATATCGCGCTCGCGCAGGCTCGCCGCCCAGTCCGCCGGCTTGGCGCCCTCGTCGAACCCGATGGCTCGCGCGTCGGCATCGCGGGCGCCGCTCACGACACGCGTCACGCCCGACCAGGGAATCGCGCCGAGGCACATCGCGCACGGTTCTACGCTGGTCACGAGCTCACAGCCGCCGTCGACGCTCGCGAGGTCGAACGTGCCGAGCCGCCGCTGCGCGATCATCAGCGCCACGACTTCGGCGTGCGCGGCCGAGCAGTCGGACGGGACCACGAGATTCATCCCCGGCGCGACGAGCCGGCCGTCGCGACGTCGGAAGACGGCGGCGCCGAAGGGCCCCCCGCACTTCTCGCGAACGTTGCGACGGGCGAGCCGGATCGCCAGATCCATGCGCGACGCATCGTCGGGATAGGCGGCGTCGGGATCCCCGACTTCTTCGAGGGCCCAGGGGGGAAGCTCGAGCTCGAAACGCGGGTACGGCGACGTGCGGTCGGTGCTCACGAACGCTTCCTCCTTCGTAGGATCAGAATGGCATCGAGCTGCTCGTCATCCAGCTCTCGCGGGGCCGCGAGGTCGTAGTCGAAGTCGAAGGTCGCGACGTGCTCGAGCTCGGGAACCTCCGCGAGCGCCGCCTGGAGCTCGGCCGTATCGTACGTCCGGAACTCGAAGTGGTGCTCGTAGCGCGCCGGCTCGCTTCCCGACGGCGCGTCCTCGTGCTCGACGCTCAGCCGGATGCGGCACTGCTCGGTGCGGGAGTCGCGATCGGCCGGCCAGCCCTGGAGCACCGAGACGACGCGCGTTCCGTCCCGTTCCGAAACCCAGCGCTCGCGCGAGCGGGAACGGTTCTCGTACTCCGAGAGGTGCAACCCGAGCACGTACAGGCCCTCGTCGACGAGCGCATCGGCCATGCACCGGAAGTGTCCTCGCACGTGGGCCGGATCGACGAGATACTTGAACGTGCTGACGAGGCAGAAGGCGAGATCGAAGCCGGGGACGTCGTCGTAGACGAACGACTCCATGCGTCCCTCGTCGAGCCGAACGTCGACGCTCGCTTCCCGGCATCGGCGAGCGGCGTACGCGAGCATGTCCGGGCTCGCGTCGAACCCGGTCGCGTCCCACCCCCTCCGCGCGAGCTCGAGGAGCAGCCGACCGCTTCCGCACGCGGGCTCGAGCACGCGGCGCCCCGCCTCGCGCCGGCCGAATCGTTCGGCGACGCCTTCGAGGAAGTCCGCTTCGCGAAGCGTGCCCTCTTCGAACACGATGTCGTAGTACTCGGGAAGGCGGTACCAATCGACGTCGCGGTGCCTGCGATCGTTCGTCTTGCTCTTCGCTGGGGTCGTCATCGTTTCACGCCTCGGCGCCGTGGGGGAAGCGCCGCATCTTAGTATCCGCGCTCGCCGACAGCCACTGCGACCGGCATGCTCACGCGAGCCCGAACAGCCGCACCGCATTGTGCGTCGTCGTCTCGGCCACCTCGTCGACGCTCACGCCGTGCAGCTCCGCGATCGCATCGGCCGAACGACGGATGTTCGCCGGCTCGTTGCGTTCGTCGGGCTCCGGCCCGAGCACCGGGGCATCGCTCTCGAGCAACAGGCACGAGAGCGGGAGATTCTTCACGAGCTTCTGCTTCTGCCGCGAGCGGACGATCGACGGCGGCACCGAGAAGAAGAAGCCGGCCTCCACCGCGGGAATCGCCGAGCCGTACTTCCCGTCGAAGGCGTGCATCACGACCTTCCGCGCGGGCGAATCGAGCAGCAGCGCGATCGCGTGCCGGCCCGCCGATCGCGAGTGCACGCTGAGCGGCAGATCGAGCTCGGCACCGAGGGCGGCGAACTTCAGGAAGAGCGCGTGCTGGATCTCCCAGTCGGCCGGGTCTTCGGTGATCCGATGATCGATGCCCACCTCGCCGATCGCCACGAGCCGGTCCCGGTTCTCCCGGATGAGGGCCTCGGTCTCGTCGGCCATCCCCGGGTCGAGCTCGCTCGGATAATGCCCGGCGCACGGCAGCACGAATCCCGCCGCCGGATCGAGCCCCAGGACGCGGCGGTTGTCCTCGAGATTCTCGCCCATCACCAGCGCGTGCCGGACCCCACCGGCCCGGGCCCGCTCGATCACGGCCTCCCGATCCGGTCCGAAGTCGTCATCCGCCAGATGACAGTGCGTGTCGATCATCATGCCAAGAGATTACCACGAAAGCGGTTGTGCGAAATCACCGGACCGGCTACGACGATTCCTCAAAGCATCCGGCATCTCCGGGGCCCTTCGGAGCGAAGATAGCCCCGGAGAGGGTCCGTCCCGGTGGACGCCCCTCCGGGTAAGGATCCGAACTCTGGCATCCGTTCTCGAGAGACAAAGGAGCATTCGAATGCGACAGGCACTGCTGCTGGCCTCGATCTTGATGATCGCCGCCGGCGTGGCCCACGCCCAGAGCGACAGCTTCGGACAGCAGAAGGGCGACTCGGCCCTCACGAAGCTCGCGCTCGGCAAGAAGATCCCCGGAAAACTGTCGATGACGACCATCGACGGCAAGACGAAGTCCTTCGCCGACCTGCGCGGCAAGGTCGTCGTCGTCACCTTCTGGTCGGACAGCTGCCCGTACCTGAAGAACGCCGAGCCGAAGCTCAAGAAGCTCCACGCGATGTACGCGTCGAAGGGCGTCGAGATGGTCACCATCGCCGCGAACCAGCGAGAGATCGCGGACAAGGCCGCCGGCTACACGCGGATCAAGAAGCACCTCGAGAAGAACAGCGTGAAGTTCCCGATCTACGTCGACCACGGCAACAAGGTGACCGACCTGTTCGGCGCGAAGACGACGCCGCACTGCTACGTGGTCGCGGCCGACGGCACGCTCTCCTACGCGGGCGCGCTCGACGACGACCCGCGCGATGCGAAGGGTGTCGATGCGAACGCCTACGTCAAGACCGCGGTCGATCAGCTTCTCGCTTCGAAGCCGGTCACGACGTCCTCGACGAAGCCGTACGGCTGAAGCATCAAGCGCTGATCGCTCGGCCGGTTCGGCCGAGCCACACTTGAACGAAGCACCACCCGAAGGGCTACGCGACGATCCGACAACGAGCGTAGCCCGATCGAATCCTGAGAGTCGCTGCAAGCGGCCCGGTGGCAGACCCGCCATCGGGCCGTTATTCTTTTGTCGGCGTCCGGCCCATGAGGTCGGACCTTCGCTTTCCCGTCCCCTGGAGTCTTCTCATGCTTCGAACGAACGGTTTCGCCTTCGCGCGAATCGCGGCGATCGCCATCCTGCTCCTCGGCTCGACCGGCTGCGGGTCGGGCGACTCGACGGACGCCACGCCGAGCGGCACCGGCGCCGACATCACCTTCGTCGATCTTCCCGCGCTCGTCAGCGCGCTCGAAGAGTACCGCGGCGAGGCGGTCCTGCTGAACTTCTGGGCGATCTGGTGCGTACCGTGCGTCGCCGAGCTGCCGGAGCTGATCGAGACGGGTCGCGACTTCGCGGAGAAGGGAGGCCGTGTGGTCACGATCTCCTACGACCTCATGATCCCCGGAGAGACGCGCGAGACCGCCCTGTCGAAGCTCGGCGAGTTCACGGCGTCGCGCGACATGGACGTGCCCGTGCTGGTCTTCGATGCCCCCGACTACGACGAGATCAACGAGCACTTCGGGATCCCGGGCCCGATTCCCGTCACGCTCGCGATCGATCGCGAGGGCAAGATCGTCGACCGCCAGGAGGGCAAGGCCGGTAAGGAGCGCTTCGTCGAGATGATGCAGCGCGCGCTGCTCTAGGGTCTAGCAGGACGGACCGTCCTGCTCGGTGCCAGGCGCTCAGCGAAACGCCTGGTACGCCTCGGGATTCTTGCGGCGCAGGTGCTCGTGACCGTCCATCACCCCGGACACCCACGCACCGCAAAGCGCCGCCAGCCCACCGAGGAGGCGCAGGGGCCACGGGTCGAACGACACGACGATCGCGACGCCCACGACGGCGAACAGCATCGGCATCCGGGAGATCCGCGTCAGCAAGGTCGCCTCACTTCTTCTGGAAGACGGTCTCGGACGGACCGAACTTCATCCGCAGCTCACCGTCCCCGCCGGATTTTTCTCCGGAAGCCTCTCCCGACCCGCCGCCTCCGCATCCGACGGCCGTCAGCACGACGGGGCTCGCCAGGATCACGTAAAGCGCTCGCTTCGAAAAAGATAGGATTGTCACATCATTTCCTCCGGGGATTGCACGGCAGCGAACGACATCGACGGCCCGCAATTCTGGCAGATCCACCGGGGGAGAGAAAGTCGGAACCGTGAATCCGCTTTCGAAGCCGCGGCGAAACCGTGAGAGGAATCGATCCTTGCCAAACGTTGATTCCGAAAACCCGAGCCCGCCGTCGGCGGCGAATTCGCACCCTGCTCCGGTGGTCGTCGTGGGCGGCGGGCTCGCGGGTCTTTCCTGTGCCCGCTCCCTCCACCGTACCGGAATCCCGGTTCTCGTCCTCGAAGCCTCGGACGCTGTCGGCGGACGCGTCCGAACCGACCTCGTCGACGGATTCCGTCTCGACCGCGGCTTCCAGGTGCTCCTCACCGCGTACCCGACGGCCCGCGACGAGCTCGACTACGCCGGCCTCGCCCTCGAGCCTTTCTACCCGGGAGCGCTGATCCAGATCGGCTCTCGCCGCTACCGCTTCGCCGATCCCTGGAAGAAGCCCTTCGCGGCACTCGGCTCGATTCTCGCCCCCGTGGCTTCCCTCGCCGATGGGCCCCGCATGGCCCGCATGCGCTCGTCGATCCTGTCGAAAGAGCACCCCAGGCGTGACGACGCCGCTCCGACCACGCTCGCCTATCTCCAGGAGCGTGGTCTCTCGAGCGGCCTGATCGAACGCTTCCTGCGACCGTTCTTCGGAGGGGTCTTCCTCGAGCGGCCGCTCGACACGCCGAGCTGGTTCTTCGAGTTCGTCTTCGCGATGTTCGCGCGCGGGCACGCCGCCCTTCCCCGCAAGGGCATGGGCGCGATCCCCGAGCAGATGGCAGCCGCGCTTCCCGAAGGCACGGTCCGCACCGGCACGCCCGTCGAGCGAATCGAGAAGAACGCCGTACACACGAAGGACGGAGAAAGGATCGAGGCGAGTCAGGTCGTTCTGGCCGTCGACGCGGACGCGGCGCGGAAGCTGCTCCCCGATCTCCCGTCCGTCGAATGGAACGCCACGACGACCGTCTACTACGCGGCGCCGCGATCGCCGATCGGCGAGAACATCCTGCTGCTGCGCGGCGAGGGCCAGGGCATCGTCAATCACGTGTGCGTCCCGAGCGACCTGTCGTCGGACTATGCGCCCGAGGGCTCGGCACTCGTCTCGGTGAGCCTCCTCGGAACGCACGACCCCGACGACGAAGCCCTCGACAAGACCGTCCGCGGCGAGCTCGGTGCATGGTGCGGCCGCGAGGAAGTCGACGCCTGGCGATTCCTGCGCGCCTACCGGATCCCGCACGCGCTTCCGCGCCTCGGCGGCGGCGGCACGGGAGACGCGGCGCGCTCGAGCGACATGGCCATCGTCTGTGGCGACCACCTCACCGACCCCTCGATCGACGGTGCGCTGCGCAGCGGCCGGGCCGCGGCCGACGCCGTCCTCGCGAGCCGGGGTTAGGCCGCAAGGACCGCACATCTCCTCCGAAGCGGTCGACTTCTCGGCGGCGCAGAGGCATGATGGCGAGCGCGGACCGACCGCCGGTCCGCGCCGACGCAAGATCCCGCACGGAGGACGGTACCGATGCGCTCCTTCTCTCTGCTCAGCCTCGCGATCGTCGTCGCGGTCGGATGCCAGACGACCTCGAAGACCGAGGAAACGCCCCTCTACTACCAGATCGGCGACGTCCACATGGACGTATCCACGCAGTCGAACGAAGCCCAGCTCTGGTTCGATCGCGGACTCGCGCTGACCTACGGGTTCAACCACGAGGAAGCGATCGTCTGCTTCGAGCGCGTGACCGAGATCGATCCGGGATGCGCGATGGCGTACTGGGGAATCGCCTACGCCGCCGGCCCCAACTACAACAACACCGAGATGTCGCCCGAGACGACGGCCGCCGCCTACGACGCGCTGCAGAGCGCGATCGGCGCCGCCTTGCGCGTGACCCCCGTGGAGCGGGATCTCATCGACGCTCTTCGCGCGCGCTACCCGTCGCGCGAGCCGAGCCCGCGCCCGCCGATCGAGGCCGCGTACGCCGCAGAGATGCGGAAGGTCTTCGCCAACCATCCCGACAACGAGCACGTGGCCGCCCTCACGGCCGAGTCGCTCATGATGCTGAAGCCGTGGAAGCTCTGGAGCCCCGAGGGCGAGCCGGCGGACGTCGTGACCGAGATCCGCGCCGTGCTCGAGCCCTCTCTCGAGCGATGGCCCGACCACCCCGCGCTGTGCCATCTCTACATCCACGCGATGGAAGCCGGCCCCGAAGTCGAGAAGGCACTCCCGGCCGCGCGCAACCTCGAGGCGCTCACCCCCGGCCTCGGACATCTCATCCACATGCCGAGCCACATCTACGTGTGGACGGGTCGTTACGAAGACGTGATCCGCACGAACGTGGAGGCGGTCGACGTCGACGACGCGTACGTTCTTCACGGCGGACGCCACAACTTCTACACGCTCTACCGGCTGCACAACCATCACTTCGTCGCGTACGGAGCGATGTGGGACGGACAGAGCGAGCTCGCCCTCGAGTACGCCCGCAAGCTCGTCACCGAGATCCCCGAGGACTACCTCATGGAGGCGATCGACTTCCTCGATATCTTCGTGGCGACGCCGTACCACGTCATGATCCGCTTCGGCATGTGGGACCAGATCCTCGCCGAGCCGGAGCCGGCCGACGAGCTCCTCGCGACCCGCGCCGTGCACCACTACGCGCGCGGCGTGGCGCTGGCGGCGCTCGGTCGCGTCGACGAAGCCCTCGCCGAGCAGCAGAAGTTCGCCGATGCACGAGCTTCCGTTCCCTCGACGCGCCTCCTGTTCAACAACGCCGTCTCCGACATCCTCGCCGTGGCCGACCAGGTGCTCGCGGGAGAGATCGCGTACCGGGCCGGGAACCACGACGAGGCGTTCGCTCACCTGAGGCGCGCCGTCGAGCTCGACAAGAGGCTGAACTACGACGAACCGTGGGGATGGATGGAACCGGCGCGCCACGCGCTCGGCGCCCTGCTCACGGAACAGGGCCGCTACGAGGAGGCGCTCGCGGTGTACGCCGCGAACCTCGCGCGCTATCCGAACAACGGATGGGCCCTGCATGGGATGGCCGAGTGCCAGCGGGCGCTCGAGCTCGTCGAGCAGGCGGCCGAGAGCGAGCGCCAGTTCAAGAAGGTCTGGGCGCGCGCCGACATCGAGATCCCCGGCTCGTGCTTCTGCCGCACGGATTCGTAACGTGACCCCGAGGCACGGGACAAGCTCGAGCCCGATCGGGCTCGCACTGCTGGCGCTCCTCGTCGTGTGCGGATGGACCGCGATGCCGGTCCGCGCGCAGGAGGAGGCGGCCCGTGCCGAGGAAGCGACGCAAAGCAACCCGCCTCAGGAAATCATCGCGCAACCGCAGTCCGGGTCTCGCCTGAAGGTCGGTCTGGTGCTCGGCGGCGGCGGCGCGCGCGGCGGAGCCCACCTCGGCGTCCTCGAGACCCTCGAAGAGCTTCGCATCCCGGTCGACGCGGTGGCCGGCACCAGCATGGGCGCCTTCATCGGCGGCCTGTACGCGTCCGGCATGTCGGTCGCCGAGATCCGCAGCGTCCTCGAAGATACCGACTGGGATCTCATCTTCTCCCCGGCTAAGGAGCGTACCGAAGAACCGTTCCGCGAGAAGCAGTTCGACCGCGACTTCCTCGTACGGTACGGGATCGGTCTCGGCAAGGGCGGACGCCTGACGCTGCCGGAAAGCCTCGTCCCCGCGCAGCGGCTGCTCCAGCTCATCGAGCGTCTCACGGGCGGCAGCTCCGGCGTGCTCGACTTCGACAAGCTGCCCGTGCCCTTCGCGTCCGTGACCACCGACTTCGAGACCGGCGACGAGGTCGTGCTGCAACGCGGCGCGCTCGCCCGTGCCATCTACGCCAGCATGGCGGTGCCGGGCCTTCTCCCGCCGACCGAAACCCAGGGGCGGCTCCTCGTCGACGGCGGCATGGCCAACAACGTCCCGGTCAGCGTCATGCGCACGATGGGAGTCGACGTGCTCATCGTGGTCGACGTCGGATCGCCGTTCCACAAGCGCGGCGAGATCGACTCGTTCTTGAAGGCCATGGATCAGGTCATCAAGATGACGACGCGCCGCAACGTCGAGGCCACCCTCGACGACATCCGCGAGAACGAGATCCTGCTGCAGCCCGAGCTGGAAGGCGTCGCGACCGGCGGGTTCGAGAAGGTCGGAATCGCGATCGATGCCGGGCTCGCCGTGGCGGAAACGGTACGCGATCGACTGGAACCGCTCGGAATCCCGGCCGAGGATTACCTCGCGTGGGAAAGCGCCCGCACCGCGGAACCCGTCCAGCCCGAACGCATCATCTCCCGCATCGAGATCGAGAACGGATCGTGGCTCGGCGACGAGTCGATCCGCCGCAGGCTCGGCCAGAAGCCCGGCGACGTGCTCGACGAGGAGAAGCTCCGCCGAGCGATGACCGATCTCTACTCGATGTCGGCCTTCAATGCCGTGACGTACGAGGTCATCGAGGAACGCGGGGAGACGATCGTCGTGATCCGCGCCAAGGGGGATCGCGCCACGCTCGGCAGGATCCGCCTCGGAATCCGGCTCGAGGACGACTTCGATGGCCAGAACAGCTACACGTTCGGCGTCGAGTATCGGCGCCCCGGCATCAATCCGCTCGGCGGCGAGCTGCGATTGCGCGCGAGCTTCGGCGAAACCCTGCAGGCCCTCGCCGAGATCTATCAGCCGCTCGATCCGCTGCAGCGCTGGTTCGTCGACGGCCAGATCGATTACACCGAGCAGAACCTGAACCTCTTCTCGGACGGCGACATCGTGACCGAGCTCCAGATCGAGGAGGCCCGCGCCATCGTCTCCGGAGGCCGCGTCTTCGGGAACTGGGGCGAGCTCCGGGCCGGGTACGTTCGCGGCCTCGGCGACGTCGACACGCAGGTCGGCCTCGAGAACATCAGCGGCGACTTCGACTCGGGCGCGTTGTTCGCGCGCTTCACACTCGACACGCTCGATCGAGCCTTCTTCCCGCGGAGCGGCCAGGGCGCGATCTTCGAGTGGGAGATGGAAGACAGCAGCTTCGGAAGCGACGCGGACTTCCAGGTCGCGTCCGCCGAAGCGATCACCACCCACAGCTACGGACGGATGACCGGTATCTTCGGCCTCTCGGGCGCATCGAACATCGACGGCGACTCGGTGCCGCAGGGATTGCTCCCGCTCGGTGGCTTCCTCAATCTCTCGGGCTATCAGTTCCGCGAGCTCTCGGGCGACGACATCGCGCTGGCGCGATCGATCTTCTACTACCGCATGTTCGGACGCGACGTCGCGAGTCCGGTCTCGATGCCCGTCTATCTGGGCGGATCCATCGAGCTCGGCAACGCCTGGCCCGACGGCGAGTCGCGCACGTTCGACAGTCTGCAAGCCGCCGGCAGCCTGTGGGTCGGCGCCGACACTCTGCTCGGCCCGATCTACATCGGCGGCGGCATCGCCGAGGGCGGCAACCGCACGCTGTACCTGTTCCTCGGCGACCCGTTCTGATCGTCTTGCGACGCGAGTCGCACGCATTGCGGAGGCGGAACCATGGACAGAACGCTACGCATGGTGATCGCGCTCGGGCTGGTGGTCTTCGTCGCGGTCTTCCTCGCCCTGTTCGTGTTTCGCGGCGAGCCGGGACCCGAGCACGCGGAGAGGCCGACCGCCGATTCTGACGCAGGAGACGGGTCGCCGGAGCGTGCGACCCATTCATCACGCCGCACCGACGCCACCCCCGATCTGCCGCGCCTCCCGCGCCCCTCCACGAAGGCCGATCGATCCGCTTCCGAGACCGAGCTCTTCGTCAGCGGGCTCGTCGTCGAGAAGGCGGATGGCGCACCGGTCCAAGGGGCCAGCCTCACCGTCGTCACCAACGATCCCGTCTGGAACATAAAGGAATACACGCGGCTCGACGGTCGCTTCCGCATCCGTGTCGCCGACGAGAACGGCCCCGTGGTTCTGAACGTGAAGGCCGACGGGTTCGTCGGCAGGCTCTTCTACGCCGAGCGCGGTCATGAAGACCTCCGCATCGAGCTGACCCGACTGGCGAAGATTCGCGGCGAAGTTCTCGACGCAGTGGGCGATCCCGTGGTCGCCGCGTTCGTCTCGGCGACGCGGGCCGGCGAGGGCGAGGCCCCCTCTCGTGCCGGTGCCATGAGCGCTACCGAAGCTCCCGTCGGGTCGGGAGCGGTCGGCGGCATGGTGCGCACCGGCGTGGACGGCACGTTCGAGCTCGGCGTCTCCGCCGGTGAGTACCGCGTGACGGCCGTCGATGGAGCTCGCGCGCCCGCCGTCTCGGATGTCGTGCGCGTCGAAGAAGGCGGCGAAGCGTACGTCACGATCACGTTCGGCGAAGGGACGACGGTCTTCGGGACCGTGTTCCAGGAGCCGGGCGTCCCGCTCCCGAACGCGGGCCTTCGCGGCATCGACTTCGAAGGTATGCGCGAGCTCGACGCCAAGGCCGACGAGAACGGCAACTACGAGATCCCCGGCCTCGCACCCGGACGATACATGCTCATCGCCGGGTCCCCCGACGAGATCCGGTCGGGGCTGGTCCCGATCAGCCACAAGTTCGAGATCACCGGCGACGAGCCCCGAATGCGGATCGACCTCGGTGGAGAGATCACAGGCGTCATCCTCACGGGTCGTTTGCTTCGCCGCGGCGAGATCGTTCCCGATACGCCGTTGCAGCTCGCCGCCAACGCCGACGACGGCGGCGGGCTCCTCGACGGGATGCGAAGCGCCGTCACGGACGAAGCGGGGCGTTTCCGCTTCGACGGCGTGCAGCCCGGCCCCGCGACCGTGTTCGTCATGGCGGATCGCCGGCATGTCCCGGTATTCATCGACATCCGCGTTCCGGACGTACGCGAAGCCCGCATCGACCTCGAATGGCCGGGCGGCTTGCTCGTCGGCCGCGCGCTCGATGCGAACAACGAGCCGCTACACCGCTCGCTCGCCTGGCTGTCACGCACGCCGACCGTCGAAGCCACGGCTCTGGAACGGATGATGGCGATGCGTCCGCTCGAGACTGCGATCGATGAAGACGGCGCCTTCCAGTTCGAGTCCCTGGCCCCGGGGAGCTACATGATTCGTATCGTCGGTAACGCGGGTCATCGAATCCTCACCGACATCGAAGTCGGCGACGGTGTGACTGATGTCGGCGACATCGTCGTGGGAAAGAGCCAGGTGATCCTGCACATCGTGGACGAGGCGCAAGAGCCCGTAAGCCGAGCGTCGGTCTGGATCGTCGCCGGAGGCGTCCCGCTCGGGATGGCCGGCGAGTCCGGCGAGGATGGCATGGTCTTCGTCCCGCTCGACTCGAACCTGACCGACGGAGCGCTTACCATCCATTCCACGACGCACGCTCCGCGAACCGTCCCGTTGAACTCGATCCCGCAGGAGTCCGAAGATCCGTTCGTGGTCATCGTCCGCGCGGGCGGCACGGCCGAGGTCCGCGTGACGGATGCGTCCGGCTCTCCGATCGGCGGCATGCTCGTCGAGGTGCGTGACTCGACCGGGCGACGGATTCGCGATCTCGCGGGCGACGGCATCGAAAGCATCGCGACGGGCGAGCCGAGGACCGATCGCGAAGGCCGCATCTCGTTCCCTCGCCTGGCGCCCGGAAGCTACCGCGCCACCGCTCGCAACCCCGAGACGGGCACCGGAGGAAGCGCCGCCTTCGACATCGCGGCGGAGCAGACGACACCGGTCGAGCTCACGCTGCGCTAGCGCGCGGGACGCGGCGTCATCGTCACGCGGATCTTTCGCGTCTCGCCCTGCGTGATGCCGAGCTCGAGGATCGTCGAGCGATAGCCGTCCGCGGTGAGGATGAGCTGATGGCGACCGGGCGTCAGGCCTTCGTAGACGTAGAGACCGTCCGGCGGAGGCTCGTACCGGTCGTCGTCGTTCCATGAACCGGCTTTCGTCCACTCGTCGGTGTGACCATCGATCAGCAGTGAAACGTGCGGTGTCGCGCCGCCATCGCCACTCTGGATCGCGAGCTCGACCGCGGCCGATGGCCAGTCGAGCTCCCAGGGCGGCGGACCGACGAGCGGTACCCTCGCGCCGTCGACGTAGCCCCAGTGTCCGAACCGGACGACGTCTCCCGCGGCGAAAAGCGACGCGTCCGTCATGACGAAGTCGCCTTCGAGTCGAAAGCTTGGCTCGGGGTTCTCGACCCCCCTTCCCGGGCTCCGGAAGTCGATTCCCGGGTATCCGAAGCCTAACGACTCGGGATCGAAGCCCTCCGGCACGCGAATGCGAAGGGCGTTCGGATCGCTCGCCGGCAGGCGGATCACGCCGAGATCGATCTCGGTGTCGTCCTTCTCGAGATGGATCGTGCCGCACCGGAGGCCGTACCCCGGTTCCGCCGGTTCCGCGACCCAGTCGACCGTCCCCTCGAGTGTCGTCGTGACGACAGGACATTCCGATTCGGTCCCGTCGGCGCCGACCGCGTAGCCGAGCCTGCGCAGCCGATCGCGAAGGATATGCAGGTGCCCCTGCACCGGGGTGCCGTCCGGCCCGACGAGCTTCGCACGGATCTGTTTCACGCGGACCCACTCGATCACGAACGGTTCATCGCCCTGTAGCTTCGGATCCGGCACCGGCTGATACGTGATCCTTCGCTCCTCGAAGTCGGCCGTGCACCGGAACGTCGCGCGCTCGGTAGCCGGCACCGGGACTTCGAGGATCTCATCGCGTGTACGACCGGCCCTCTCCGGATCGAGCTCCGGAGCCAGGGGCGGAAGATCGATCCTTCGAAAGCGCGTCGCCGTCGTCACGCCGAGCACCACGCCTTCCGGAATCCGCGACGCGTCGACCCGGATCACGGGGTTCCGGGGAACGGGGATCGTGACCCCGCGCATCCGGGGCTGGAGTCGCGTGGGATCGGGAACGGTCGCATGGAAATCCGGTACGTCGACTTCATGGGTCGTCTCGCCGAACGGCCCGAGGTTTCCGTCGACGTACAGCCGGTGTCGGCCCGGCGGGAGCGAGAGCTCGAGCTTGCCGTCGTCGTCCGCGAACCCTCGTGTCGCGAGGCCGTCGCTCAAGCGGACAGCGGCCACCATCACATCGGACGCCGGCCCGCCTTCCGGGTCGACGCACTGCACCCCCAGCCAGACCTCTCGGAGCCTCGACCGATGCTTCACGATCTCGACCGGCATCCCGGCGGGCGGGGCCACGAACTCGATATCGTGCTCGTCGCGATAGAGCGGGGGAAACGAAACGAGCATCCGCTCCCAGGGCTCGACGCCCACGAGACGGAATCGCCCGTCGGCATCCGTGAGCTCCCAGCGCTGCCCCCCGCGCGGGCCGAGGAACGCCTCCTCGATCGGACGACCCTCGGCATCGACGACGCGTCCCTCCACAACGACGCCGGACGTCACGTGGATCTCGACCGGCGGATTCCCTTCACGCCATTCACCGGCGAAATGCACCGTTCCACGATGGAGCCGCTCCGACTGGATGTAGATGTCGTGATAGTCGTCCGGATCGATACAGGGCATGACGCCACGTCCGCGATCATCCGTCCACGCGCACCGCTGATCGGGGATGTGGAAGCACCCTTTCAGGTAGCCGACGTACGCATTCCCCACCGGCTCGCCGATGTAGTCGAGAAGCACGAACGGAACGTCGACCCCGCGATCGAGCTCGCACACGCTGGTACCCGGTATGCAGTGCTCGTCCGGCGCGTAGCCCGGCGCGTCGGCGATCACGTAGTCGTGCCAGTACTCGTACTCGTCCTCATGCATCCGGATCCAGCCGCCCTCGTCGGCGACGGCCTCGGCGTCGTAGTAGATGTCTTCGGGAGCGGCGCCCCCCTGCACATGGTTCGGGACGCGCACGGTGGCCCCGGGGATCGGCTCGCCGGTTTGCGAGTCGACGATGCGGCAAGCCCAGACGTAGTTGTCGGGGTCGATCCATTCGCCGCCCGGGAACACGTCGTCCGTTTCGCGGATAGACTCCCCCGGGCGCAGATCGGGGTGGGCGGACGCGCTGTATGGCGATGATCCGGAAGCACGGTCGGTATCCAGCGCCGCGCATCCCGACAGCAACGCGAGCACAAACGCAGCGATCAGCAGGCTCCTCATCGTGATTCCTCCATCGCATGTGCCGCAGTGCGACGGTTCATCGTTACCCGGATCCGGCGCCGCTCCCCCTCCGCGATGTCGAGATCGAGGATCGTGGAGCGATAGCCGTCCGCGGTGAGGATGAGCTGATGGCGGCCGGTTGTCAGGCCCTCGAATACGTAGGTTCCGTCCGAAGGCGCCTTGTACTCGGCTTCCCAGGGATCCCAGGTGCCTTCCTCGCTCCAGCCACTCGGTCTTCCGTCGACGAGAAGCGAGGCGATGATCGTTGAGCCATCCGGGTCGTGAATCGTCAGCTCGACCGATGCCGTGGGCCAATCGAGCTCCCACGGTGGCGGCCCGTCAAGCCGAAGCTCTGCGGAGCCGCAGGACGGGAGCACCAGTACGTCACCCTCTTCGAGGTGAGAGGCGTCCGTGAGGACGTGGTCACACTCCCGGCGCCACGACGTGAGCTTCCGCTCATGCCGGAAGCCGCGCGATCTAACGTACGGTGGCCTGTACTTATCGTCATCGGGATCGACGTGCGCGGGCACTCGCATGCGAAGCCCGTCAGGATCCCGCCGAGGCAGACGAATCTCTCCGAGGTCGATGTCCATCGCTTCGGCGGGTAGATCGACCGTTCCATACGCGCACCCGTACCCGGGTGCGGCCGGCTTTGCCATCCAGTCGAAGCGGCCCTCGAGGTACGTCGACGCGGTCGGATGCGCCGACTCGTTCTCGGATTTCTCCCAGTCGCCCCGATGGGATCTGAATCGGTCCCGAACCAGGAGCAGTTCCCCGAGTACCGGCACGCCGTCTTCTCCGACCAGCCGAGCGGTAACCCGCTTCTCGCCGGCCCAATCGAGCACGATCGGGTCCCGGGCTTCCGGGCTGGTCCGGTCGGGAATGGGAAAGTGTCGGACGAACCCCTCACCTTTCGTCCAAGCATGAGACACGCGAAGCACCGCTCGTTCCGTCGTCGGTACCGGCACTTCCACGACTCGGTCCTCGCCGCTCGGCCGCACGGAACGCACTCTCGACGCCGTCACGATCGAGCATCCGACACGAGACAGCGGAAGGCGCGAGAAGTCCACTCGCACGACAGGGTTCCGCGGAACGCAAATCGTGACCTCCGGAGCACGAGGGTCGGCGCCCTCCGAAGAATCCGGACGAGAAGCATGGAGATCGGGCACGTCGACCTCCGTCGTCGCATCGCCGAAGGGTCCGAGGTTCCCTTCGACGACGATTCGATACCGGCCGGCCGACAGCGGCAGATCGACATATCCTCGAGCTCCCGTGAAGGCGGTCGACGCCAGCCCGTCGGCAAGTCGAATCGCGACCACGCGCAGGCCCACCGCCGGTTGATCGTCACCGTCGACACATCGTACCGCGAGCCATACCGTCGGCCGCATGCCACGATCGCGGGTGATCTCGACAGGTTCCCATTCCGGGAGAACGAGGAAGCCGACGTCGTCCGCTTCGTCGTAGTCCGGCGGAAACGACACAACCATCGATTCCCACCGCTGAAGGCCCGTGACGCGAAACCTTCCATCAAGTCCGGTGACGGCCCACGGTCGAATGCCCAGAGGAACCTGGGCCTTTGCCACGGGATCGCCTTTGTCATCGATGACCCGCCCCTCCACCACGACTCCCGGCGAGACATGCAACTCGACCGGCGGATCTCCTGGCCGCCAGCCGCGGGAGAGCTTCCGGGCGCCCAGTCTCGTCCGATCCGAACCCACGAGGATCAGCTGCCCCCTGACTTCGAAAGGATCGATGGACTCGAAGACACCTCGTCCATTCGCGTCCGTTCTCACCAAGCGCAGGATCGGGGTATCGTAGCGTCCTCCCATGAAAGCGACGAAAGCGTCCGACACCGGCTCTCCGCAGAAGTCCAGCAGAACGAACGGGACGTCCATTCCCGGCACCAGTTCGTACCGAGCCAATCCCGGGCTCCAGTTCGAGCCGGGTGCATAGCCGGGAGCCTCGATCACGAAGTAGTCGAGCCGGGGAACCGCAGCGGCATCGTCGCCCGCGAACCGAAGCCAGCCGTCCGAATCGGCGAAGATCTGCGTGTCGCAGCCGATCTTCTCGGGACCGACGGGTCCGAACCGATGCTCCGGGACATGGAGCTTGGCCCCCGCAATCGGGTCGCCAGTCCACGCATCGACAATCCGGCAGGCCGAGACGTGCGTGTCCGGATCGATCCATCCGCCGCCCGGAAAGACATCGTCGGTTTCACGAACGGATTCCCCCGGGCGCAGATCGGGGTGAGCGGACGCGCTTGGTGCCGACGATTTCGGCGACTCGGCTTCGGGCATCGCACAGCCAAGCAGAAAGGCCAGGCTGACGACGAACGCTACGGGCCTTCGCATCGGGCTTCGGGCTCGTTCTTCTCCAGACACGACCGGACGGACGCGTCGAGGATACCACGAAACAGCCTCGCGCCGATGGGGATGAGCGCTTCGGGGAACTCGTAGTGAGGATCGTGCAGGTCGGCGGCTTCGGTGCCGGCGCCGATCCCGAAGAGGGCGCCTCGGGTGCGGGCCGTGAAGCGTCCGAAGTCCTCCGACCAGCGAAGCGGATGCTCGAGCTCGCGAATGTCCCCGTCCGGACCGGCCGTGCGACGGACGATCTCGACGGCGTCCGCGTCGTTCGTCGTGGCCTCGAAGACGTCGTCGTCGTCGATCTCGATCTCGAGGCCGTCTCGCGCTGCGGCGGCTCTCGCGAGGGCTTCGGCCTGCTCGATCATCGCGCGCATGCCCTCGTCGGAGCCGGCGCGAAGGGTCGCGAACACTTCGGCCTCGCCGGGCGCGGTTCCGAAGGCGCGCTCGCCGAGCCGGGAGCCGACGACCGTGGCGAAGGCGATCGCACCCGACTCGCTCGATGACGCGTCGCCTAGCTCCGAGAGCCCATCGACGATCCGGCACATCGCGCGCGCGGGGCTCACTCCCGTCTCCGGTTGCGCGGCGTGCGCGGTGCGACCGACCAGCCGGACCGACAGGCCGCGCGATGCGCAGTTGAACGCGCCCGCGCGAAGGATCACCTGGCCGAGCGGATATCCGGGCAAGTTGTGGAGCGCGAACGCGAAGTCCGGAGCCAGCGCGTCGAAAGCAGGATCGGCGAGCACCGAGGCCGCACCCTTCCCCGTCTCTTCCGCGGGCTGGAAGAGCAGCGCCGCTCGTCCTCCCGCCTGCCGCTCACGCGCGAGCTCGGTGCCGAGCGCCGCGAGGATGGCCATGTGGCCGTCGTGCCCGCACTGATGCCCGACGCCGTCGTGCACCGACGCAAACTCGCACGCGTTTCGCTCGCGGACAGGAAGCGCGTCGAGCTCGGCGCGGAACATCACGGTCGGACCCGGCTCGCGCCCCTCGAATATCGCCGCGACGCCGTGTCCGCCGAGGTCCGTCACGATGCGATCGGGCTGGAGCTCCTCGAAGAACCGGACGATCCGACGCGCCGTCTCCCGCTCCTCGCCCGAGAGCTCGGGGTGTCGATGCAGATCGCGTCGCAGTCGAATCACGGGGTCCATCGCGTCTCCTCGCCGGATGAATCGCCAAGCCTAACAGAACGCCTTCCCGACTCCTACGTCGATGCGCGCCTCCCGGGGAGCGAACGACGTTGAGGACGACCCCGCGATCCGCTACCCTTTCGGCATCGACCGCGGCGTCCCCTGGCGGGCGCGGACGACTCCTGAGCGAATCCACGGACCTGATCTTCGAAAGACCGATCCCCATGAAGCCAGCCCTGCTCCTGTCGATCCTCCTCGTGACGTTCTCGTGCGCGGCCACCGGCGCCCCGGAAGACGACGGCAATTCCGTCTGGTCGGCCGAGCGCTTCGAGGGCATCGCGCTCCGCAGCCTCGGTCCGGCGTTCATGTCGGGACGTATCGCGGACATCGCCATCCATCCCGAGGACGACAACGTCTGGTACATCGGCGTCGGATCCGGCGGCGTGTGGAAGACCGACAACGCGGGCGTGACGTGGACACCGGTCTTCGACGACCAGTCCGCATACTCGATCGGATGCGTCACCGTCGATCCGTCGAACCCGCACCGCGTGTGGGTGGGCACCGGCGAGAACGTCGGCGGTCGGCACATCGGCTACGGCGACGGCGTCTATCTCAGCGATGACGGCGGCGCGAGCTGGAAGAACATGGGTCTCGGCAAGTCGGAGCACGTCTCGAAGATCGTCGTGCACCCCGAAAACTCGGACGTCGTGTGGGTGGCAGCGCAGGGGCCGCTGTGGACGCCCGGCGGCGAGCGCGGCATTTTCCGCACCACCGACGGCGGCGCGACCTGGGAACAGACGCTCGGCGATGACGAGTGGATCGGCGCGACCGACCTCGTGATCGACCCGCGCGATCCCGATCGACTCTACGCGGCGACGTGGCAGCGGCATCGCACCGTCGCGGCGTACATGGGCGGCGGCCCCGGCACGGCGCTCCATCGGAGCACCGACGGCGGCGTCACCTGGGAGAAGCTCTCGAAGGGTCTTCCCGAGTCGCGCATGGGAAAGATCGGCCTCGCGATCTCTCCGCAGAAGCCGGATGTCCTGTACGCCGCGATCGAGCTCGATCGACGGACGGGCGCGGTGTATCGATCGAGCGACCGCGGCTCGACGTGGGAGAAGCGATCCGACGCCGTCTCGGGCGGAACCGGGCCGCACTATTACCAGGAGCTCTACGCGTCGCCGCACCAGTTCGACCGGATCTACCTGATGGACGTGCGCATGCAGATCTCGGAAGACGGTGGCAGGACGTTCAAGCGCGTTCCCGAGAAGAACAAGCACTCGGACAACCACGCGCTCGCGTTCCGCGCGGACGATCCCGACTATCTGCTGGCCGGAAGCGACGGCGGACTCTACGAGACGTTCGACCACGCCAAGAACTGGCGCTTCATCGACAACCTGCCGCTCACGCAGTTCTACAAGCTGGCGGTCGATGACTCCGAGCCCTTCTACAACATCTACGGCGGCACGCAGGACAACAGCACCGAGGGCGGCCCGTCGCGCACCGACAACGCGCACGGCATCCAGAACTCGGACTGGCGCGTCGTCCTCGACTGGGACGGACACCAGCCCGCGATCGAACCCGGCAACCCGGACATCCTCTACGCCGAGCGCCAGGAGGGCTTCCTCTCGCGCGTCGATCTCACGACTGGTGAAGTCGTGAACATCCAGCCGCAGGCCGGCGAGGGCGAAGGCCCCGAGCGCTTCAACTGGGACGCGCCGATCCTCGTGAGCCCGCACCAGCCGACGCGTCTGTACTTCGCGTCGCAGCGGGTCTGGCGAAGCGACAACCGCGGCGACTCGTGGCGCGCCATCTCGGGCGACCTCACGCGCAACGAGGATCGCCTGACGCTCCCGATCATGGGCGCCACGCAGAGCTGGGACAACGCCTGGGACGTCTCGGCGATGTCGAACTACAACACGATCACCTCGCTCGCCGAGTCGCCGAAGCAGGAGGGGCTGATCTGGGCCGGCACCGACGACGGCCGTATCCAGGTCACCGAGAACGGCGGCGAGAGCTGGCGTCTCATCGAAGTCGGCTCGCTTCCGGGCGTGCCGTCGACGGCGTTCGTGAACGACATCAAGGCGTCGCTCTTTGACACGCGAACAGCCTACGTCGCGCTCGACAACCACAAGTACGGCGACTACGAGCCGTATCTGATGCGCACCGTCGACGGCGGCCGCACGTGGGACTCGATCCGCGGGAACCTTCCCGAGCGCACGCTCGTGTGGCGCATCGTGCAGGACCACGTCCGCGAAGAGCTCCTGTTCGCGGCGACCGAGTTCGGCATCTACTTCACGGTCGACGCCGGCAACCGCTGGACGAAGCTCGAGGGCGGCGTCCCGACGATCTCGTTCCGCGACCTCGCGATCCAGCGCCGCGAAGACGACCTCGTCGGCGCCTCGTTCGGCCGCGGCTTCTACGTGCTTGACGACCTGAGCCCGCTGCGCGGCGTGTCGGACGATCAGCTCGCGAGCCGCGCGACGCTCTTCCAGCCGCGCAAGTCCTGGTGGTACTTCCCGCGACCGAAGCTCGGCTTCGACGGCGGCAAGGGCGACCAGGGCGCCTCGCACTTCCTCGCCCCCAATCCGCCGTTCGGCGCCGTGTTCACGTACTACCTGCGCGACGACCTCATGAGCGCGAAGAAGGCACGACAGGATCGCGAGAAAGCCGACGTCGAGAAGAACCAGCGCGTGCAGTTCCCGGGCTGGGAGGAAGTCGAACGCGAGCGACGCGAGCCCGAGCCGAAGGTGTGGCTGACCGTGCGGGACTCGGGCGGCAACATCGTACGACGCGTCGAAGGCCCGACCGGCAAGGGCTTCCACCGCGTCGCGTGGGATCTACGCTATCCGCGCGCCGACGCCCTGACGCTGGTCGAAGGGCCGCCGCCGCTGTGGGGTGGTCCGCCGCAGGGTCTGATGTGCGCGCCGGGCACGTTCACGGTCTCGCTCACCAGCCAGGTCGACGGCAAGGTCACCGAGCTCGCCGGCCCGCAGTCGTTCGAAGTGGTGCCGCTTCGCAAGGGCGCGCTCGAGGGCTCCGACCCGGCCGCCGTCGCCGCGTTCTGGCGCGAGTACGAGGACGCCGTCCGTGTGCACACCGCCATGCAGCTGTCGCTCGGACATCTGCTCGCGACGGTCGAGCGTATGAACGTCGTTCTCATGCAGTCGCGCGCCGACGCCGCACTCGAGCAGAAGCTCCACGCGACGCGAGCCGCGCTCCTCGAGATCGACGGTCAGCTGAACGGCGATCGCTCCCGACAGCAGCCCGGCGAGAAGTTCCCGCCGATCATCCAGGATCGCCTCTTCACGGTGAGCCTCGGCGTGGAACGCTCGACCTACGGCCCGACACCCATGCACCGCGAAAGCCTCGACATCGCCACGCGTGAGATCCGGAAGCTCCACGAACGGCTGAAGGGCGCGCGCAATGACGTCACGACTCTGGGCGAAGCGCTCGTCGAGAGCGGCGCGCCGTGGCTCGAGGGCGGAGCGCTTCCGGCACCGGGGGGTGGGCGGCGCTGAGCGACGCGGGGGCGCTGTCGAA
>CAZQZX010000022.1:0-41751 GCA_964597885.1 uncultured Planctomycetota bacterium
CGGATTACCATGGGGCCTTGTCTCCACCGACGACGATTCATTCGGGATGGACTGTAGCTGGTATCCGACGCTGCACGACCTCATCGAGGAATGGGTTCTGTAGGCGTGACGGCCAACTTTCGTTTGCAGCTGGCGCGGAGTCGCGTCACTCGTGCCAGCTGAGAATCAATGCGACGCAGCTAAACCGAATCACGTTATCCAGTCGTATGGCATCCTTCAGAGATCTCCAACCACTCTCGTACTTCGGCGGAGAGCACGAGTTGCTCCGGGCAGTCGGTTGGCTAGGCGCCGACCAAGACTTCCAGAAGGGTGCGGTCGCCCCAGAATTGGTAGAGAAGCTCAAATCGCTACTTCGAGAGCCGTTCCAGCCCGTCGCGTTTGCTGGCCCTCATGAGTGTGAACTGTGCCAATTTGATGCGCCTTCCGGCTCATCAAACGTATTCGTCCCGGGGGACGGCATCATCTACGTCATGCCGGAGCTTGCAATCCATTACATGGCGGCGCATCACTACAAGCCTCCCGAAGAATTCCAGCAGGCCGTCCTGGACTGTCCACCGATGGGAACACTCGACTACCGCCGTGCGTTCCTGCAGAATGGAGGCAGGTCGCTGATCGCTCCGGCTGGCTAACTCGCGTTTGCTGCTGGCCGGGAGGCACGGCTGCGTCGCCGAAGCTCAGACGTCGAACGCCCGGCAGCAGGAACGCAACCACGCTTGGCCTACGGCACGAATCCTCAGCAGTCAACTTCATGCGTGACTACATCTATCTTTGGCGAGACACATCAGCGAACCGTCTCGTCGCATCGGGTATCGAGTTTCAAGATATTGCCGCGGAACTCGCAGCGTCGACTGCGGGCGTGTTCCTACTGAGCCACGGGCACGAGGACGTTGTCACCGGCCCGGGAGGCCTGGACGTCGTGTACGCCCACGAGATCAGCGCCTTGGCTAGCGACGCGATCGAGTCGTTCGGTGATTTCTCTTGGGCGGACTGCAGGTGCGGCTCTCACGTCAACGACCTCCCGAGCATCAGCGCTCCCGATGTCGCGGCGCTGCTGTACTTCAAGCACGAGGGCAAGCCACTCGACGGGGCACGCCTCGAGTCAATCGACAACCGCTTCTTGGTGAACGCCCATGACGATGGCTGGCGCTGGTTCGTGTATGCAGCCGACTGGTCTCACGTGGAAGCCCTCATCCGACCGTTAATCGCTGAGTTCTTGCGTCTAGGCGAGATCGGCGCGGTACTCTCCAGCCTGCGAGAGGGCCAGACGGCCTGGTTGCTCGACGCACGTGGCGGTATCGAAGTCGAAGGCACTTCAGACATAGATCGCTTGATGAACGAAGGCTTGATCGGTTAGCTTGCGGTCGTGACGCGGGCGGGCGGCGTATCGTCACGCCTAACTCGCGCTAGCGACGGACGGGCCGCTACGCGTCCCGCCGCTGAGCCGCAGGGACGTTAGCTGGGCGATCGAGCGATGTACGTCGGACGTGATGAGGAACACCTCGAACTACAAGAGCTAGAGCGGGTTCCTGCCCATCTTCCGACTGCAGGCGACGTGAGGCTTGCAGTGAGCCTCAGGCTTCAAGAGTTCAGTGGCGGCTACGACGGGGTCTGGGTTGCACGGCCCGCGTTGAAGAGGTTCGTCGAGCAGTTGGATGTGCTCCTAAGAACCCGAAAATCTACGGCACGAATCGAAGCCATGAGCCCGGGGGAGTTCAGTATGGAGCTCCGCCCCGTTGGCCAACTTGGGCACTATGAAGTGAGGGTACTACTCGGGCGACACCAGTACAGCGGAACCACGTCTTGGCCCACTGCTGTGTCAGGTGGGTTCGAACTCGATCCTTCAGATCTCCCGGTAATTCTGGCCGCGTTCGAATCGATGCTCGCACCGAGCAGCGCCAGCTAACATGGCGTATCAACCGACCGGGCTTCGCCCGGACACTGAACGCCCACAACCGTAGTGCTTGCACACCGATGGCGTTGAATCGAAAGGAAACGGCTTGGCGAAAGAACCGCCGCTTTGGAGAGATCCACGGTGGGCGATCGAAACGGAAGGTCCCGGACAGCATTCTGCGACGTGTGCATTCCCTTCCACCGCCAGCCGATGGAGCTGAGCTTCCTCAGTTCATCATCGACAACCCCTCACGTCAGTTCGCCTTTCCGATCGTCGAATCTCAGATCCGGAAGGCACTCGGGCGGCTGCCGTATTCGGACACGGCGGGAATCACGCACGTCTGGCTCCGGCGAGTCAGCATGGCCTCCTATCGCGCCGGCCGAGTCCCATTCGCCCAGTTTCTCTGCGGCAGAGGAGCACGCATCATCGTTCTCTACCCGTGGCCGACAGACATGCTCTTGAGGTTTGGTAGGCGTCGGCCGATGGCACGACTCCTTCGAGAGTACTCGCCTTGGACAGAAGATCTCGTCTTGGTCGAGGAACGGTGGTGCCTTCGATGGACTATGGACGCGCTACGTGCGTTCTATCTCAACCACCTCCTGCTGCACGAAGTCGGTCATCATGTCGATTGGTACTACCGCCGCTGGACTGAAGCCAATCGGCGACAGACCGAAGAAGCTGCGGATCAGTACGCCGTGTACTGGTCAAAGCGGGCGCCGAAGCAGTACCATGACCGAACGTAGAAGCATGACTTGGTGTAGCAACCGACCGAGCCACGCCCAGCGGCTGAGCGCCAACAACGTTATCCGCAGATCGGATGAAGCCGGAGCAACCTGAACTTGTCTTTGTGGTCCTCAGCGATCGCGTGTTCTTGTGGTCTCGCCAGCAAGGCAAGGGTGGCGGAGGTTGGCGGCAGCCCTACGAAGGAGTGATTCCGGATGACATTCCGGAAGATGTCGAGATGTTCGTATGGTCGAGACGAGTCGAGAGAACCGGCTGACAACGGCCTGCGGCAGTCGGCGCTCCGCGCCGCCGCTGAGAGACAACAACGTTGGCCGGGGGAGTCGAATGAGCCGCAACAGCACAGCACTTGAGGATCACGTCCATCGGTTCTTTGGTGGTCACGAGATCCGAGCCCGATCGTGGACTCGAGGACCGCTCGCGCATCACGAGAGCTTCCGAGTACTAGAGATAGCGCCGGGTCCAGTCTCAGGACACTGGAACTACGCCTCGGTTGGTGCGGGCGGTCTTCACGGCAGCGACTTCATCGAGTTCTTGCTGACGTGTCCGCAGCAGACCGAGCGGGCGACCGAGCTGGTCGCGATGGCTGCGTACTACCACTCAACCGAGGGCCTTGGAATAGGTCACACATTGCCCATCGGAGAGCCGTGGCTACCCGGTGCATCATGCGACCACTTCTTGGTTTCCTTGCCGTATCCCTTCGGGCCTTCGTTGGAGGTCGCCAACTACGACGACAGAGAGCACAGGTTCTTGTGGCTACTCCCGATTACCGCTGATGAGCGAGAGTTCAAACGAGATCGCGGCCAGGAGCAACTTGAGCGGCTGTTCGATTCGCAGCAGATCGAGTATTGGAATCCCGACCGGCCTTCGGTTGTCCCGAAGTCGCCGGCCAAGTAGCCGATTCAGCTGAAGACACTTCGCGTCGCAGCTGATCGGACAGAGACGTCGGAAGGACAAATGCTAAGCGCCGAGGCGGAGAAGAGAATTCTGCTCGAGCGGCTTCAAGACTTCGCCGGAAGCAGATGTCGCTTCGAGGACGTCGAGCGGACCGCATTCGATATCCGCGAACGGTGGGCCGCGGCGCCATCCTCCACGCTGCCCGTTGAGTCGAAAGACGAACGAGCACTCTGGGCGGCGGTCTGGGAGATCACGTCCGCGTGCCGAGAGTCGCTTGTCTCGTCGTCCGGGGAAGCGCACCCGGTGCTGCAGCATATCGGGTATCTTGATGGGAGTGAGGGCCTGCCGGACGACTGGACTGCGAAGCGGCCGTGAGGCGCTTCCACTAGTGTTTGTAGTCTGGAGGTCCGCTGCGCGTCCCGCAACTGAGCGGCAACGACGTTAAATGGACGAACGAGAACTACACGCAATCGCGAACAAAGACCTCGTCGTGAACGCGCTGGGCTATTGGCCATCCTTCCACGACGCGCATGTCCTCTCCGCCGCTCAGAACGGGGACAGATGTGAGGTTTGGATCTACGTATTTCACATGACCAACGACGTCGATGCACGAGGGTACTTCGTTCTGACGAAGCATCATCGCGTGCGACTGGTGATGAATGGTGTCTCGGAGTGCTCCTTGCCGGAGAGATACGAGGGTGACATCCTCTTTGAGTTGCTGTTCGAGAGATCGGACGGGAGCGTGACGGCTACCTTCTCCTCCGTCACGGACCAAGGTTGGCACGCAACCTGCCGGGAGGTTGTCGTGTCCGAGGTTGTTCCTTGCGGGCCTGGCGGAGAATCCATCTAACGCGCGCCAGCAGCGGACGGTCCGCTGCGCGCCCCGCCGCTGAGCCCCAACAACGCTAGGTGGCTGGTCAAGAGTGAACGAGAACCCCTTCGAACCGAATCCTCATCTCCGGTCGAAAGAAGAATGGCGATGCGTCGATTTGCGTGGCGTCGTGAACCCGTCGCTGGGCGTGGCCGCGTGCGGAACGCTCTGCGCTACCGTCAACTTCGGTGAAGCAGCCTGGGTGTCTTGCGATCTTCTCTTCTTTGCAGATGGGAAGCGCCTCGTCGGCCCGAAGGAGCACGACCTCGCAGTCGCTCGATTCGACGACTCGGGGTGGTCCCGCCTCTACTGGACGGTCGACGAAAACTTCGAGTGAGAATCCCACGACACAGACGATCGCTGGGTCCCGTAACGCCGCACCAACGTGTGTTGGGTCTACGAAGATGTGTGATTGCGAGAATCTTCCAGACTCGTTCTATGTCGATGACTACCGTCGACAAGTGGCGAATCTTGGTCATGTAGAAACCGGCGACTGGGTCGAACTACGTGTCTGTCCAGAATGCGGCTGCCTTTGGTCTATCGACACATGGGATAAGTACTGGCACCAGGTCGGAGCGAGGGTTGAATCGCGTGAGAATTGGTCGGCGGCTTCGACCGCCCAGCGAAAACGCCTTCTGCTGCATTCACGTGGAGGCTTAGGGGTCGACACGTGTCTCTGGGCTGGTTGCAATGGAATCCAGGTGAACGGTTCGGCGTACTGTCTTGATCATCTCTATGACACAGGCGCCCGGAAATGATCGGCAACCCGGCCTCTCAACGAACGGAACCGTGAGGCGACAAGTCCTCGACATGTCTGAGTCCACATTCGAAATCGAGCTGTCCTATGTAGACGGCACAGCGCACGAACACGTGTTCCGCGTGGCATTCTTACGCTGTACAGGTCGCGTCCTGCTCCCTTACCCGTCGGTTACCGGCCTGGAGTTCGCTGACGAGAATCACACAAGAGTGGCAGAGTTCCAGACTCGCTATCTCGTAAGCGAACCGCGTGACGAGTTCGTGCTAGAGAGCGGCGCGAGGATCGCGTTTGACATTACGGCGTACGTTAATGTTGAGCCGACAGAGGATCGTCGCTGGGTAATCCCCATTCCCGAAGGCGAGTATGACGTCACGTATGTCTACACGGCGGACGCCGATGCGCCATGGCATGACTACTTGGCCAAGCAGTCGCGGTTCGCCGCCTTGACGCCTCCTTGGGGTGGTACTGTAAGGTCGAACTCGATTCGACTGAGCATGTAGCATTCCGCGGGCTGTTGAGCTGGCTGCAGGCGCCGCGGCCCGCGGCAAACTGGTAATAGCGTGTTAGCCACATTCCGTCAGGCGGATGGCGTTCGATGGCCAAGGATCCTGAACATCCAATCATCGACAGACCTTTCGAGTATCGGATCCTCGACTTCCGATACTATGCGGGCGAGGACTCGGAAGAGCCGTTCATCGACATGACGCTTGCTCGGCAATCCGTCGTGCGACGCCTTCGGTTCTGGTCCCCGCGAGATCTCGAGATCGAGAAGGGCTTTCCCGTTCCAACCTCCGGAATGGAGATCCTGGACGTTCGCGGTCGGCAAATGCAGGGCATTGGTGTTCGCATCGGCGATTTTGAGCGCAATTGGGGGTCGGTGACGTTCTGGGCCCGCGAAGTCGTGGACCTTGATACGATCGAGGCCGACGAGCGCTCCAGGTCATGAGACGCCTCAGCAGAAGGCGATGGGCATGAAGCCGGCCGAGTTTCAGTTTCGCTTGCAGTCAGCGGGAGCCGGTCCGCACCGCCTCATGCCACCGCTGAGCAGGAAAGACCTGGGGCTCTGGCAGGCGAACCATCCGGACGTCTCCCTGCCCGACGAGCAGATCGACTTCTATAGGATCTCGAATGGAGCTCGGTTCTGGGTAGACACCGATCCTTCGGGGTATCTATCGCTGAGCCCACTGGAAGATCTCATGACAGCGCGCCAGCGCATTTGGCTAGGAGACGGTGGGCTCAGGCCTGATGACGTGCCGCTGCCGCATTGGCTAGCCATTAGTGACCATGTTGACGGCGCGGACTTCATCGTCCTGGACACCGATGCCTCCGTGTATTACCAGATGGACTCTTGCGGAGCTGATCTATCATGTCCAATCGGCCCGTCATTCGAGGACGTACTGGACCATGTCTGGAACAACTGGGTCCTCCGATGATTACGCCGTTCAACCAGGCGCAAGAGCATGCCGGCCTACTTCGTGACCCGCAGCTCCGCGCCAACAACCGGTATCCGGGCAAGTGACGCATGTCGAAGATCGCCCTCCACTCTAACTGCGGCGACCACCGCCTCGAGTTCCTGTCGATGAGCGAGCTCCGCGTGGACGGCGAGCCCGCATACGACGTCTCCATCCGGGTCGCCGGGCAGCACTTTGACGGTGAGCATAGTCGCTCGGTGTCCGCTATGACCGATGGCCTCTATGTCAGCCAGCGCGAACTGCGTCGGATGGTCGAAGAGTTACGAGGCTGGCTCGCACTCTCACTCGCGGAGATGGCTGCGGCACCACTCGCTGGCACGTACTCACTCTCCCCCACCAAGGACCAGCGGCTAGACATTACCTTCGGTGAGCGCGAAGATGTGATCGCAGCCTCGAATCATGTCGTGTCGTTTCGGATCGAGGTGGGCCGCCTGCGCGCGCAGTACTTTTTCGTGACGGACCAGTCCTGTGTGCGTGCGTTTCAGATCGCACTCGAGAGAAGGTTGGGCAAGCGGCCGGCCAACTAGCGCTTGCAGTATGCCGGTCCGCTGCGCGTCCGCAGCTGCAACGTAACAACGTTAGGGGGCACTCGATGATCACTCGCGAGATGCTCGAAGATTTCTTCGAGAACACGCGACAACTCAAAGCCGATGGTCGGCTCGACTGGGATATCGACGGCGAGTGTCGCTGGTCCTTCTTCTTTGTCGATTCGTCCCGCGAGAAGCTCATCGCCGCTGGACAACATCTTGAAGGGCTGGGGTACGAGTTCATCGGGCTGCTAGAACCCGGCCCCGAGGATGACGATCAGGAAACGCTCTACGCTCGAGTCGATCGTCGCGAGACGCACACTGTAGAAAGCCTCCTCCAGCGCAACGAAGAACTGTATGAGCTTGCGGGCAAGCTAGCTCTTGCCGGGTATGATGGAATGGACGCGGGCGCAGTCGGCGGCCCCTAACTAGCGTTTGCAGCGACTCCCCGAAGATCTTGGAGGGTGTCGAACAACGACACGCTCGGCATGCGCGAAGAGCGACTACATTGGAAACAAGAACGCGAACCCCGATCGTCGGAGGACTGGGCTGAGGTCCACGAGATTGAGAAGGACATCCTCCTCCTCTACCATGAGTTGCTGGGGTACGACAACATCATGGGCGACCATGACTATGCGAACGTGTTCAAGCTACCGTACTGGGATTTCCTGAACCCGACTGGGCTCGACCAGGACTGGCATCGCCTTGCCTTCATGCAAGAAGGATGCCTCGTCATGATCTTGGCGATGGCTTGGGATCTGCTCGACGGGAGCGGAACACACCTTGATTCGTTTCACGAGACGGTTCCTGCGAGATTGGCAGGATGCAATGCGGCAAGCGATCGCGCAGAACGTCTCCTGGTTCATGTGAGGGACGCAGTGACCAAAGCACTTGCAGGCGACGACGATCATGATGAGCTCTACGCCGAATCGGCCTGGGTGCGCGACACGATTGTGCGAGGTTACTTCGAATCGATGATTTCCGCCGGGCGACCGCCAAGCGCCGATTCGGCGCGAGGTATCTGAATCGGCGTAGCAACCGACCGGACTTCGCCCGTCAGCTGAATGCCAACCACGTTAGACGGACACCATGAAGCCACAGGAACGCAACATCGGTCGGACGAAAGGAGCGTGGCATCTTGCCAAACGGTCATGGCGGAATCCCGAGGTTTGGCTCGCCGGTGGCGCTCCTGGCCGTCCTACTCTTCCTGTTCTGGCTTCGTACAGCCGGGGAGATGGACTGGACGATCTTTCCGGCCGCGCTCGTCGGTGCCTTGTTCGCCTGGCGCCTGTCGTGGCACATTCACATGCATGAAGCGTCGGCCTACTCGGGAGGCCACACATCAGATGAAGACCTCGCCTCTGCGCGCAAGTGGCATCGCCTCTCCATGGCCGCTCTAATCCCCTTGGACCTCCTCGCGGTACTGGCTGCTTGCTAAGGCCGTGGGCTGTCGCCACCCAACCAGGGAGTTGAAGGGATGACAACCGTCCCAGAATCACTGCGTGAGGACTTCTTCGCTGGACGCCGCAGCCGCAAGCTGCCGTTCTGCGTCAACGACAGCGTCGACGTTGTCGCGGGCGAGTATGCAGGGAGGCGGGCGGCAGTGATCTCGATCGAGGGGGCCGACCCCGACACACGCTATCTCGTCGAGTTTGGCGATACCGGACGTGACGCCGTTCTCGCGGCAAGCGAGCTCCAGCTGGCACGCGCGCAAGGGGCATAAGCATGAGCACAGTGACTATGATTGGACTCCGGCCCAGCAGCGACAGTGCACCTGTCCCGACTCTGTCTTCACACGGCCGGACCCGATTTGTGTTCGCCCGTGACGTCGCTGAACCGTGGGAGCCCCAGTCCCTGGCGAACGACGTCAGGACGGATGCCGAATGGCTTGTTGCCGTCGCCGGCGACTCAACTCCGGACTTGGATTTCGTCTACGAGATCCGGTCTGCGATCGAGGGCTCTTTCGGTGACTCGTTGAGGTCCGCGGCGAGCCTCGTTGACGAGATCGTTCTTTTCCTGTTTGATCTTGGATCCGGTGCGCGGAGTGACGAATCGCACAGTATCGAGTGCCTGTCTACCGTACTCCGTGACGAGTTTGCCTACGGTGCCCCACTGGGGACGATGGTTTTTTCGTTCACGCGCTCGGGCGATGCCTCAAGACCCAACTAGCGCCAGGCAACCAGGAACGACGGGAGCTCAGATCGTGGCGAATGGCAAGAGAGAGTATCCGGGGTTTGGCGATTGGGTGCGACAGAGAACTACGTGAGCCTGTATCCGGGCCGAGTCTAACTACACCGGAAGGAAACACAACCGATGTCGACAACAGATGAAATGGGACTCACGCCGGCCGCGGCGAAAGGCTATGAGGAGTTCTTCGTTCCGGCGATCTTCGATCACTGGGCACCGGTCATGCTTGCCGCAGCGGACGTCCGCAAGGGCGAGAATGTGCTCGACGTAGGCTGCGGAACGGGCGTGCTGACGCGCGAGCTGCCGCAGATCGTCGGAGACGCGGGGAGCGCCACCGGGCTCGACCTGAGTGAGAGCATGCTGGGCGTCGCAAGGGAACGCTGCCCGGGCGCGACGTTCCATCAGGGAAACGTTGCCGCGCTCCCGTTCGAGGACCAGACCTTCGACGTGGCCATCTCTTCCTTCATGCTGATGTTCGTTCCCGAGCCGGACCAAGCTCTCCGTGAAATGAGGCGCGTTCTCAAGCCCGGCGGTCGCGTGGCCGTCAGCGTTTGGAGAGGGCTCGAGGATAACGTCGTCTACCGCAATCTGGTCGAGGCTGCGCGCGAAGTGGCAGGAGACGATTCGGCAAGCTCGCTGGCACGGCCTTTCGCGATGGGGGAAGCCGGCAACTTCGAATCGATCCTGAAGTCGGCCGGCCTGGGAGACGTCGCCATTCGTCAGCACGACGGAGAAGCGAAGTTCCCCTCGGTCGAAGATTTCGTCGCGACCGAGATCCAGGCGTGGCTACTGGCGGATGCCCTCGCGAAAGAACAGATCGAAGCGATCGCAAATCGGCTTCGCGCGAAGTATCCGCCCTTCGAACAAGTCACCGGCTCGGTTTGCTTCCCGCTGAACGCATTGGTCGGCAAAGCGAGCTCGACCTGAGGAGCGCGACCCATGAAAGACATCCCGGGGATCGATGAGAACGGCAATCCCAAGAACGGTCCCTTCAAGTTGTACTTCAAGAACGGTCAGGTCTCTTGCCAGGGTGAATTCGATAACGGCAAGAAGTCCGGCACGTGGAAGTACTTCCTCAACAATGGCCAGATGCAGTCCTGCGGCAAGTTCAAGGACGGAAAGATCGCGGGTCGTTGGAAGTGGTTCTACAAGACCGGCGAACCACGAGCGACGGGCGGCTTCGACGAGGAAGAGCAGAAACACGGTGCGTGGAAGCGATACCATCCCAACGGCCAGCTCTGGGATGAAGGTCGCTTCGAACACGGAAAGAAGAAGGGCACCTGGAAAGTCTATGACGAGGCCGGCGACCTCGTGAAAACGCAGACTTTCAAGTAGCGGGCCCGGCGCCCAGAGGAGACCTCCAGTGACCGACCCGACGAAGACCCAGGCGGTGACGGTGATCCCGACGTTGCGTTATGACGACGCAGCGGCTGCCATCACGTGGCTCTGCGAAGCCTTCGGGTTCGACGAGCACCTCGTCGTAGCCGGTGAAGACGGCACGATCGCCCACGCCCAGCTCGTCTTCGGCAACGGGATGATCATGCTCGGCACCGCGCACCCGAGCGAGTTCGACAACCTTCAGAAGCCTCCGAGCGCGCTCGGCGGCGCCGTGTCTCAAAGCCCGTACATCGTCGTCGACGACGCCGACAAGCACTACGCACGAGCCGTCGCAGCGGGCGCCGAGATCGTGATGGAGATCCGCGACGAGGACTATGGCGGCCGGGGCTACTCGTGCCGCGATCCCGAAGGCCACCTCTGGAACTTCGGCTCCTACGACCCCTGGGCCTCCGAGTAGGGAACGCACAATCCCCGAAATGCCGAACATCCCCGAAGGACTGAACGAACCGAGTCGCCGCCTGGCCGAAGCGATCAGCCGGGCCAAGGGGCCAGACGACCTGGTTTCGACTGATGTCGCCGATGCACTGTCGCGGTTCGTGCAGCTCCTGCGCCAGGACGATCCTCGAGCGGACGACGGGCCGCGGTTCCAGCGAGATGACGGGGTCATACTGCTGAGTGCCACGACCACCGATGGCGTTCACGAGTTCCAGGGCTATGTCTGGTGGATCTCTGAGGAGGTGGATCCTCTCTCGGCGACGATCGTCTTGGATGCCCGCGGAGAAACCGTCACTCGGTACTCGATCCGGTGCGGCCTCCGGCGTGACGCCGGCGTCGAGCGAATTGCACTGGCTCCGGGCCGACGACACCTGCGCCGGCTGTTCGATCACCCCGGGCCCGAAGAGGTGGAAGCAGCCCTGCTGAGCGGTCAGCTGACGGAGCAGTTGGATGTCTGGTACTTCGACTTCCGCGGATCTAGGTGAGGCTACTGAGGGTCGTCGATCACTACGATGAACGTTGAGCTGCGCGTCAACGCAGCAGGTCCCTACGGACAGTTACGCGCCCACTCGATCCTATGACGAAGAAGAAGAACGAGAAGAAATGGAGGCTCGATCCGAAAGAGGTCGGCTCGGGCTGGAGCGGCTGGTCGTCCGGGAAGCCGGGTGTGTTCGCACGTGCCGAGAAGATCACGTCGAGTCGAGTGACGCTCAAGCACGAGCCCACGGGGATCTCCGTCGTCGGTGAGGTTCCTGCTGGAAGCTACCCCAAGAAGACGATGAAGCACTTGGTCAAGCAGCTCGAAGCTGACCTGTTCGTGACGCTCGAACGCAAGGTGGCCCGGCATCTGAAGAAACCCGGCTGGTAGGCATCCACTCATGCACTTCATCGACACCCACCTCGGACTCTCGACCGCCGATGCAGAGTCGGTCGCTCTGCAGCATGATGGCTCGGATCTCGTTCTGACCTTCGTGGACTGGCAGGAGCGGACGATCCGGCATGAGTTCGAGGAGGTGCTCGCCTTCAAATGGGGGCAAGATACCGGCGGGGCTCCGCGGGACGACCAGACGTACATCGTGGAAGGATCGGAATGGCTCGCGCACGAGGCTGGGCTGGCGGAGGAGTCGCCAGACCGATTCGTGCACTATAAACTGTGCTTCAACGCGGTCGGGGTCCTCGATGTCCTGGCCCGCAGCTCGAACGACTGACGAAGGAGTTTCCCTTGAAGCGAACCATTCTCATCCTCCTCGCCTTGGTGCCGGCCCTGGTCTTCGGGGCTCAGGCGAACGCACAGGATTCCGATCCCCTGCCGTCCTGGAACGACGGAAAGTCCAAACAGCAGATCGTCCAGTTCGTGGAGAAGGTGACGAAGACGGGCTCGCCCGATTTCGTGCCGGCCGCGGAGCGCATCGCGACCTTCGACAACGATGGCACGCTCTGGGCCGAGCAGCCGCTGTACTTCCAGCTCTTCTTCGCGATCGATCGGGTGAAGGAACTGGCGCCGCAGCATCCCGAGTGGAAGAACAAGGAGCCCTTCGCGTCGCTGCTCAAAGGCGACATGAAAGCCGCACTCGCGGGCGGTGAGCATGCGATCCTCGAGATCGTCATGGCGACCCACGTCGGGATGACCACCGAAGAGTTCGAGACGATCGCAAAGGACTGGATTGCGACCGCGAGGCATCCCACGACGAAGCGCCCCTACACCAAGATGGTGTATCAGCCCATGCTCGAGCTGCTCGCCTACCTGCGCGCGAACGACTTCAAGACGTTCATCGTCTCCGGGGGCGGGATCGAGTTCATGCGCCCGTGGGTCGAAGCGGTCTACGGGATCCCGCCCGAGCAGGTCGTCGGGAGCAGCATCAAGACCAAGTTCGAGATGCGCGACGGGAAGCCCGTCCTCGTCCGTCTGCCGGAGCTGAGCTTCATCAACGACAAGGACACCAAGCCCGTCGGCATCAACGCACACATCGGCCGGCG
This sequence comes from uncultured Planctomycetota bacterium, assembly GCA_964597885.1. Lineage (GTDB taxonomy): Bacteria > Planctomycetota > JACOTG01 > JACOTG01 > JAUIME01 > CAZQZX01. The sequence continues at coordinate 13,154 of CAZQZX010000022.1, forward strand.
CCCCATCGCCGCGTTCGGCAACTCGGACGGCGACCTGCAGATGCTGCAATGGACCACCGCAGGCCCCGGCCCGCGATTCGCCCTGTACGTCCATCACACCGACGCCGAGCGCGAATGGGCTTACGACCGCAAGTCCAGCATCGGCCGCTTCGACAAGGGGCTCGACGAAGCCCGGGCCAAGGGCTGGACCGTGGTCGACATGAAGAAGGATTGGAAGACCATCTTCCCGATCCGGTAGCGACCAGCGGACCATGGATTGGCTGTTCCCCGTCTTCATTCTCAGCGTTTGGATGCTCTGGGCGATGGCTGGCATCACCCGGATTGCAGCGGAAGATGCCGAACGTGGGATCCCCGAGCCGGAACGCCGAGGGGTGAGTCTTCTCCCCGGCATTCCGCTGTTCCCCCTGGCAGCCTGGGGGCTCGCTTGGGCGATCGACCGCGTGGCCCCTCCGTGGGGCTATCTCGGCGTAGGTAGCGCGCACACGCTGCTCGCTGTAGCCATGCTGGTCTCGATCACTCGCGATCAGCGACGAATCAGGGCGGCAGAAAGATCCACATAGCAGACTCCTGGACGAGTTGGATGCCTGGAAGCTCGTCGGATCCGTGGTACCCTTCGTGGCGACCGGTGCGGCGTTCTTCACGCTCCGCGACGGGTTAACGGGTAAGCGATCACGATATCCCATACAGAGGTGGCGAGAATGACGAAACGGCAGAAGTTGACCGCGATGGCACTCTCGATCGTAGCGTTGGCCGGCATCGGTTTGCTGAGCCTGGATCGCATGGGAATCGGGCCGAACCTGGGTCTGCCGGTCGGCTACTACGGCCGCTTCAATCGCGTGCTCGCGCGCATCGAGGCCAGCCCCGAAGTCGAGGTCGTTGAGACGACGCTGCATCGAGACACCGCGCTCGAAGACTTCTACATCACCGTGCGAACGCAGGAATCGGGCGAGGTGCGTCTGAGCTTCGAAGAGGCCCACACGCGACCGTTCGACGATCTTCTCCAGGAGTTGAAGAGGGTCGGCCTCTAACAGAGCCGCGACCCGGTAATCCACCCAACGGTTTGAATGGAACCAGGATGTCCATCATGAGCTCTCTCTATGTTGCGCGCGTCGGTGGAACCCTCAGCGCCGACATCGCCGTCCCCGAGCACGAACGCGAGCTGCGCTTCTACTCGCGCATTCTCACCACCGGTGAGAAGCCTCTCTGGCGGGAGGACCTGATGAACAACCAGGGCACGCCGATCATCGGGCTGGGCCAGCCGAGTCCCGACTACCCCGATCTTCCGCTGCAGTGGATGCCGCACATCCAGGTCGCCGACGTCGCCGCGAGCGCGAAGCGTGCGATCGAGCTCGGCGGCAAGGAGCTCCTGCACGGCAAGGACAAAGACGGGAACAGCCTGTGGGCCGCGCTCTTCGACCCGAGCGGCATCGCGTTCGGGATCATTCCCGTCGTCTCCCCGGATGATATTCCCTCCACGGCGACCGACGCCGACGCCGCCGTGGGCTGCATCGCCTGGCTCGACCTGACGGTTCCCGACGCCTCCGCGCTCCGCGATTTCTATCGAGAGGTGATCGGCTGGTCGCCCGAGGACGTCCCGATGGAAGACGCCGGCGAGCGCTACGCCGACTACAACATGCTCGGTGGCGATGGGGAAGCCGCAGCGGGCATCTGTCACGCGCGCGGCGTCAACGCCGACCTGCCCTCGATCTGGATGATGTACCTGCCGGTGGGCGACCTCGCCGAAAGCCTCCGCATCGTCGAGAAGGAAGGTGGCAAGGTCCTCAAGGCCACCAAGAAAAAGAGCGGCGAGTATGCCTCGGCGGTCATCCAGGATCCGGTCGGGGTTTGCCTGGCGCTGGTGCCGGGGTAGGCACCTCGCCGACCGATGGGACGCGGCACGATCGAACGACGACGACGGTCATGAGCGGAGCGTCGAAAAGGCAACTGGCGAAAGAACGGCTCGCGTACGAACGAGCCACGCTCAGAGCATTGCGCCCCCTGGTCCGCGGGACCGCATGGGGGAAGCGAGACAACTTCGTCTTCCGCGAGCTCGAGGACACCTTCTTCGTCGCCGGGCTGAGTGTCTCGAGGCACGGAGACAAGGTTGCGTGGCGCCTCGGTGCCAAACCGATGGCAGTCGACCCCGTGTTCTGGTCGATCATGGGGATGGAGGAGAACCGCGAACAACCCCTGTCGTTCCGCGGCAACGGCGCTTTTGTCTGCAGCGAAGTGCCGATTGCGACGGCCGAAAGCCTCGCCACGTCGCTTCCTCCGGATGACATGGCTCGAGCCTTCCTGTCATGGGTCGACGACTCGGCAGGAGCCTTCGCAGGGCGCAGTGAACAGCAAACATTCTCGGAGCTCGTGAAGAGTCATGAGAGCCATCGCCAACACGGCGCCTTCGCCGCAATGTTGATCAGTGCGCTGATCGCTGAAGGAGATCAGAAGGAGGCCCTCAGGGTAGCGACCGATTTCGCTTCCGGCGCACGATCGACGTCGTTTGTCCAAGCCTCGGACGGAAAATCGTTCTTCGAGCTGGCCGAGTCCTGGCTCCACTCCCGAACAGCCGGAGAACGCCCCAGAGGGTCCGGCTGACGCGTTCGACCTGAAGAGGAGGGCATCCCCATTGGATTGGATCACAGAAAGCGTCGCCATCGGAAACTATCTCGATGCTCGTGATGAGAAGATGCTCCGGGAACACGGATTCCGGTCGGCCGTCAGTCTCGACGCCACACTGAAGAAAGGGGACGAGGACGATCTCCCTTATCGGGCTATCGCCTCCTACAACCTGGTGGACGGGCCCGGAAACGACCCGCGCGTGTTTTTGCATGCCCTCGACGCTCTCGTCCGACTCGTCGATAGCGCCCCGCCGGTTCTCGTCCAGTGCCACGCCGGCAGGAGTCGTTCCGTCATTCTTGTGGCGGCCTACCTCATGCGACTTCACGGGCACGACGAGGATGAAGCACTCGCTGAGGTCGAAAGAAAGCGAGAGGTCGCGATCACGCAGGGCATCGAGGGATTGCTGAGCCATGTCTGAATCGTCGGCCATCACTCCGAGCAGCTCGCGCTTCGTACTGTGCCTGGGAGATCGACATCGAGCATGAGCGTCTTCCGCGATCTTCTCCACGCCGACGAGCCGGGTACGAAGCGATTCGCGCTCGGCCTCGATCTGTTGCAGCAACAGAAGTCCGTCGTGTTCCGCGGCCTCGTGCTGCGCCTCGACAAGGACGAAGTGCGTGTCGACGTGGTGTCGTCCTGGCAGATCGATCGCATCACGGACGAGTCCGCCCGGAGGGATCTGTCCCAAGCGGCCGATGTGCTCAGCTGCTTGCTCACCGATTCCCCGGACCTTCGCACGCTGGTCGGCGCTCGTCGTCCACGCTTCACGCTGCTTGCCGACTATCACACGGGTGCGATCGCCATCTGCGAGCTCGCCGGCAAGCAGTTCTCCTGGTTCGGCGAGGGACCGCCGGGAGACCGAAAGTCGTGATGTCCGACAAGCCCCCGCAGCTGATCGACGGCGCGCACCTGCTGCTCTTCACGCGTATCGACTCGCGACACGAGCCGACACAGGCTTGCGATCACACGGTCGCTGGCGCCCCCTTACCGACCGTCGCGGGACTGGCGATCTGCCGGTACGACGAAGCAGGCCCGTTCTACGTCTTCTATTGTGACGACGCCTGGAATGTACTGACCGACACCGCGCACGATACGCTGGAGCAAGCTCGGGAGCAGGCCGAGAGCGAGTACCTCGGTTCGATGAACACGTGGGAGCCCTCCTGTTGAACGCGACTCTCGGAAACCTCCTCGAACTCCTCCGCTCCTTCCACCCGGTCATCGCGGGCACGTACCCCCTCGGTATCCAGGTCGATGGCAGCGACATCGACATCCTGTGCGAGGTTCCCGATCTAGGAACGTTCGAAACCTTTCTCGCCGAGCACCCCGAGTGGTTCGAGAGCGCACGCCGCTCACCGGTCGAGCATGTCGAGCCTGCAGCCTGCGCGGTCGAGCTCGAGATCGAGGATCTGAAGGTCGAAGTGTTCGCACAGCCATTGCCGATCCATCGCCAGATCGGGTTTCGCCACATGGTGGTCGAAGGTCGACTGCTCGCCGAAGGTGGCCCCCCTCTTGCCGAAGCGATCCGGAAGCTGAAGTCGCAAGGTCACAAGACCGAGCCCGCGTTCGCGAAAGTCCTCGGGCTCGAAGGCGATCCCTACAAGGCCGTCCTCGAGCTGGAGAGCGCAGACGCGGCGGAATTGAGGCGGCTCGTGGAGCGGTTCCTCGAGCGAAGCCCTTAGACGCGCGAGCGCCACGCGCGTACAATGCGCGATGGCACTCGAGGAACATCTCCTGAGGTGCTGGTAACCAGGGAAGCCGGAGAACCCAGAACAAGGACAGCCCCATGGCCGCAACAACCGACGAACGAATCGCGAATATGACGTTTGCTTCCGTGTATCCGCACTACGTCACAAAGGTCGAGAAGAAAGGCCGAACGACGGCCGAGCTGCACGAAGTGATCGAGTGGCTCACGGGCTTTGACGAACGCGCGATCCAGAAGCAAATCGCCGATGAAGTGACCTTCGAAGAGTTCTTCAAGCGCGCCAAGCTGAACCCGAACGCGGGTCTCATCAAGGGTGCGATCTGCGGATATCGCGTGGAGGAGATCGAGAACCCGCTGACCCAGAAGGCCCGATATCTCGACAAACTGATCGACGAGCTGGCCAAAGGGAAGAAGATGGAGAAGATCCTGCGGGAAGCCTAGGAGAAAGCCATGTCCAAGACCGATTTCGCCTGGACGCTGATTCGATTCGTCGGCGTCGTGCTGTTCCTGATGGCGGCCCTCGAGTCGGTGAAGCTCGGCACCAACCTCCTCATGTTCACCGCCGTTTCGGGCGAGGAAGAGTTGCGTACGAGCGTCGGAATCGGGGTGCTCAGGCACGCCCTCAATCTTGCGTTCACCGGGGCCGGGGCGTTCTATTGCCTGCGGCGCGGCGAGCGGCTCTCCGCTGTTCTCCTCAGCACGCCCGTCAGGAGTGAGTGACGAAGCCATGACCAAGTCTTGCCCGGACTGTGAAGCCGAGCTCCGTCCTATCCAGCTGCTCGATGCAACCCATCCGGGGTGGACCAGCGAAGGGAGCCAGCACACGAACCTGTCCTACGCGGCCATCGACGCGACACGTTCGTTCTTCGGCAAGATCCCGAAGGAAGGAATCGTCCAGGCCTTCCTATGTGGCGAGTGCGGGCGGATCCTCCTCTACGGCGACAAGGGATGACGCTCGACGTTGCGGGCGATTCTGCGGTGAGGCGATCATGGCGGAACGAGACGGCGATACCGTGGACCTACATATCTGGATCCAGCAGCTCAGCGAAATGGGTTGGATCCAACCGATCTGTTTCGGGATGAGTCGGGAGGAAGTCGAGCGAATCCTCGGCGCGCCCTCCGACGAGGCACGCGGATTCCGGAATACCCGCGCACCGATGATCCTGAAGTATGGCAAGATCGAGCTGCACTTCGGGCCGAGCGATGAGGGGCTGGAGCTCATCTACAGCGACGATCCGGACGGTGTCGTTCGTCTCTGCATCCGACGCAACGGGCTCGACTAACAAGGGATGACGAGATGGAGCCTTTGCTGCTCGTCGCCGTTCCCATCGCGATCCTACTCCTCTTGATCGTCGTGACTCGAGGACGTAGGCGTTGTCCGAACTGCCGCAGAAACCTCCGGGCGCTGGCCCTTCTTCGGGTCAGCCCACCCCCGAGCGTCGTCTTCTTGCGGTGCGCTCGCTGCCAAGCGGACTTTGTCGGTGAGGCCGGTTCGCCGGCCCGCCTGATGCCGCGAAGCGAATCGCCATGGCGCGACAACGAAGCGTGGCCCTCCGCGTGATACGCGGTGTTGCACCTTGGCTGCGTCTCGGGGACAATTCGTGCTTCAATCTCGCTCCGTCACCCCAAGGCACAAGGGCCCATCTGACATGTTCACGTTCCGAATCCATGCGACGCTGGATCCCACGAAGCCCCGTGACAAGGCCACCGAAGGAGCCGCGGGCGCTTACGTGGTCTGCTGGATCGACTTTGCCGACGTGACGGGCGCGGAGGTTCTGGCCCGGCACTACATTTCCGCGGCGGGCTTCATTCCCGACGAGGTGGAAGACACTCGGTCCACCACGAGGGAAGACTACGCCGACGACGATCAACTCCGCTCCTACTTCGACGAAGCGGTGGAGAATGGCTGCTGCCTCTCGTTCCACCTCTACCCCGCCGAGGAGTCCGAGTGAGGGTGACGTGAGCCGAGAAGAAGAAATCGCGAAAGCGGTCGCCGAGCATGGCTGGACCGCCATCTCCATTTCGGACTCGGAACCGCCGTTCGTCTACACGGCGGGGCTGATGTTCTCGCACGACCATCCGGAGCTGATCGTGCTCGGCCTTCCCGAGAACGGCTACGGGATCGTCGCCGTCATGGCGGACGAGATCGGAAAGGGTCGATCGTTCACCGACACGGATCGCCACGATAACGTGCTCGTCACGGGCCAGGTCGCCACGCGAGACGTCCACCCGACGCGACACGAGATGTACCTGGGATACGCCATGGGTTATTGTCGTGAGCAGGGCCGAATGGGTGAGCTGAAAGCGCTCCAGGTCTTCTGGCCGGATCGTGACGGCAAGTTCCCCTTCGAGCCGAACTGCGACGAAGGCGTCTACGCAGCGCAGCCGCGACTCGATCTTCCGGCCACGGAATCCGAGCTTCGCGAATGGCGCGATCGATGGGGAGACTAGCGGAAGTGTCCACCGAGGATTACGGCAACATCGTCGGAAGCGTTCAAGATCCGGACGGAAACCCCGTGCGGTCATTCACGATCAAGATCGCACTCGCCGGCCAAATCAAGATCGGACTCGCCGGCCAAGACGAACTCTTCGAGTATGCATTCGAGGACGAAAGCGGCCGATTTCAGCTCGGGCAAGTCATGCCGGGCCAATGCCGAGTCCACGTGATCGCGGACGGGTTTCTCGAGGCCTTGGCGCCGGTCGAAGTCTTCCCGGCCGATACAACGCGCAACGTCGACTTCCGCTTGCGACGCCCCGGCGCGCTCAGGGTCGAGGTGCGCGAGGCCGGGTCCGACGCTCCTGTCGAAGGTGCATGGATCGGAGCCGGCCATACCGAAGCCGAGCACCGGTATACCACCGTTCGACACAGGACCACCGGGGCGACCGACGCCGACGGCGTCGCGACCCTCGCTCCACTTCTTCCTGGCGAACACTTCCTCTTCGTGCGTCACAAAGAGATGCTCAACCAAGGGCATAGCCCGGGTCCCATCGTGGCGGAGGGAGAGACGCGAACGGTACGGGTCGAGCTCCAGCGCGGCGGATCGATTCGGGTCGAGGTACCGAACGCGTACGGGAGCTTCCTCGGCGCCCACATCTACAAGAAAGGCGGGGAGCTCGGGGGTAACCCGTGGATTCCGAGCGAGCAAGGCCGCGCGGTGGTCGCCACGGCGATTCCTACCGGCGCGACCGTCGTGATCGCGCTCGCGTTGAAACAGGACGGCGGCCGCGAGCAGGTGACGATTCTTCGTGGCGTCACGAACGTGGCCGAGGGCGAGGTCGCGACCGTCGATCTCGAACCGATCGATCGTGGGGACGTCCGACTGCACGGGCGCGTGACGATCGGCGGAGAGCCCATGACCCACGGCACGGTCGAGTTCACTCCACGTGGCGGAGATCTTGACGGCGACGAGGGAGAAGGCGTGCCAGCATTGTTCAGGCATCATACGCGATCCGTCGAGAGCGACGGGTCCTACGAGGTGAAGGCGGCCTTTGCGGGGAAGGTCGAGATCCGCGTGTCTTCCGGGAGCGGCAGGCGGCAATCCCTTTCCACGGTCATCCCCGAAGCCGAAGAACACCGATTCGATATCGAGCTACCCGGCGGCCGGATCGAGGGACGCATCGCTCGAGAGCAGGACGGCAGCGCCGTCGAGGGCGCGCGCGTCCGCCTGTTCGGGCAAGAGGAGTGGGCCATCGGCGAAACGGTGACGGACGTCGAGGGCCGCTATGCACTCGCCTCTACCCCTCCGGGTGACTACACCGTCCGCGCCGAGTCACCGCGCGACAATCTGATGCCGACGACGAGCGACCCGATTCGCGTCGAGGATGGCGACCGCAACACCGTCAACCTGTCGCTATCGCCCGGTGCAACGGTCTTCGTCGCGCTTCGGCCCGAAGATCCCGCAAGCTCCGAGATCGCTCCGACGGTCTCCCTCTTCGCCCTCGACGGAGACGGACGGCCGTCGCCGAGGGCCTACGCGACCGAGGCCATCGACCGTCTGTTCGTCGCGTGCTTCACGGGAATCGCCCCCGGGCGCTATCTCGTCTCCTGCGGAACGAGCGCGCCTTCGGATTCCGCCGAGGTCACACTCGACGCCGAAACCAGCACGAGAGTGCGGCTCGCCTATCGCATGGGCACGCGCGTCATCTTCGACACGACCAGCGAAGGAGAGGGAACGCCGCTCGTCCATCCGAAGGTTCGGCTCCGACTCCCGGACGGCCGCGACCTCGAGTGCGACGTCACCGCCTCGCTGCCCGACGGAGAGTACGAAGCCACCGCATTCGGAAAGGGACTGCAAGATCGCACCCTGCGCTTCCAGGTCGGCCCCGGGCATCCAACGAGAATCACGTTCTCGATGAAGAAGGCGTAGAAGCGAGGCACTTTGAGACTCCTCCTCTTCCCCGGCATGGGAGCCACTTCGGCGATGTACGAGGGCCCGTGGCGTTCGCTGCCCGGCACCCGACTCGTGGACTGGCCGGACCACGCCGACGAAACGACGCTCGGTGACCTCGCCGGGAGAATGATCGACGAGCTCGGCATCGGCGAGCAGGATCTGCCGATCGGTTCTTCGCTCGGGGGCATGGTCGCCCTCGAGATTGCGGCGCGAGTCGGCTCGCCCGATGTGGTCCTGATCGGAAGCGCTCTCGATCGCGACGAGATCTGCGGATTCCTCCGGGCCGCGGCCCCGATCGCTTCCATCACACCCATTCGCTTGCTTCAGGTTCTGGGAGCGAGCGCAGGTGGTGATCTCGGAAAGCAGTTCGCGCAAGTCGACGCTGCCTTCATCCGCGCCATGTGCCGGGCCGTCGAGCGATGGGAAGCCCCGACGTTCGAGGGACGCGTCTGGCGAATCCACGGCGAGCGAGATCGAGTGATCCCCTGCCCCGCCGAGGACGTCGACGCTGTCATCGCCGGCGCCGGTCACCTCGTCGCGATGTCGCACGCCGAAGAATGCGTCGCCGCGCTCCGTCGCTTCCTCGAGTCGCGCACGTTAGACTGACCTCCTCACGCTTCCAGGGAACCAGCAAGGAGGGGCATCGATGGCATCGAAGGTCGCGTTGATCACGGCTGCGGGGAGCGGCATGGGGGCGGCGATCGCCCGCGCGCTCGCCGAGCTCGAGTACAAGGTGGCGATCCTGTCGTCGTCCGGTCGCGGGGAATCGCTCGCCAAGGAGCTCGGCGGCATCGGCGTGACGGGGTCGAACCAGAATTCCGACGATTTGAAGCGGCTCGTGGACACGGCGGTCGATTCGTTCGGCGGCATCGATGCCGTCGTCAACAGTGCCGGTCACGGGCCCAAGGGGCCGATCCTCGAGATCTCCGACGACGATTGGCACCAGGCGATGGACGTCTACCTGCTGAACGTCGTACGGGTAGCCCGGCTCGTGACGCCGCACATGGAGACGCGCGGCGGCGGCTCGATCGTCAACATCTCGACGTTCGCCGCGTTCGAGCCCGACCCGGTCTTCCCCACGTCGGCGACGATGCGCGCCGCACTCGCGTCGTTCACGAAGCTCTTCGCCGATCAGTACGCGTCGCAGGGCATCCGCATGAACAACCTCCTCCCGGGGTTCATCGACAGCCTTCCCGAGCACGAGGAGTTCCGCGCCCGGATTCCGATGGGACGCTACGGCACGACCGACGAGATCGCCCGCACCGTCGCGTTCCTGCTGTCGGACGGCGCGGCGTACATTACCGGACAGAACATCCGGGTCGACGGCGGAATCACCCGCTCGGTATGATGACGCGCGGGGAAAGTCCGGAGAGCGCGGCATGAACGCCAAGAAGAAGACGGCGAAGACAACGAGCGCGAAGAAGAAATCCGGCCCCGCCGCAAGCGGGCCGAAGCTCCTCACGGGCGGGAATCCGCAGATCCCGAAGGCCGACGGCGACGCGCCCGTCCAGGCGTACATCGCGGCGATGCCCGAGTGGAAGAGCGACATCGGGCGCAGCCTCGACGCGCTCGTCGTGCGTACCGTGCCCGACGTCCGCAAGGCGGTCCGATGGAACTCGCCGTTCTACGGCATCGAAGGTCGGGGTTGGTTCCTCAGCTTCTACTGCTTCACGAAGTACGTGAAGATCACCTTCCACAACGGTTCCTCGCTCGACCCGCTGCCTCCGATCGCCTCGAAGCACGACGACGTCCGCTACTTCAAGATCCACGAAGATAACGAGCTCGACGAAGCGCGCCTCGAGGATTGGATCCGACAAGCCTCCGCGCTTCCTGGGGAAGAGCTCTTCTGATGATCTCGACCCCCGACAGCCGCACCAACGCGCGAGTGATCACCCTACTCCTGCTGATCGTGCTCTGGGGCTGCGCTTCCGAGAGCGCACCGGACGAGAGCGCACCGAACCAAGACGCGCAATCCGAAAACCCGAGAAAGGCGACAGCACCCCCGATGACGGATCAATGGCAATTCTTCCCCTGCTCCATGGGCGACGATCAGGCGTTCATCTTCCTGGATACGGGCATCGCGGAATCGATCGATCAAGCGCCGTCGTCGCTCGCGAAGATCCGAGTGACGTACAAGTCGCCGCGTGAGGACGGGCTGCCGACCGACGAGGAGTTCGAGCCCGTCGGCGAGATCGAGAACCGGATCGAAGCGCAGGCGGCCGAGCACGGCGATTGCTACGTCGGGCGCGTGACCGTGAGCGGTTACCGGATCTTCTACGTCTACACCGCGCGCGACGAAGAGACGTGGATGCGTGTCGTCAGCGAGCTCGCGGCGGACTCCGGCTACTCCATCGGGCTCGCGTTCACGGAGGATCCCGAGCACGCCGGCTATCGCGAAGACCTTTACCCGACCGCCGACGACTGGCAGGTCATCAAGGATCTCCAGGTGCTCGAAAGCCTCGAGAGTCACGGCGACGACGGATCGAAGCCGCGCAAGGTCGATCACTGGATCTACTTCGAGAGCGAAGTGGCCTCGACCGATTTCGTCGCCTGGGCCGTCGCCGATCGATTCACGCACGACCCCGAGCTCTCGGGCATGAACGAGAAAGGCCAGTACTGCGTCCGGCTCACGCACCACGGATCGGTAAGGATCGGCGAGATCAGCAGCCACACGATCGCGTTACGTCGAAAAGCCGAAGAGCACGGCGGTGACTACGACGGCTGGGAAACCGCGGTCCTCGCGCCTGAATAGACGCGGGCGGCCCGAGTAGGCTGGCCGCGAGCACGACACCCGACGTCGCCAGCCACGAGTCCGCCCCCCTGAGCCCGAGGCCAGACCCATGAGCGCCGAACCGAGCGCGAGCGAACGCAAGAACCTGTTCACCGAGACGTTGGCGGGGATCGGAGGCGCGGTCGGGCTCCTTTTCGTGGCGATCTGGCTCGCGCGGATCGACTCGGCGGCGCCTTGGGTGTTCTACCCGTCGGTCGGGATGTGTGTGCTGACGAGCTTCCTGCACTTCTACTTCAGCGTGAGGCCGAACGCGCTTCGCCAGGACCTCGCGGAGGATCTCGCTCGTCGTCCGGTCGGCCAAGATCATCGGCAAGGAGCGCGTCGAGGTCGCGGAGCAGGAGAAGCTCTGATAGGACTTGGGAGATGGGGTAACCCGGCAAGCCTCGGAGCCCCCGAAGGCAGGGCTCTCTCGAGGCCGACCGTGGTCATCAAGATCGAAGTGGCATGATGGATGGGACGCCTAGGCGGCGACACGACAAAGGATCACGTGACAGCTACAGAGTACGGCCTCCGAAGCCGACATCATCCGACCCGGGTCCTTGTCGAAGTTCAGTGCGTCCGAAGCCTCGCGCATCTGGTCGCAGAGATCGTTCAGGCGGGCCGAAATCGATTTCTCTACGTCCGTGAGCTGAAAGAGCTCCATGTGGCGACGCGTCGAGAGAACCAGGTTCTCGAGCGATCGGAGCGCCCATTTTCTCGCGCTAGGACGGAATAGCGCGACCTCTCCTCGGGTACGGTACGCCAGACGCGAGGCACGACCGTATTGCTCCAGCAAGAAGTAGAGGCTGCGGCGCTGCGACGGGTTCGCTCCATTCAGCGGGAGGACCCGATACACGACGACGTTTCCCGGCCAGCATCCAGCAAGCAACAACGCGCGATCCGAAGTAATCATCGTCAGATCGATATCGAGGCGCTTGATTTCCTCCTGTCGGCGGCACGCCTCCACCAGCTCCGCCTGTGAGATCCCCAGCATGTTGCAGTCCTGATGCGCACGCTGCTCCACGAGAACATTCATTGCAACCTCCAGTGACAATGTCCGATGCGCGTACCTAGCCAGCTCCTCACGAAGCTGCGCTACTCCACTTTCGAGGTACTTCTTGACGCGGTATCGAGTCATGCCCGTTTCTCGCGAAATATCACGGAGCGATCGCCCCTCCATATGATGCGCTACGACGACCCTTCTTGACGCAAGTGAGAGCTGCCTCAACGCCATCTCGATCTCGCGCGTAAACTCACGCTCCACGACGGTGTCGACCGCTGACTTCACCGGATGACACGGCTCGATTTGCCCTGAGAGGAGCAACCGTCGCTGCCGCATGAACCGCGCCCTCTCACACCGATTCGCATTCGCTCTGTAGGAAATCCAGCTTTCCACTACCCGTCCTCCCGCGTACATAGGAGAAGCGCATGCACGCCGCAAAGTGGTCGATCGAATTGAACGGCAGGAACCCCAACGTCTTGAGGCCGTAGCACTTGGTGCGGACGAAGAAAATCTTCGAGCGCCGATCTCCCTTCTGGACTCAGCTCAACCGTTTACTGTTCCTATTCGTAGATAACATCCATCTCTTATCTGCGACTCTAAGAGCCTGAGCCGACTTCACACCACCTCAAACCAAGACCCTCTGAACCTCCTTACCTATCGAAATTTATGGATCATTAAGAAGCTCTCATCTATACATCGGGCCCATAATGTGGCATGAAGATGGTTGCCGCAAGAGGTTGGAGAGGACGAAGAGAGACGATTAGCAGTCTAGGAATAGAGACTCATGGCGAAGTGGAAGCAGTACAGCAATGCCGCGGACTCCGCGTTCCAAACAGGACGCCTCGCTGACGCATTCGAATCCCGATCCGACTTCGCCATCGCCGTCCGTGGAGCGAGGTCTCGCAACGAAGAGCACACGAAGGCGAGTGCCAGGTGTGCGCAACTACACCTCCTCATGCTCGAGAAGCAAGAGGCTGCGGGAGTCCTCCACGCATTCATCGACATTCGAGATGACAGTATCTCCGCCGTTAGAGAAGATGCGCTGGGTGAGATACGGGACAATCGAACGCTTTCACTCGTTCTCGCGCAACTGGCCAACATCCACTATGCGTGGTTCCAGTACGCAGAAGGACTATCCTTCGCGGATCGGGCGAAGGCGACTCTAGAGAGCGTGCGGTCGACGATCCCCGACCACGACTGGATACTCCCACATGCAGAGAACGACATCTGGCGCGCGCGCCTCCTGCATCGATCTGGAGACGCTCGACGCGCCGAGAGAATGCTCGAGAAGACTCTCCTGCGTCTCTACGAAGCCATGCGCCAGCACGAGGAGATTCGGGGCGGAGCGAAGCTACTCGCTGCACTCGCGCTGGACGTGAGTGCGTCGTTTGACTGGTCAAGAGGCGAGCTTGCCCGAGGCGCACGACGAATCTATCAGGCCCTTTCCATTCTGCTTTCAGAAGACGGTCCGAGCTGTCCGGTCAGGGCAGGACACGCCTATTACATCGCCGCAAGACTGGAGTCTGTGTCGAGCTCAGATACATTCGCCTGGGCACTCGAACTGCTCGACCAGTCCAAAGCAATCTTCCGCGATCTCGACGCAAACCACCCCTACCTCGGCCGCGCGATGCTGCATGCAGCGCAGATCCATGTAAAATCAGGCGCCGACGAGGAGGCGGAAAAGATCTTCACCGAGTTGAAGACCTTCAACGATCGAGACTCGGACGAAAGTGAGTTCCGTCGAGCTGAGCTTCTCCTAGCTCGGCTCTGGATGAAGGAGCGAGAAGCTCGCAATGGAAGCTGCACGTGGGAAGACTTGGAACCGCTCGCGCGTGAGTTCGCCTCGATTGAGAGAGTTCCACAACGACTCGCGATCGAGGCGAAGCTACACAAGGGCTATGTCTTGGCGATGATCCCAGAATCTCGCGAATCTGGAATCTCCGAACTCCACGAGGCACGGGCTCTCGCGAGACGGCACGAATTCCGAAAGATCGAAGTCGCAGCATCTTTCGCCGAGAGCGAAAGCTGGGCAACCTCGGTTGGCATCGCAAACTCGGAGCAACGCGCCTACAAGTGGTGGTCCGAAGGGGCGAGTCTACTACGACACGTAAGCAGTGATTTCCTGTCTGGATGGCGAGACGAGATCGGCGCGAAGCTCGATGGTCGTCTCCGCATAGAGTTCGAACCAGGGTCGAGGTATGACGACGCAATGAAGCTCGCGGAGAAGCAGCTGCTTGAGTACTTCGAACGCAAAGCCTCCGCGACCGGCATGAAGCCATGGATGCTGGCAAAGATGAAGCGATCCACGTGGTACAAGCGCAAGAAGGCCCACCGACAGTAGTCTTCGCACGTCCCCCTCGCACTCGCTCTTGGTTCGTCCTCCTCACCGGTCGCAAACCCATCGCAGCCTACACCCGAGAAGTAACACGCCGAACGTCCAGACATTACATTGACACTCATCTATATAGATCATAGCCTATATACATGAGTGCCCTCGAACGCACGCTGACCGCGCTTGCCGATCCGACCCGACGGCGCATCGTGACCCGGCTCGCCGAAGGGCCGGCCACGGTGTCCGAGCTGGTCGCGTGCTTCGATCTCACGCAGCCGACGATCTCGTCGCACCTGAAGGCGCTCGAGCGCAGTGGCCTCATCTCTCGCACGAAGGTGGCGCAGACGCGTCCGTGCAAGCTCGAGCCGCAGGGGCTGCGGGCGCTCGACGCGTGGCTCGGCGAGCTGCGGTCGATCTACGAGCAGAACTACGAGCGGCTCGACGGCCTGCTCGAGAAGCTGAAGGCGCAGGACGCGCGTACCGGGAAGAAGAAGAAGCCAAAGGGGTAACGCCGTATGGAGTCGAAACTCGAGTTCACGACGCCGACGCCCACGTCGATCCGCGTCGTGCGATCCTTCGACGCGCCGCTCGACCTGGTGTGGCGCGCGCACACCGAACCGGAGCTCGTGAAGCAATGGATGACCGGCCCGCCCGACCACTCGCTGCCGGTCTGCGAGATCGACCTGCGCGTCGGCGGCAAGGGCCGCTACGTCTGGAAGAATCCCCAGTTCGAGATGGGGATGACGGCCGAGTTCCTGGAGGTCGTTCCGCACGAGCGCATCGTGCACACCGAGGAGTTCGACGGCTGGCCCGAGGGGCGATCCACGGTCACGTCCCGGTTTGCCGAGCAGGATGGCCGCACCACCATCACCATTGACATCGAGTATCAGAACCAGCAAGCTCGCGATACGGCCATGCAGCCCGGCTTCGAAGAGGGCTACGCCGCATCGTACGAGACACTCGAGAAACTGCTGCCGAGCTTCGGCGCCTGACCGCACCGCCCCGAAAAGGAGACCCCCATGAAAACCAACCACATCTTCCTCGCCGTCCTGGCGCTCGTCGCCACCGGGATCGCCGGCTTCGCCGTCGGCAAGACGACCACGCAGGAAGCCATCCCGCTCGTCGAGCCCACGAAGGAGCACAAGTGGCTCGCGAGCCACGCCGGCGAGTACGCCGCGACCATGAGCGGCATGATGGGCACCTCGCCCGGCACGTGCAAGATCGAGAACCTGCTCGGCGGACTGTGGAACGTCACGCACTTCGAGACCAAGATGATGGGCCAGCCGTTCAACGGCATGGAGATCCTCGGCTACAACCCGCTCGAGGGGAAGTTCGTCTCGGTGTGGGTCGACTCGATGTCCACCATGCTCATGACGATGAAGGGCTCGTTCGACGAGAAGACGAACACGCTTACGATGAGCGGCATGTCGTACGGCATGGACGGCGGGCAGGCCCAGATGACGAACACCACCACGTATCACGACAAGGGCATGAGCTACAAGATGATGATGGAAGGCCAGGACACGCCCGCCATCACGATCGAATACGTCAAGAAGAAGTAGCGCAGCACGACGACTCATCCGGACGATGCGGCGCCCGCACCCCCCGCGGCGCCGCATCGCCCGTTCGTGAAATGCGATTTTTTTAGCACCCCGCCGAGTCCGCTCCCCTTATACTGGTTCGTGAGTCGTCTGCGACGGCTCGATGCAGGCGACGAGCCACAAGAGGACCGGATGACGCCATGACCCCCCGACCGCGCTCCGTCTCGCGCCAGCTCCTCCCGAGCCTCGGCGCGCTCGCGCTCTTCACCACGCTCGTTCTCTCGGCTCCGGTCTCGCGCACCGAAGATCGCGCCGAGCTCTTCGCGAAG
The DNA here is from genome assembly GCA_964597885.1 of uncultured Planctomycetota bacterium. GTDB lineage: Bacteria > Planctomycetota > JACOTG01 > JACOTG01 > JAUIME01 > CAZQZX01. The sequence continues at coordinate 29,841 of CAZQZX010000022.1, forward strand.
ACCTTCGACACGCACTGGGAACGACTCCGCGACGACTACCCGTACTTCGAGCTCTACGGAGTCGATTGGAATGCGGAGCGCGACGAGCATCGTCCGAAGGCTGTCGCCGCCGCGAGCGACACCGAGTTCGCGTACGAGCTCGCGCTGCTACTGTCGGCCCTTCCCGATCCGCACGTCGACTTCAAGCCGTCGATGGCGACGATGAAGGACCGCTGGTCGATCCCCGAAGTCCGCACGAAGATGATCGGCCGCCGGCCCTACGTGATCGACTGGGCCGAGAGCGACAGCGCGCCCACCATCCCACAGGCCTTCGCGGACGACCCGCACGCTTACCCCGAGATCGTCGGGGTCGAGGGCCACCCCGCCATCGGACAGGCCGAGATCCTCGCGGCCGGCCCCGTCGGCTCGTCGGTGACCCTCCGCCTGCGCTGGCCCGACGACACCGAGACCGACTGGACGGTGCGCCGCCCCGACGTCGCCAACATCCCGCCTCCCGAGAAGCACTTCGGCGATCGATGGCTCGTCTCGGGGCGCGTCGGAACGATCGGCTACATGCGCGTGCAGACGTTCGATCCGTCGATGGCGACGCTCGGCCCCGACGGCAAGATGACGACGATGCTGCGCGCCGCGCTCGCGAAGCTGCACGACACCGAAGCGCTCATCCTCGACCTGCAGGGAAACGGCGGCGGGCTCGTCGCGGCGTCGGATCCGTTCCTCGGCAACCTGGTCGAGAAGCGGATGACGTACAAGTGGGGTCGCTCCGGCGGCAAGGTGCGCACGGTCTGGACGCGGTCGCCGCGCTACACCGGCAAGGTCGTCGCCATCGTCGACGAGCGCAGCGCGAGCGGAGGGGAATGGGCGGCGCGCATCCTCCGTGACGCGGGACGTGCGAAGGTCGTGGGCGGCCGCACGTGTGGCGCCGAAGCCGCGGTGCATCTGTCGAACGGCCCCGACGGATCGATCGTCCGCTTCAGCGCGTGGCCGATGGTCGAGCCCGGGCGAAAGCCGTTCCAGGAGACCGGCATCGAGGTCGATCACTTCCTGCCGTTCACGATCGACGACGCGCGGCGGCACGGCTACGAGGAAGCCTTCGAGCAGGTCCGACGGGCGCGCTTCGCGAAGGCGCTCGAGCTCCTCGAGGCTCCCGCCCAAGACGTCGACGCGTTGCTCGCCCTCGCGAAGACCGGCGACACTCCCGAACGCGAAGACCCGTAGCGAACGAGCTACTCGAAGCGGAAGCGGATCCGCACGTCGTCGACCGACGGCATCGGAGGATCTTCGGCCGGGTCCAGAGTGAACATCGCCGTGGACGAGAAGCGCACTTCCCACTGGATGAGCGGGAAGCCGTTCAGGACGGTGATGTCGGCGAACCACGGAGTCACCGTTCCTTCGGCGGCGTAGTTCGGACGCGCCGGATCCTCGAACGCACCGCGGAAGAAGATGGAGAGGCTCGACCCCGGCGGCAGGTCGTCGTCCGAGCGCGCGCGCTCGCCTCTCGCGTCGAGCACGACGATGTCCTCGGCATCGTAGCGGAGCTTCCCGGCGAGGCCCCCGCCCGGCTCGTTGCCGTCGAACGCATAGACGATCGTGCGGCCCACCGGCGGATGCGTGAACAGGAAGTCGGACCGGCCGGCGCTCTTGCCGAGGACGCTCTCGGGAATCCGCTCGATGACGGCGTCGGGCTCGCAGCCGAAGCACCGCCCGGCACCGTCGAGGCTCTCGATCCGGATCCGTCCCTCGGACCCGTCGCCGCCGCGCGACACCCCGGTACCGCCGCGACCGCCGTTGGCGAGCGTGATCCCTGCGAGGACATCGCGTCCGCGGTACAGCATCGTGCCGCCGCTGCCCCCGCCCCCGGCCGCCGAAGACGGACCGGTTCCCGTCTCGGCACCGAGACCGCCGCGACCTCCCATCAGGTGGAATTGATTCTGCGGAAGGAACGCGCCGACCTCCACGCGGCCGAACGTCTCGAACACGAACACGCCGCCGCCACCGCCGCCGCTTCCTCCACCGCTGATCCCGTTCTCGTCGTCGACGATGTCGCTGCCGCCCGCACCTCCGCCGGAACCGACGAGCAGCTCCGACGCGTCCGCGGCTCCGTAGCGATCGCCGCCGGCACCACCGGATGCGTCATCGCCGCGCGTGCCGGGCTGGCCGATCGTGCGATGCCCCGCCCCGCCGCCGCCGCCCGGATCGGCGCCCGACTCGCCGCCATGTCCCTCGCCTTCGGTGCCGGCCGGCGCTCCGCCGTCCTCGGCGACGTCCGTGCCTTCGAGCAATCCGCCGCGGCCGCCGGCGAAGCCTCCCGGACCGCCCCGCCCACCGGGGATCGCTTCGATCGTCCCGGCCTGTCCGTCGAAGCCGAACTCGCCGCTCGCATCGAACACCAGGCCGAGCGGCCGCGAGACGTAGTCGCCGTAGATGCGGATGATCGCCGGGTTCGGTCCGCGCAGCGTCACGTTGAACGTGCTGTCCCACGACGAGAAGTTGAACACGCCGTCGTTGGCGCGCGTGTCGATGAAGTCGCCGAGGAACACGCCGTCACTGCCGTCGCCGCCGAAGCCGATTCCGCCGGTAAGCCGCGTGCCGAGCTGCGGATTCCACAGCGCCGTCGTTCCCGACCCCCGTCGCATCGTGGTGCTGAAATCCTCGAAGAAGAAATCCTCGCTCGGGCGATCGTCGCCGGTCTCGAAGGCCGCGTTGAACGTGACGCCGATCCGGTTGCCGTTCAGGTCGCGAAGCGATCCCGCCGCCACGATCCGGTGCACCGACTGCGGCAGCAGACCGTAAGCGACGCGCGTACGAACGAGCGACCGCGCGAAGCCCGTCCCCGGGGCCGGCGCGAACTCCTCGAGCTCGAGACCGTGAAGGATCGGACGCGGGCACGTATCGCCGGGCGTCGGGTCGTCGCAGGCGTACTCGTTCGTGATGTCGAGCACCGAGAACGCGTCCGGCATGTCGTCGAAGTCGAGATCGGGGAAAACGCTCGCCGGATCGATCACCTCATCGAACAGGAAGCCGATCAAGAGCGGCGTATCGGGAGACGTCAGGCCGGCCGATCCCGTTCGCACCCCCGTCGTGAACGGGTCGAACCGATCGAACACGGAGTCGCTCGCGAAGAACTCCTCGGGCTCCACCGTCGCCGGGTCGCCGTCGGCATCGAGCACGCCGTTACCGTCCAGGTCGAGGAAAACACCCGCAACGTTCGGAGGGCCGGGAACCGGATCGAAGAAGAACGGCGCTTCGAATCGCGTCGTGAACGTGAACGTCCGGGTCGCGGCGAGAGGCTTTCCGGCGTGACTGCGCAGCGTGTTCAGGTCAGGCCGTCCGCGCAGCAGCAGCCGGTACTCGGTGTCGGGCTCGAAGCCTCCGTCCGAGAGATCCGGCATCAGAGGCGTTCGCGGGCGGAACCGCACGACCGCACCGTCGACCTCGATCACGCCCGGCGCCAGCTCCGTGAAGCTCGGCCCCTTGAGCACGCGCACCGTCTGGGTCGACACCGACGCCGGGTCGAGCTTCGTCGAGAAGGTGACGGTGAGCTCGTTGTTCAGGAAGATCGCCTCGATCGGCAGCTCGCCGAGCTGTTCGACGACGGCATCGAGCACGACGAGGGACGAGGAGCCACCGCCGCCGCTGCTGCATCCGGAAAGGAGCGACGCCACGAACAGGCACGCTCCAGCCGAACACGACAGCGCTCGAATGAACGCACGGGAGAGAAGAGGCGCGGACGACGAACCGCAGTCCGTCCCGCGCGAAGATTGCGCAGACCTCATACGACGCGGCATTATCCGCGGATCTCGACTCGAAGTCCAGAGCGATACGCCTCGCAGGAGGGCAACACGATCGGCCGGCCGGCCGCCGCGGCCGACCCCGCTCCCGGCTTCCTGGTAAGATCGTGCGACCTCGATTCATGCCGCGCCCGCGAAAGGAACCACGGATGACAAAGCGACTGACGACCCTCTCGATCCCGATCGCGATGATGCTGCTCACGAGCAGCTGCCTTTCGATTTACATCCTCGTGCCGCAAGACCCGAACGTCGGCGCGACCCAGGCGGCTTCTACCGGTGACGAGCCCGCCGCGACGCGGACGGCCGATGTCCCCTCGCCGCCGGGGCCCCGCCCGGATTGCACGCCCCCCGAGCGCATGAGCCTCGACGCGATCCCGATCTCGGAGAAGCTCGCGGGCGCCGGACGGAACGTGCTCGCCTGCTTCGAGGTCGATGGCGACGAGCTCGTCGGCGTGTCGTACACGCGTCGCGAGGTGGCGGAGGGCGCGCTCGACCTCTGGCGCGAGATCGTGCTGCGCATCCCGACGAATCAGCGGCTCGATCTCGTGCAGTTCCAGCTGTTCGAAGGAGGGCTCGCCGGCTACGTCCAGAACGGCGGGACGGGAGGCCAGACCGGGCGGCTCGGTCAGATCCTCTGCCTGAACGCATCGAACATCGACAAGAACCCGGCCGACCCGTGCGAGCCGCTCTCGAGACGCCGCGGCAACTTCGACTGGACGGTCATCCACGAGTTCAGCCACATGCGCGGCTACGCCGACGGTGCGATCAACGATTTCACGCGCGCGTTCCCCGGCAAGACCGGACCGGGCGACGGATACTCCGACGAAGGGTGGCCGAGGCTCGACGGCGACTGGGTGACGTCGTACGCCGAGCGGGCCGGCGGCGACGAGGACTTCGCCGAATCGTTCACGACGTACGTCATGCTCGACGTACTTCCCACCGAGCGCTCGCTGGCCGCCGAGAAGGTCCGGTGGTTCGCCGATCGGCCGGGCTACCCCGAGCTACGACGCGCGCTGCGTATCACCGAGCCGGACGGATCGGACGCGCCGATCGATCCGGTGCCGCGTCTCGAGTTCCCGTTCACGGTGGAGCCGGCGACCTGGATGATCGGCGAGTGGCGCGGTGAGACTGACAACGGCATCGACGTCGAGTACCGGATCACCCGCGACGACATCGTCCGCATCCACCGCGAGGACGGCGAGGAGACCGCGCGCGTTCGATACGCGGGCCTTCGCGACGGTGGCGTGCTCGCGACCGTCGACCTGTACGAGTCGAACGAGAACTTCTACCTGCACCAGGTGTCGGTGGCGGGCGAGAACTACTCGGAGTCGTTTCGCCGGAAGACGGATCGTCTGCGGATCGAGCACGAGCGGCTCGGCGACTTCACGGTGAAGCGGATCGAGCCGTAGACCCCGCCTACGGATCCACCCGCCAGCTCACGACGAGTCGGACACACATCGCCGACAGCTGCGTGCGAGCGAGCTCCGACACCGTGCCCGTGTACCGCGCTTCGAACAGCTTGGTCGTGCCGAGCGCGAGCCACGGCTCGTGGTTGAGCTGCATCGCGAAGAAGAACAGCGGATACCACCGGAAGCTGTCCGGATCGATCCAGCACCCCGTGAAGCTCGCCGGTGCGACGATCGAGGCGCTCCACTTCTGCGACGGATTCGCCTGGTTGACGAGAGTTCGCAGCAGGTCGACCATCTCACTCTCGTCGATGACGCCCGTCTCGGGATCGGTGCGGAGCCCGTAGCCGCTGGGCCCCACGTCGAGGTCTCTCCAGTCGCCGGGAATCACCCCACCGAGCTTCTCCTCGACTTCTTCGCGGAAGCACTTGCGGAAGAGCGGGTGCTGCTCCAGGAGATGCGCTTCGGCACCGAGCGAGGTGCAATCGAAGCCGAACGTCACACGGAATTTGCGGATCTCGGGCACGGCGGTTTCCCCCTTCTCGTTCAATGAACGATCCCCGGCAGTTCCAGCAGATCGAATGCAGTCTTCAGCAGGCGGAGCAGCGAGCCGATCAGCGCAGCGGATCGTCACTCCGCGCGCAGCGGAATCCGACGGCCGCGATCTCTATGCGAGACGCCGGAAGCGACGCATAGCCGTCGATCCGGTGGCGTGGGGCGCTCCTCCAGTCGAGCCCCATCGCCGCGCGGTTGGACGTGTTGAGACGCACCTCTCCGCGCTCACTGGCAACGATCGGCAGCGTCTCCACCCACTCGCACACGTTGCCCGCGACGTCCATTACGCCGGACGGGCCCCGATCGCCGGCGTGAGAGCCCGGCGCCGAGGCAAACTGCACGTAGGCGGCGAGCCACTCTTCCTTCGTGTCCGGCTTGCGGTCCGAAGGGAGACGTCCCACGCAGGCGACGTCCACAAGATTATCGGGACTGATCCCCGATGGGAAGTGCTCGCCCGAGTCTCCGAGCGCGGCAAGCGCCCACTCGAGCCTCGTCGGAAGCCGCTTTCCGTGCCATTCGGCGAACGCACGGGCCTGATCGAAGTCGATGAAGACCGCAGGGAGTGCGTCCCAGGCCGCGTCGTAGCGGTCGTCTTCCAGGTACCAAGGACGCGAGTAGCCGGACGCTTCGGCAAACGCACGGTACTCGGCGTTCGTCACCTCGTGACGATCGATCCAGAACGGCTCGACGGGAACGTCACGCCATTCGGCGCCGCCCTCGATGTGCGCGCGAATCTTTCGCGTTCCGGCCGGGATGAGGATCATGCCCTCGGTCGATGCAGACGTCGGATGCAGCGTCGCCACCGACGTGACCGTCCGGTCGGACTCGAAGAACCGGGTTTGCTCGGCCTCGCCCGCGCTATCGACGAAGACCAGCCGATGCATGCCTTCCTGTAGACCGAGCGCTTCGAAATCGACCTCTTCGACCGGCGTCACGCCGAGCGGGATGGCCTCCCCCGGCTGGCCGGAATCCGGATCGATCGGACGCAGCCACGCCGCCGCTCCCGTGGGAACGGAGGTGAGCTGGCAGCTCGCGCCGCGCACGAGCTTGCCGACCACCGGGCCCGTGGGGCCGCTTCGCTTGGACGGATCGCGATCCATCCAAGCGAGCGCGCCCCAGACGAGCGCGGCGAAGACGACGACAGCCGTCCCGATCCAGCGAGACCGCGACGCGGCGAGCGCCAGCACCCGGCGCGGCATGTTCACGCTTCGAACGCGCGTGGGCTCGCCGCGGAGGTGGCGCTGGATCTCGTCGCGGACCTCGCCCGCTGTCGAATACCGATGGCGCGGCGATTTCGACAGCGCATGCAGGATCACGGCTTCCAGCTCGCCACGAAGCTCCGGGCGAAGACGACTCGGTCGGCGAGGCGGCTCGGTGCTGATGACGTGCAACACGCGCGGAATCGGCAAATCGCGCAGGTCGTACGGCATCGCGTCACAGAGCAGCTCGTAGAGCAGGACGCCCAGGCTGTAGACATCGCTGCGAGCGTCGATCCGATCGGGATCGGCCTCGCACTGTTCGGGGCTCATGTACTGCAACGTCCCGAGGAACTCGCCCCGGGTCGTTCCCGCCGTCGCCAGGGTGACGTCGGCATCGGTGATGCGCGCCACGCCGAAGTCGATGACCTTCGGCTCGCCCGACTTGTCGACGAGGATGTTCTCGGGCTTCAGATCGCGGTGCACGACGCCCTTCGACGCGCCGTGGTCGATCGCGTCGCACACCTTCACGAACAGCTCGAGGCGCTGGGGAAGATCGAGGCCGTTCTCCGCGGCGTACTTCGTGAGGGGCCGCGCGCCCACGACGAGCTCCATCGCGAACCAGGGGTACTCGGCGCGCTCCTCGTGATGCGTGCCCGCGGCGAGCACCTGCGCGATGTTCGGATGACGAAGGCGCGCCATGATCTCGGACTCGGCATCGAAACGACGCCGCGCCGACGGAGCGAGCAGCGTCGACTGCAGCACCTTGAGCGCGACGCGCCGGTGCGGCTGCGCCTGCTCGGCCACGTAGACGACGCCCATCCCCCCGAAGCCGAGGACGGATGCGATCTCGAACTCGCCGATGCGCGTGCCCGCGGCGAAGACGGCCGACTGCAGATCGGCATCGGCGAGCATTCGATCGGCCTGGGCCATCTCCTGCGCGTCGAGATCGAAGTCGAGGAGGTCGCCACCGACCACCGCCTCGTCGAGCAAACCCTCGCTCGATTCGTGCGCATCGAGCAGCGCGAGCACCGTGCGGCGCAGGTCGTCCTGGCCGGCGCACTGCTCGTCGAGCCACGCTTTGCGGTCACGGGGCGGCAGATCGAGCGCGCCGTTGAAGACGCGCTCCGCGAGATCGTGATTGAGTCGGACCATGGAGAACTATGCGCTCGGCGAAGGTCCGGAGTCCGGCAGTCCCGCGAGGTTTTTTCCGTCGCTGCCCTGCATGGCGTCGAGGAGCCAGGCCCGGGCGTACGCGCAACGGCTGGTCACGGTCGATCGAGCGTGCTCGAGAACACGGGCGATCTCATCGAACGTCATTCCGGCAAAGAACTTGAGCTTGATGACCTCGGCGTGCTTGGGGGACTCGGCCTCGAGCTGCTTGAGGGCCGCATCGAGGGCGAGAAGGTCGATCGGCGCAGAATCCGGGGCGTCCGCGCTCGGCTCGGGAGCCTCGGGATCGAGGTTCGCCGGCTTGAGCTTGCGACGCCGCGCCCGCTCGATGAGGATCCGGCGCATCGCTTCGGCGGCCGCGCCGAAGAAATGGCGCTCGCCGTTCCAGTGCGCGGAACCGCTCCCGCCCAGCCGCAGATAGGCCTCGTGGACCAGGGCCGTCGCCTGCAGCGTCATGCCCGGCCCCTCCTTGGCGATGCGGGCCCTCGCGAGCTTGCGCAGCTCGTCATAGACGATCGGTAGCAGATCCCGACCCTTCTTCGGCTGGCCGTCAGGCACGACGATTCCCCAACAACAAGGGCGCCTGGAGCTTGTGTGCTCGAGACGCACGAGAAGAAAAAAACGAGAACTTCCCGGACTCTGCGCGCCCCTCGCACGCATTGATCCCCGAAGTGCCCGATCGTAGCTGCCGGGTGCTTGACTGTCCAGCGTCACAACGGGTTACGCCCCGCCGGCGCCAAACGGTCTCGCTGCGGTTACGGAGGGCGGGTGCGCTGTCGGTGTCCGTTGTTGTTGCTTGAAACGGGCCTTCCGAAGTGACGGGTGTTGTACGGCAGCGCATGGCAGTACAAGGGACGGTCTGAGCAGGCTGAGGGAGCTCATGCTTTTCTGCACGCTGTTTCCACTCAGCAGCTTCTGCCAAGCAGCAGGTTCTGCCCAACAGCAGACTATTCTGCCTAACAGCAGACTAAGGGAATCGCCTAACGGCGGTCGCTACGAAGCGGCATCCATAGGGGGAGATTCGGGATGTCGAGTTCACTCAGCCTGCTCAGTGCCGTCTTCTTTCCCTTCCCCGACTTCCCCTGGGCTCGCAGGGCCCGTATGCTCGCAAGGTAAGCGTTCCTCGCGAAGCCGCCCTCTTCCGATTCCGAGCACGGGATGTGTCACTTCATCACGATGATCTTGCCGGCCTCGGCGCCGAGCCCCTCGCTTCGCCGACTCGCCGACGTGCACGCACTGGCGCTCACGCCGTACGCGAATCCCTCCATCGACTCTCAGTTGATCCATGGCGAGTACGCGTTCTATGCGACTCGCGCCGCCTGTGACTGCGGCACCGAGCTCGGCGCAGGCGGCACGAGCGAGCCGCCCGAAGCGGGCTCGTCGCTCGATCCAGACGCCACACGATTGCGGCGCAAGGGATGGAGCGATGCCAAGATCGATCGCTGGATCCAGCAGAAGACGGTCGCGTCTCGAAACCGAGCGCGGCGAGCCAGGACCCACGGCACACCAGAAACGCCCGGCGCCGCCGATTGGGCTCGATTCCTCGGAGACGCGCTCGCTACCGGGATCGACCGCGTCGGCCTGATGCTTCACTGGTACAAGGGCGACGTCCGAACGGAGGAGATTCGCTTCCAGCGAGAGACGGTCGCGGCGAACGAGATCTCTACCGCCCTGCTCCGCAGCATCGAAGAGGACGTGCTCTACGAGTTTCGCTCGTGACGCGACCTCAGGATCCGAACTGTCCTTTGACCTCGAAGCGGTCGAAGGACGTGACGGCGTCGGCCTTGGTCCAGAGCCCCACGCGGCCGCCGGTCGACACCGGCTTGGCGCTGCAGACGATCGCGAGCACGTTGTCGAGCGAGACGCGGACGATGGATCCCTTCACCTCCACGCGCAGGACGTGCCACGCCTTCGGATCGACGTTCACGCCCGAGCCGTAGATCTGCGTGCGGACGCCGTTCTCGACGCGGTAGATGCGAAGGTTGCGCTCGAGCGGATTCCAGCGCGTGATCATGTAGTTCTTCTTGTCGCGCGCGTGCCAGAAGAGTCCGCCGCCCTGGTCTTCGCCGCCGGACTCGGCCCGCAGGGCGACTTCCATCGTGAAGTTCGAGGGCACCGACGCCTTCGTCATCAGGAGGTTGTACGTGCTGCCCTCGTTGGTGCTCTTGGTGAGGCGCACCATCCGCCGATCGGAGTCGTACTCGCGACCCGGCTCGGCCTCCACGACCTGCCAGGCACCGCGCGATCCGGCGCCGTTGGTCTCGGCCTCGTTCCAGCCCGACGGCACCTCCCCGAGCGGCACGTGCTCGAAGCGCTCGCGAAGCTCCATCATGTAGCCCGCCGGCGTCTGCTGCGCCTCGGCGATGCCCGCGAGCCCGATTCCGATCCACGTCCCCCACACGATTCCCGCGACGAACGTCCTCATGACGACTCCTCCTCCTCGCACCTTCTGCGCAACGTCTAACGACCGGCCGGAACGATGCTCGCGATTATCTCTTAAATCCTCGTTGCAAACGACTTCGGATCTCGACCGGTTTTTGTCCCAACGTTTCGCCTAGAATCCGAATCGAAAGGTCACGATGCGCGATCCGGACACGAGAATCGTCGAGGCACTGAAGCAGGGCGACCGCCTCGCCTTTCGCCGCTTCCACGACGAGCGCAAGGACGCGGCGCTGCGTCTCGCGCTCCGCATCCTCGGCAATCGCGAGGACGCCGAAGATGCCGTCCAGGACGCGTTCGTCGACCTGTTCCGACACATCGACGGGTTCCGCGAGGCGTCGTCGCTGTCGACCTGGTTCTACCGCATCGTCGTGACGTCGTGCCTGCGCGTGCGCGATCGCCGCGCCCGGCGCCGCGATGCCCAGCCCGGCCGCGAAGATACCGGCTCGGATGCCGCGCTCGCCGCGAAGGCACCCGCCGCTCCCGGCCCCGAAGTCAGCGAGGCCGCGCGAGCGCTCGACGCCGCGCTCGGTCGACTCCCGGAACGACAGCGCGTCGTCTTCTGTCTGTCGGAAGTCGAGGGCCTGGCCGCCGGCGAAGTCGCGGAAGTCCTCGGGATCGACGCCGGCACCGCGCGCTATCACCTGTCCAAAGCCCGCGCTCGACTGCGGGAGATTCTGCATCCCTTTCTGACCCTCGAAAGCGCTTCGTCATGAAGAACGAGAAGCAGCCCTACGACTGCGAAGCCGGCCACGACCGCCTTGCGGAGCTCGCACGCGAGCTCAAGCAGCCGGTCGCGAGCGGCGATCTGTGGGAACGGATCGAGCGCGAGCTCGAGAACGACGCGGCACGCGTACGATCCTCGGGGCGCCCTGCGCCGAGGCGACGGTGGCTCGCCGTCAGCGCCGCTGCCGCAGTGGTGCTCGGTCTGGGACTGGCGGGCGTGCTGCTCCACGAACCCGGATCGCGAACCATCGCCACGGACGAGCCCGTCCTGACAAGGCTCGTCCACGACGCCGAGCACGAGCGCATCCTCATCCGCGAAGCCTCGGCGATGGCCGCGCTCGAACGGATCGCACCTGCCGTGCGCGAGATCTTCGATTCGTCGAATCCGAGCGCGGCCGGCGTTCGCGGTCAGCTCGCCGTGCTCGAGACGAACATCGAACAGTGCCGCCGGCGCACGCTCGCCAACCCGCGCAACCGCGGCATCCGAATCGCGCTGCTTCGCAGTATGGAGACGAAGCTCGAGCTCGTTCAGGCGTTCCTGAGCCGGAATGCGCCCGACTCCAAACTAACCGACACCCTCGATCCCGAAGCGCCCACCGAAGGCGCGCCAAGCAAGGAGCTCTGATCG
>CAZQZX010000023.1:0-21361 GCA_964597885.1 uncultured Planctomycetota bacterium
TGACGATGAAGCTCTGGCTGGCGCCTTCCGTGACGGTGTCACCACCGAACAGGGCGGCGGTACCCGGGAAAGCAGCGGAGCACGAGATCACTTCACCCGCGTTGTAGACCTCGGATTCGACCTTGATCGGCGAATCGAAGACGTCGACGATCGGGTTACGCTGGGCCGAAGCGTCAATCGCGAAGATCGCGACCGCGCAGATGGCAAGAAGAGCAACTTTGCGCATTTTCCAACAACCTCCAAACAACCTTGCTTGCGTGAACACCAATGCGCCGGGCGTTTAACCCCGACACATCACATTGACTGCAATGCAAACACCACGAAAGAACAGAACAACAAGGACTTGCTTTCTCTACCCCGGGACCTCCTTTCGAAATCTCGCGAGACCGACGTCCGCGAAGTCTTCGGAGCCTAAAGAAGAAGTAGGGGTTTAGCGCAATTCGAGTCGGTAGGATCGGAACGCTCTCCGTGCGCTCGATCGACTCCCTGCCTTGCGTTCCAGTGGAGGAACAGCGTGAGAGGACAGGCCCAGGGCGGGCCGTCGCACCTCAGTCTCCGAACTGGGCGACGACGCAGGGAGATAACCTCCTTGCATGTTCACACGCCGGGTTGGCGTGGGTATCCCATTCGTGTTCGGTTGTCGTTGTCGCTTTTGTCGCTTGGTGTGGTCCGAAGGTCCGAATTACCGGTTACGAGACCTCCGAAGCCTGGGAGGCAGAATCCCTTGATCGCCCGAGATCGTACCGGAACCGGGCGATCCGCGTCAATCGCAATTTTGGACCCTTCAGAATCCGAGATCGCGGCCCCCCGCGGCCGATGTTTGGTAGTCTCGATCCGCCATGCACTTCCCTGAATTCTCCCGCTCCGGGGGCGTGAGAAAGCGATCGCGAAGTTCCGTTGCGATCGGCGCCCTGGCCCTTGTCGCATGCCTGTGTCTGGGGTCGTGTGACTCGACCGACGCCCCGCTGGAACCACCCGCCCGCGACGGCACGCCCTTCGAAGAATCCTTCCGCGACTCTTCGATCCTGATGGAGCACAACGACATAGCGGGAATGCGGACGACACTGTCCCGCACGCCCCTGCCTGCGACGCGCGATCATCACGAGGCTCTGCTCGAGCTTCTGCGCTCGTACGAACAGGTGGATGTCGAGCGCCTGCTCTTGCTTACGGAAGCCGTCTCCCTTCCCGGCGCCATGGTGATCGTGTCGGGGAACCGCGAGACGCACCGCGCGGTCGAAATGGGCGGCGGGAAGACGCAGCGCGTGGCGTTCGACATGCTGCGGGGCAAGGGCGAGTTCGCCCCGTACGTCGATGCGATCCTCCTGGAAGGCGCGGGCCGCGTCCGAGAGCTCGGCCCCTACGACGCCGGCCGCCTCTTCGCGCGGACGCAGACCGACACCGCACTCGGCGCGCTCGCGGATACGATCCTGCCGCGCGTCGATGACGGGACGCCGGACACGCTGCGCCTGATGCTGCTCGGCTTCGGCGGCTCGACGGCGAGGATTCCCTTCGTGCTGGAAGTGCTCGGCCCCGGTGGCAGCCTGGTCGGCGAACGGGAAAGCATCGCCATGCAGGCCCTCGAGTTCGACGACGAGCGGGTCGCCCTCGTCGCTCACCTGCTCGAGATCGAGCCGCCGACGACCGCGGAGCGCTTGCTCACGCTCTTCGGCTATCCGAGCTTCGACGAGGGGAAGCTCGCGGTGCTCGAGAAGGCCCTCGTGGCGAATCCCGCCTTACGCATCGAGTCTTCCGACGCCGACTCGATTCTGCGACGTCTCGCGCTCGACGAGGCCCGGCTACGCACGATCGATCTCTTCGCGAAAGCTTTGACGGCCCTCCCCGAGAAGGACCGGCGCTCGCTGCTTCCGAGCTTTCGCGACGAGTCGCTCCGCGCCGAGGCCGCGCGACGGCTTCAGTTGCCGTAGACGATCACGTACTGCTGCGTCCAGATCCCGAGCAGGCTGAAGGTCTCGATGTCGGCGTAGTGCACTTTCGTGAAGCCGGCCTTGCGGGCGACGTCACCGATCGCGTTCTTGTGCCAGTCGATCCGCACGTAGTATCGGAATCGCCGCACGTCGCTCTTCACGCCGCGATCCATGACGGGCGTGTTCTGATAGTCGACGGTCAGGGGCACCGTCGTATGCCGGAAGACGACCCCCATCGCGCATCCGGTCGAGAGGATCGCGAGCAGGGCGACCGCGGCGCACCTTATCCCAAGGCGGCTCATCCTAGTCCCCGTAGACGATGGTCGTCTGTCGCATGTAGAGCAACGTGAGGATCGAGAAGATCTGCCGGTCGGCGTGCCGGATGACCTTGATCCCGCCGTCCTCGGCCGCGGCCTGCGTGCCGGCGTCGCCCCACGCGATCAGCCCGAGCACGCTGTGGTAGCTGGCCTCGCCGGTCTTGGTCCCGAGCTCGGTCTGGTCGAGATCCTTGTCGAGCACGGTTCGAATGTTCGTGTAGACACAGCCCGGCGCCACGAGCAGCACCAGGGACAGAAGCAGCACGACGAGACGCCGTTCACGCATGGCTACGATTCCTTCTCTTCGGATGAGGCGAGCACCGCCGGGTACCACGACCCGCACCGGCACGAGACACGGTACCCGATCGCGCCCCCCAACTCAAACGCCCCGGGGAGGCGCCGGAAACGCCCGCTGAACAGCTCCTTGATCGACGCCCGAGAACGGCCTATCCTCGACGGGTCATGAACACAGAAAATCCACCGAGCTCGGGCCCCGGAGCCGCCACCCGCGAGCGCGCTCCTCAGACGCCTCGATCCGACCGAAACGCCATCCGGACGCAGACCCAGCGCCTCGTGCGCACGATGGCCCGCACGATCACCGACTACGGACTCATCGAGGCCGGCGACCGGATCATGGTCGCGATCTCGGGCGGCAAAGACTCCTACACGATGCTCGACCTCCTCTGGTCGCTGCGAGCGAAAGCTCCGATCGATTTCGAGATCCTCGCCTTCCATCTCGACCAGGGGCAGCCCGGGTACGACAACGTGGCCCTCAACGCCTGGCTGGAATCGTTCGGGGCGCCGTACCGGATCCACCGAGAAGACACGTACTCGGCCGTGAAGAAGCTCGTGGAGGGGACGTCGAAGACGTACTGCGCTCCCTGCTCGAGGCTCCGCCGCGGAGTGCTGTACACGTGGGCCGAAGAGCTCGGGTGCAACAAGATCGCGCTCGGGCACCATCGCGAGGACGCGCTCGAGACCCTGCTGCTCAACCTCTTCTACGCGGGCAAGCTCGAAGCCATGCCGGCGCGCTATACGACGAACGACGGACGCTTCGAGGTGATCCGGCCGCTGATCGAGTGCGACGAAGCGACGATCGCCGAACGCTCCCGCGCCGTCGGCTATCCCATCCTGCCTTGCAACCTGTGCGGATCGCAGGCCGGTCTGAAGCGCGTCCAGATGAAGAAGCTGCTCACGTCCCTCGAGGGAGACATCCCCGACTTGCGCAACGTGATGGTGCGCGCGCTGAAGAACGTCCGTCCGAGCCACCTGCTCGATCGGGAAGTGGCGACGGCGTGGGCGGAAGCCGCGGATCGATTCGAGCCGCGACGCTAGTCCACCGCGCTCGGTCTCACGCGACGGACATCGCCTGCTCGACCAGATCCGCGATGCGCGCTCGCTTCTGTCGGCGCGCCGGGTCGAAACGCATGAGCACCCTTCCGACCACCGGGACCGTTCCGTGGCGGAGCATACGCGCCACCATGCGGAAACGCTCCCGCCGCTCGTAGGTGCGCACGAAAGCTCGAACGGTCTCGTCGGCGTCCGGCCCGCTCGACTTCGCGATCGTGCGCAACAGTCCCGAGAGCTCACGCTTCACGATGACGTCGAAGAACGCGCGACCGATGAAGGTCACCTCGAAATCGATCGCGACGAGACGATCTCCGGCGACGAGGAAATGGTGGCAGGTCGGATGCTCGAGGAAGAGCCTCGGCTCCTGGAGCTCGTACGCGCGACGGTGACGCTTGCCGCACTCCCGGGCGAGTCGCTCGACCAGACGAATCTTGTCCGGGAGCGGCGTGTCCGCGCATCGCAGCACGTTGCCGAGCGTCTCCCCTTCGATCCACTCGAGCTCGAGGCTCGGCGGGTCCTCGGCATCTTCGATACCGAGAACGCGAGGCGCATCGAACCCGGAACGACGCCATAGCTCGATCGTCTCGCTTTCGACACGAAGCCTCCTCCGCGGATCGATCCCCGACTTGCGCATCAAGAAGCGGCCGTAGTGCTGGATCGCATCGCGAAGCTTGCCTCGCTTGCGTCCATAATGCTTCCGCACCACGCTTGCGCCGCACGGCAAGACGACTCGATCCACGCGATGGCGGGCGTCGCCGCCACGACTCGTGGTGAGATTCTCGAGCCGCTCGCCATCGCCAAGGCGCGCGGCCGATCGCTGATTCGTCAAACTGCTAGGCTCCGTCACCCCTCCCGCTCCGCGTATCGCCAGCCGCAGATGCGGGTATCCCACCGGCTAACGGAATACCATTCCGGCACGAGACCGGCATCTTCGCGGCCGAGGACGGGGTTTGACAGGGCCCCATGGGTGAGCTTAGACTGGCCGGCCGGTAGACATTGCTCTCGGTGTCGCGTGCCGCCGCTTCGGCCGCACGCTCGGGAAGCCGGTGAGAATCCGGCACGGACCCGCCGCTGTATGTGGGGACGAACACCGCGTCGAGCCACTGGGTGAAGCCAGCGAGGAATTGTTTTCCACGCGCCACCCGGGAAGGTGCGGTCAGTAGGTCGATCCACGAGTCAGAAGACCGGCCGAGAGCGAAGCTTCACAGGGGCCTTCGGGATTCAGAGGCGTGAAGTCCGCTCGCCGCATGGTTGCGGATTGTCGTCTCTCCGTTCCGGTTCGGTCCCGGAAAGGAGTCGCTCATGCGACGGGTTTTCGCATCGGGCAATGTGTCCACGCTTCGGGTCGTGCCCGCCCTCTTCCTTCTGATCGCGCTCGCGATCGCGTCCGCCTCCCCCGCTCTCGCCCAGCAATTCATCGGGCAGATCGACCTGGATGACGGCGATCCCGGCAACATCCCCGACTCACCGTTCGGCGCGACCGTCACCCCCGACGGCCGCTTCGTGCTCGTTTGCGTCTCGGGAGATCCGGACTTCGATCCGCCCAACCCGCCGGACCTCAACAACCGCGAGGTGCGCGTCATCGACCGGGCGACCGACACCGTCGTGAACGTCATCACCGTCGGTCTGTTCCCTGTGGCTTGCGACATCACCGTCGACGGCACCGACAATTACCTCTGGGTGTGCAACAGCAGCGACGGCAACGTCTCGGTCTTCCAGGTCGAAAACGGTGACTTCGACGATCCCGGCAGCATCACCGAGGCGGTGTTCTCGCCGGTCTCGACGGGTGCGTTCTCGTTCCCGGGCGGCATCGCCGCCGACGCCGCGAACGAACGCGTGTGGGTCGGAACCGGTGGTGGAACCGGCGAGGTCTTCTCGATCGACGCCGACCCACAGAGCGGAACGTTCGGCGCGATCGTCGACACCGCGCTGCTCCAGGGCGGATCCTCGACGGGACGGCTCGCGATCTACGACGAATACCTCGTCGTTCCTCACGCAGTGTTCGCGTTCCCCCTCTCGGACGGACGCGCGACGATCATCGATACCGGCAACACGAACGACAAGGTCGAGATCTTCCTCACGCCGACGCTCGACTTCAACCAGGGTGAGTTCGTCTCGACGATCGATGTCGCCGTCACCGACGACGGCTTCGCGTACCTGACGCTTCTCGGCCCCGGCACCGGTCAGAACGTGATCGTGCTCGACGTGCCGAACCGCATGTTCGACCGCGCCATCTTCCTGGCGGGGGCCGACACCGAAGACCAGCACGGGATCGGGATCTCGCCAGACAGCGGCCTCGCCGCCGTGACCAACTTCGGATCGCAGAAGATCCTGTTCCTCGACCTCGACGACGATTCGATCGTCTCCGTGCTCGATTCTCCCAACGACGAGCCGAACGAAGTCGTCTGGGCACTCGACAGCTGCACGGCCTACGTGACGAATCAGAACACGAACGGCGGCACCAGCAACTCGATCGGCATCATCGGGCGATTCGACGACCGCGAACTCTCGCTCACCGGCACGTCGTCGCCGGCGATCGGCGGCGAGATCGAGCTCTTCATCCAGGGAGGCTGCGAGGGCCGCAAGGGCGGAATCCTCGAGTCGGAAGCGCTCGGCTCGGGCACCTTCCGCGGGATCGCGGTTCCGCTCGCGAACCCGGTCCGCGTCGCCGAGGGCGGTCGTTATGACGTCCGTGGCGAGATCACTGCGCAGCCGATCCAGGTGCCGATTGATCCCAGCCTGATCGGGACCTCGATGCACTACGTCGCCGGCGCCCAGGATCAGGGCGGCGCCATTCGACTGTCCAACGTCCACACGGTGATCTTCCAGCCGTAAGTCGGAATTCTTCCCGCCCGGCGGCGAACGCTCACCGTTCGCCGTCGGGCGTTCTCTTCGGATCGGATCTGTTCTCTTCATGTCGAACGTGAGTCGAGTCATCGCGCTGATCGGACTCGCCCTGATTCTCTGGGTGGGCTGGATGATGACCGACGCGATCCGACACGCGGCCCCGCCCGGTCCGGTGCCTCTGCCCGAGATCGTGTCCGACGGCGGTTACCCGATCGAGATCCGTCAGCCGTTCGGGGGCGGCACGCTCACGATCGAGCGACCTCCAATGCGGATCCTTCCCGGGAACGCCGGTGCCGTCGACCTGCTGACGATCCTGGTCGAACCCTCGCGTCTCGCCGCCCTCCCCGACACGACCGACGACTGGTCTCGGATCCACGCGGCGCCCGAAGGCTACGAGGAGCACCATCGCTTCGAGAGCTTCACGGCCGAGATCCTGCTCTCGCACGATCCCGATCTCGTGGTCACGAGTCCGTTCAACCAGCCCGACACGATCCGCCGGCTCGAGGACGCCGGCGTCGCGGTGCTCCGGCTCCCCGATCTCTTCGACGTCGATGCCGTCTGCGAGGTGCTCGAGCTTCTCGGACGCGTGCTCGATGTCGAGGACACGGCGCAAGCGCGTATCGAGGACATCCGGGAACGGGAAAGCCGACTGCTCGCGCGGCATGAGGGACGCCCGTCCCTGCGCGCCGTCGCGTACATGAACTACGGATTCGGCGGTACCGCGTCCGGATCCCGAACGACGCATGACGAGGTCTTCCGGCTCGCGGGTCTGCGCAACGCCGTCGCCGAAGCCGGTCACGTCGAGATGATCAAGGTGAACTTCGAGGACCTGATCGCGCTCGATCCCGATCTGATCGTCGTGAGCCATCGCGAGGATGGGGGCACGGGAGTCACGGAGGACGTGCTGCTCGGCGAACCGTCTCTCCAGGGTTTGCGGGCAGTGCGAGAGCGACGAATCGTATCGATCCCCGCGCGCCTGTTCTCGACCGTGTCGCAGGAGATCATCGCCGGTGCGGAGCGGCTCGCGGATGCCGTCGACCGTCTCGATGCGCCCGACGATGACGAGGGCGATCCTCGATGAGGCTCGGATCCGATCGACCGCCTCGTCTCTCCCCGAGCGCTCTCTTCGTGACGCTTCCCCCGATCCTGCTGCTTCTGGTCGCGGGCTCGGTCCGCTGGGGCTCCTCGGGCGCGATCGACCTCTCGGCCGGCATGCGCGGCATCCTCGCCGCCTTCGATCTGGCGACGCCGCTCGAGGGCAACCAGCAGGCCATCGTCGAGCTCCGGCTCTGGCGAGCGCTCACCGCGGCGGGAGTCGGCGGCGCGCTCGGCCTCTCCGGCGCGCTGCTGCAGGGACTGCTCCGCAACGGGCTCGCTTCCCCCACCATCCTCGGCGTGAATGCGGGGGCCAGCCTCGGAGCCTCGATCGGCATCCTCGTGCTCGGGGGCTACGGCCCGCGCTTGCTCCTCGGTCTCACCGAGAAGCAGCCCACGGTCCTTCCCGCGGTGTTCGCGTTCCTGGGTGCGCTCTCGGTCTCGCTCGTGGTGCTCGCGCTGGCCTCGCGCGGCGGTCGCATCTCGGTGCCGACGTTGCTTCTCGTCGGCATCGCCATGAACACGTGTCTCGGCGGGCTTCTCAGCGCCATCCAGTCGCTCACCCTCGAGGACTACGAGCTCTCGCGCGCCATCATCGCCTGGAACTTCGGCAACCTCGACGACAAGTCGCCGACGCACGTTGCGATCATCTGGTCCGGACTCGGCGTGACGGCGCTCGTGCTCCCGTTCATCTCGGTGGAGCTCGACCTGTTCCGGGGTGGTGAGGAGGACGCCGAGTCGATGGGCGTTCGCACCAACACCGTGAAGATTCTCGCGGTCTCGGCCGCGGCGCTCGCTGCGGCCTTCGCGACGTCGGTCGCGGGCCAGATCGCGTTCGTCGGGCTGATCGTCCCGCACGTCGTCCGCCTGCTCGTCGGATCCACGCATCGCACGCTGCTGCCGCTCTCGATCCTCGGCGGCGCGGTGTTCCTGCTCGGCGCGGAGTTCGCCCAGCTCGCGCTCCTCGGGGAGCGCGCCATGCGTCCCGGCGTCCTGATGTCGCTCTTTGGCGGCGCCTTCTTCCTGCTGCTGCTCATGCGAAGTCGCCGGGAGCTCGAAGCATGGTAGACGCCTCGGCCAAACCGATCACGGCGCGCGGGCTCGGCTTCGCATACTCGCCCGCGATGAAGGTCCTCGACGGCGTCGATCTCGACGTGAACCCGAGCGAGCTGCTCGTTCTCATCGGTCCGAACGGAGCCGGGAAGAGCACGCTTCTCCGTATCCTCGCCGGGCTCGTGGAGCCGCAGGCGGGCGAGGTGCTCCTGCGAGGGGTCGACGCCCGACGCATGCCGGCGCGGCGCCGCGCCCGCGAGCTCGCGCTCGTCCCCCAGGACATCCGCGTGCCGGGCGACGTGACCATCGACCGGTTCGTCGAAGGCGGCCGCTATGCGCACCTCGGGTTCTGGCGACAGGCGAGCGCGGTCGATCGAAATGCCGTCGAGCAGGCGCTGGTCGCCTGCGAGCTCAGCGACCTCCGATGCCGACGGCTCGCGGAGACCTCGAACGGACAGCGACAGCGCGCGCTCGTCGCCCGGGCCATGGCCCAGGAGGCGCGCCTGCTTCTGGTGGACGAACCGACGGCGTCCCTCGACGTCCGCCACCAGGTCAGCACGTTCGAGAAGCTCCTCGAGCTCGTCCGCGAGGACCACGCCGCGCTCGTCGTCACGCACGAGCTCAATCTCGCGAGCCAGTTCGCGACGCGCATCGCCGTCCTCGACCAGGGGCGCATCGTCGCGGCAGGCTCACCCGACGAGATCTTCCGCCCCGAAGTCCTCGAGCCCGTCTACGGACCGGACCTGCACTACGGGATGCTTCCCGACAGCCCGTGGGGCGAGCCGCGTCCCTACGTGCTGCCCCACGCCCGCGCGCGGAAGTAACCGACGACCCGCTCGCCGGCCTAGGCTCCCGACGGGATCCGGAACGCGCCGCGACCCTTCCGTCCCAGCATCGCGTTCGCCGCCGGAGCAAGCTCTCCCTCGAAGCGCTCGGTACCCGGGTTGAAGCGAAGCGTCGGGCCCATGTCGTACTGCGCCGAAGACGCGTCGATCCCGTTCGCGGCGAGATGCTCGTGGAACCGGCGGAAGGATTCGTTCGCGGCATCGGAAGCCTCGCCGAACGGCTTGTCCGTCGTGTCGAGCGGCCTCGGCGATCCGAGTCGGTACGAGATGTTGCCGAGATGACAGAGCGCCGAGGAAATGTGGCCGTCGAAGCAGCCCGCGTTCAGATCCTCGTGCTTCCCGCTCTTCACCGCGTCCAGGAAGTTCTGGAAGTGGTTGCCTCCGCCGGTGAAGACCTTCATCTCCTTGCCTTCGAGATCGTAGGCCACGAGCTTCGTGTAGCTGCTGCTCACCAGGAAGCCGTGCTCGCCGTGGAAGATCGTGCCGATCGAAGCCTTGCCGCCGTACGCGTCCGTCTTCAGGCCGCGCACCTCGAACACGATCTCTCGGTCGCCGTAGTCGTACACGGCGATCTGCGTGTTCGGCGTGTTGCCGTCGTCGTCATAGCCGAGCCGCCCGCCGCAGGCGCGCACCGCGCTCGGCAGGCCCTCGATGCCGAGCCCCCATCGCGCGATGTCCATCTGATGGACACCCTGGTTGCCGATGTCGCCGTTGCCGGTGTTGAAGTCCCAGTGCCAGTCGTAGTGGAGGTTCGTCCGGTGAAGCGGCTTGAGATCGGCCGGGCCCGTCCACAGGTCGTAGTCGAGCGTCGCGGGAGGAGACTGCGGGCCGGCCACCTTGCCGATGCTCTTGCGCCGCTTGTAGCAGAGACCGCGCGCGAGCTTCACCTCGCCGATGCCGCCACCGCGCAGCCACTCGAGCGCGTCGCGCGTGGCCGCCATCGACCGGGCCTGCGTACCGTGCTGCACGAGCTTGCCGGACCGTTTGGCGGCCTCGACCACCGCGCGACCTTCGGCGACGTCGTAGCTGATCGGCTTCTCGACGTACACGTGCTTGCCCGCCTGGAGCGCCCAGATCGTCGCGAGCGAGTGCCAGTGATTCGGCGTGGCGATCGACACCGCGTCGATCGAATCGTCGTCGAGCATCTCGCGCAGATCGCGGTAGTACTTCGCGTTCGGAACCGCCTTCATCGCGGGATCGATCACGCCCGAATCGGGATCGCAGATCGCGACGACCTCGGCATCGGGGGACTTCTTGAACTCGCCGATATGCCCACGGCCGCGACCTCGAACCCCGATCACGCCCATCCGGATGACGTCCCCGCGCTTCGCGGGCGCGCTCGCCGCGGACTCCTGCGCCCATGCGCTCGCACTCGGCACTCCGGCCGCAGCCGCCGCCACCAGAAGAGAATCGCCCAGGAACTTTCGACGGGTAATGTCAGCCACTTTGTCCTACCTCGCTTTCGATGTCGCCCGATCCGTTGATGTGTCGTTCGAGGTCGTCGCGCCTTCCGAAGACGACGCGGGTCCCGAGCGCACGACGCGGAAGCCGAGAAAATCGGCATCCGGAATCCACCAGACGCCGGGCGGATACTCCGGGTCCGACAGGAGCCAGTCGTCCTCGAAGCCGATACGGCTCGTTCGCGTCAGCGCGTCCGCAGAATCCTTCCACGATCCACCGCGAAGCACGGGGCGCCCGGGCTCCGAGGGATCGTAGTCATTGTCGCAGTACTCCCACAGGTTGCCGAGCATGTCGTAGAGGCCGTTCGCGTCCTGCCGCAGCGTCGCCACTTCCTCGGTCATGCCGTGGCTGTTCTCGGCGAACCATCCGCGCTCGCGCAGCGGATGCTCCGATTCGGCGATGCACGCCGCCTCCCACTCGGCCTCGGTCGGCAGGCGATACTCGCGGCCGGTGCGCGCCGAGAGCCACTCGCAGTACTTGCGCGCGGCGTTGCGGCTCATCCCGACGGCCGGCCGCTGACCGGCCCCCCAGTCGCGGTCGTAGGGATACACGTCGAGCGGCTTCGACGGACGGGTGATCGCGTCGACCCTCGGATCGAGCCGGTCGGTCTCGTCGAAATCGCAGAACGGCAGATACTCGTCCCACGTGACCTCGGTGCGACCGATCCAGAATCCGCCTTCCTCGATCCAGACCATGTCGAACTCGACGGCCGTTCCGGCGACGATCTCTCGGTAGGTCTGCGGGCCGGAGTCGGAAGCGGGCTCGGTCTCCGTGGAAGCGCACGACATCGTCGCCGCCGCGAGGATCGAAACCAGGACCCACCGAATCGCGCTCGTTCTCATAGACTCTCCAGCTGTTCGCGAATCGACGTGAGCGCCTTGGGAAGCTCGGCGTCGAAGTCCGTCCATCGGCATTCCATCGAGATCCCGCCCTTGTAGCCGATATCGCGAAGCGCGGCCAGGTACGGTCGGAAGTCGTCGCCTCGGGCACCCGGCGCCGTTCGCGCCTCTTTCTCGGCGACATGCACGTGATGGATGTACGGGCCGGCCTCGCGGATCGCATCCGGACCCTCGTCCTCACGCATCATGTGGAACAGATCGGCCGTGATCCGGATCGCCGGGCTCTGGACGGCCTCGACGAGCCGGCGCGCCTCGCTGACGCGCTGGATGAAGTTCGTCTCGCGCTTCTGCAGCGGTTCGACCGAGATCGTTACGCCGTGATCTCGCGCCCGCTCCGCCATGCGCGCGAGGATCGAAACAAACTGCAGCTCGGCCACGTCGCGCCGCGCGCCCTTCGGAAGCGATCGCGCCCCGCTCGAGCCGAACGTGATGGTGCGGATGCCGGCGCGCTCCGCCCGCGCGAACGCGACGTCGCAGTAGGCGAGCACGGCGTCGTGATCCGCTTCGGGGCCGGTGCACTGGAGCTTTCCCGGAAGGAAGCTGTTGGCGGCGATCACCGGAACCGGCGAGCTCTGCAACGCCTCGAGCTTCTTCAGGAACACGTCTTCCGGCTGGTCCGGGACGAGGATCGACCGGCAGCCTCCTTCGAGGAACGCGCCACCGGCCGCCGCGAGGATCGGGCCGCGATCCGGACCGCCGCAGGCACCGAGAGGAGGGGCAAAGGCGGACGAGGTCTCGGGGGCCCTGGCGTGCCCGGGCTGCGCGACGGAGAGCGCCGCCGCTCCCGACAGCAGACCCGCCGCCGCCGCGGCATTGCGCCGGACGAATTCTCGCCTCGTCAGCACCGAAGAGCCCATCGAATCACGCCTCGCCAGGAACCGTCCGCGCCGGATCGCGGGGACCTCTCGCCGGGCGGGCCAAGATACCCGAAGTCTCCTCTCGAGTCATCCCTGACGGCAGGTCTTTGTCGAGGGATCGGCGAGGCGCAACCTACTCGCGAGAGCCGGGCGTGATCTCGAGCGTGAGCCTCTCGCGACCGCGGACGACGACGACCGTGACCGTCTCGCCGACTTTCAGGGAGTCGAGCGCGAAGGTGTAGTCGTGGATATTCTCCACCTTGCGGCCGGCGAGCTCGACGATGATGTCGCCGCTCTTGAGGCCCGCCTTGTACGCCGGGCCGCCCTTGCCCACGCCCTGTAGTCGCAGCCCCGGGATCTCGGCCTCGACGTAGTCGGGGATCGTCCCGAGGTAAACCCGCAGGCCTGCTCGCGAAGCGTCCGTATCGGGCTTCTCGAGCTCGACGTAGTCGGGCGCGATCGGGTTCGTCGCGACCGAACGGGCGAGCAGCGCGGTGAAGCGGCTGATGCGGGCAAGCTCCTCGTAGTTCAGCTTCTCGGGCGTGTCGCGCGGCGTGTGGTAATCGGTGTGGGCCCCGGTGAAGAAGCTCAGGATCGGGACGCCCGCGAGGTAGAACGACGTCGCGTCGGTCGGCAGGTAGGCCTCGTTCGAAAGCGCGAGCGGAAGGCCGATCGGCGCGTTGCGGCGCTCGATCTCACGCGTCCACACCTTGCTCGAGGCAACGCCGTTCAGCACGAGCTTCTCCTCCATCCGCCCGACCATGTCGAGGTTCAGGCACGCCGCGACGGCCGATCGCAGATGCTCCGGCTGGCCGAGCTCCTTGCGAAGCCTGTCGACGTAGTACTTCGAGCCGAGTAGGCCCATCTCTTCGCCGGACCAGGCGGCGAACAGGATGTCGCGCTCGAGCGCGAGCTTGCCGCGCTTCTTCAGATCGACCAGGTACTCGGCCACCTCGAGGATCGCGGCGACACCCGAGGCGTTGTCGTCGGCGCCGTAGTGGATGCCGTCCTCCTCATCGTGCCCGGCGAGCGAGTTCCCGCCGGCGCCGTGGCCGAGGTGATCGACGTGCGCGCCGATCACGATCGCCGGTCGGCGCGCGCCCTCACCTTCGGCACGAAGCCGGGCCAGCACGTTTCGGCCGGAGGCCTTCTCGTGCTCGAGCTCGATGTGCGCTCCGACAGCGACTTCGTTCAGCTCGAAGCCCGGGATCGCGGCTCCGCCGTCGAGCGCGCCCTGAAGCGCCTCGAGCGTCTTTCCGCTCGGCGCGACCAGCTCCTCGCCGAGTGCGTTCGTAATCGATACGACCGGGACGCTCGTCCCGGCCATGCTCCCGTCACCGGCCAGCGGAATCAGCTCGCTGTTGACCGTCGAGCGCGGCCCCGAGACCAGGATGAGGCCCGCGGCCCCGCGATCGCGCGCGATCATCGCCTTGTAGCGGAGGCTCGCGTAGCGCGTGAGCGTCTGCCGACGCTCGGGCGAGATGTCCTCGGGAAGGAAACGGAACGCGACCACCCACTTGCCCGTCACGTCGAGACCCGAGTACGAGTCGTACGCGGCAAAGCCCTCCGCCTCGGGTGCGACGATTCCGTAGCCCGCGAAGACGACGCCGGTCGTTCCCACCGATCCGACCTCCGAGAAGGCGAGCGGGCGCCAGCTCTCATCGACGGGGAGCATGCGCCTCTCGGCGAACGGGCCGCCGGTGGCCACCATCACGTTGGACTTGCCGAGCGAGACGCCGGACGTGAACGGGAAGCTCTGGAAGTACGTGCCGTCGTCGCCGGCCGGCGCGAGTCCCATCCGCTCGAAGTAGTGGGCGACGTACTCGGTCGCGAGGCGCTCGCCGCGCGTTCCGGTCTGGCGGCCGGCCATCACCTCGTCCGCGAGCTTCGCGACGTGCATCTTGCAGTCTTCGACATCGATAGCGGGCTTCGTGTCGCCGGCCATCGCGGCAACCTCGGCCGCGAGCGTCATCGCCGCCGCATCTCGCTCCTTCGACTCGCGGATCAGGCGAAGCGCCTCTTCGTGATTCCAGAGGCCGACGAAGATCTGGCCCTGGCGCCCGGTCTGGCGCGTCGACGTCCAGGCGAGGCGCTTGCCATCCGGAGTGAACACCGGAAGGCCGTCAAAGCCCTCGGTGTAGGTCACGCGAACCGGCTCGCCGCGGCCATCGGCGGCCACGAGGTACAGCTCGAAGTTGGCGAACCCGTGCTTGTTCGTCGTGAAGATGAGGTACTCACCGCTCGGGTGGAAGTACGGGGCCCACGACATCGCGCCGATCTCGGTGAGTCGTCGCTCGTCGGTCCCGTCGATGTTCATCGAGTAGATCTCGGCCGTCGCCCCGTTCTCGGAGAAGCGACGCCAGCACACCTTCTTTCCGTCAGGGCTGAAGAACGGGCCCCCGTCGTATCCCTTCACGTTCGTCAGGCGGCGGAGGTTCGAGCCGTCCGAGTTCATGATGTACAGGTCGAGCATGTACGACTTGTCCATCTCGAAGATCTGCGCGTCCTTGTCGGACATCGGCTCGGTGTACGCATGCCGGTTCGACGAGAAGGCGATCAGCGATCCGTCGGGCGAGTACGAGCCTTCCGCGTCGTAGCCGCGCGCGTTCGTGAGGTTCGTGTACTTACCGTTTCCGTCGCGCTCGTAGATCTCGAAGTGCTCGTCGTAGTCCCAGGCATAGCGGCGCTCCTGGCCGCTCTCGCGAAACTCGATCTCCTGCTTCTGCTCGGCGAGCGCTTCGGGGTTGTCCTGGGTCGACGCGAACAGCACGCGTTCGTTGTCGGGATGGATCCACGCGCAGGTCGTCTTGCCGTGACCCGGCGAGACCCGCTCGACGTCGCCGGTCTCCAGGTCCATGAGGTAGATCTGGTAGAAGGGGTTCCCCGGCTCGCGCTCGCTCTGGAAGACCATCTGCGTGCCGTCGGCGCTGAAGTATCCCTCGCCGGCACGACGGCCCTCGAACGTCAGCTGGCGCGACGCGGTGATCAGCCGCGCTTCGAGTCGGTCGAGCTCGGCGATGCGGTTCTCCGCTTCTTGTGCCTCGCTCGATCCGGTCGCCAGCGCCAAGACCACCAGCATTGCGGTCGCCGCGAGTGCACCTGCCCATCCCGACCGCCCGGAAACCCAAACCTCGAACGCCATGATCGCCTCGCCAATACGCTGTAAGTCGTTTTCTGATTAGCTAGTAGGAGAGCCCCGGCAAGCGTACGGTGAGACCCAGGAAGCCGCGGGGATTCCTCAGAGTAGCTTATCGGCAGGACGCCCTCACGCCCCCAAATCGCGGCAAGAGGTCGCAGGGGGAAAAGCGTAAATCCGTCTGGGCGCCCGGCCTAGAAGCGCACTTCGAGCGTGGTGATGAAGTTGATGCCGGCCTCGTTCTGACCGGAGCCATGGATTCGGTAGTCCTTGTCCCCGATGTTCTCGAGCGCCGCGGCGAGCGACACGCGATCGTTGATCTGATAGCCGCCGCGCACGTTGACCGTCGCCCAGCCCGGAGTCCCGCCCGGCGGGATGCGCTCGGTGTCGGACTCATCGCGAAGCGAGAGGCGATCGGCCTCGTCCGAAAAGCGCGTGAAGAGCTCGATGAAGTATCCGTCCTTCGGCGGCTCGTAGCGGACGCCCGCGATCCCGTTCACGGGCATGACGCGATCGAACGGCTTGTCGACCTTCTCGCCCGACGGGAACCGGAACTGGTCGACCTTGCCGCTCTGGTAGGAGATCGCGCCGAAGAGGCTCCACTCCTCGTCGATCGCGTAGCCGCCCTCGAGCTCGAGACCCGCGACGTGACCGTCACCGACGTTGTCCTTGCGAACGACCGGCGTGTCCTCGATGATCTGACCGGTCGGCGAGCGAACGATCATGTCGTCGATGAACGTCCAGTACCCGGCGATGCGACCCGATACCGGCCCGGACGCGAGCTTGAAGCCGACCTCGCACGACAGGTAGTTCTCGGGATCGAGATCGTCGGTCGGAATCTCGAACACACTCGTCGACTCGAAGCTCGTCAGGTCGTGCAGCGACGGCGCGCGGAATCCCTGCGAGACGCCGAAGAACACGCGACCCTCGTTGTTCTTGATCACCGGGAAGCTTCCGCGAAGGCTTCCCACGAGCTGATCCCAGCTGTCCGTGATGGAGATGACGTTGCCGGGCGTGGACGGATCGCTGCCGTCCACCTCCGGGTTGTCGACGCTGTCGGCGGAAGCGCGCGCGTAGGTGTAGCGGACGCCGCTGATCCAATCGATGCCGAACGCTTCGAACTCGTTCTGGGCGTAGATACCGAGAAGGTTGTAGTTCGCGTCGTCACCGAGGGGCCCCTGAACGTCGACCGACGAAAGCGAGCCCCCGCTGAAGTTCCGGCGGAAGCTGTCGACGTCGTCGTAGTAGTAGTCCGCTCCCACCGTCCAGTAACCGATCGACGTGTCCTTCTCGATCTGCGCGATCGCGCCGTACGAGTTCACGTCGAAGCCCGACAGATCGCGCCGATCGCCGGTGCGAAGCCGATCGCGCTTCTGCTCCTGCCGCTGGTACGAGACGGTGAACGAGGCCCGGTCGTAGAGGGTCGTCGGGTCGGTCAGGGTCCATCGCGAGTAGACGAGATCGCGACGCTGGTCGAGATCGCGACGCAGCTCCGATCCGACCGTCGAGCTGTGGAACGAGACCGCACGCGTCGTCCGATGCGTACGGGGAACGTCGTCCTGGCTCGAGTGCTGGTACGCGATCGTCCACTCGAGGCCGTCGCCCGGACGGTAGTCGATACGGAAATCTCCGTCGAACTGATCGTACGCCGTGTTCGGAAGCTCGCCGCTGCCGGCGTCGAGATCTCCGAAGCTCTTCATCGAGATGCCACCGAGGAAGCCGATCGTCTCGCCCTGGTTTCCTTCGACCTCGACGCGCTCGATGAACGAGTCCTCGGCGCTCGAGTAGCGGAACAGCGCGCGGCCGCCCAGGTTGAAGCCCGGCTCGAACGACTCGCGCCGACGTGGAATCACGTTCACGGCGCCACCGATCGCGTCACTTCCGTACTGCACCGACGACGGACCGAGCACGACCTCGAGTCGATCGACGGCCAGGTGATCCACCGTCGCCCAGTACTGATTCGGGCCGGATCGGAACGTCGAGTTGTTCAGCCGGATGCCGTCGATCAGGAAGACGTTTCGATACGCCGTGAAACCGCGCAGGAAAGGTGAGCCCTGTCCGGTCGCGGTCTTCTGCACCATCACCGAGGGGATGTCCTGCAGCGATTCGGGAAGCGAGCGCGACTGCCGTTCCATCGTGATCTCGTCTCCCGAGCGCACCTCGCCCGAGTACGGCACGTCGAACAGCGGAGCCTCGTGACGCGTGGCGGTGACGATCACTTCGTCCAGCTTGGCCGGCTCCGCTTCGGATGCGACATCCGGATCGCCTTCCTCGTCGCCTTCTGTCTCTTCGTCGGCCTCGGCGTCGACCCGACGCTCGGCCTCTTGCATCGATCGTTCTTGCGCAACAGCCACACCCGCAGAGCCCGCACAGAGCAGGAGCGCGAGCACGCAAGAGAGAATGCGAATCATCGCCCACCCTTCAAACGAAATCGGATCGGAAACTCGACGAGCCCTTCGACGGGCTCACCCCGGTCGAGCGCGGGATCGAAAGTCCAGCGCCGGACGCACGAAACAGCGGCCTCGTCGAGAGATCGATGTCCGGACGAGCGGCTCACGCTTACCGCCAGAACGCTTCCCGTCGGTGAGACGTGCGCTCGGACGAGCACCACCCCTTCCATGCCCTTGCGACGCGCGAGACGCGGGTACTCGGGCGTGGGATTGTCGGACAGCGGCTCCGCGGGCACGTAGGCTTTGACCGGCGCGGTTGGCGCCGCGTCGTTCGGCCGATCCGGAATGCGCGGGGCCGGCGCGGGCTCGCTCGGCGGGCTGGCGTCGGCTCGCTCGGACGGGTCGGTCGGCTGCCGATCCCTCGGGTCCGCCTCGTGGATCGGCACCGCGCGCCAGGTCTCGAGAGGAACCGATCGCGGACCGATCCACACGCGTCCCTCGGGCGCCGTCTCTCCCGGCTCACGCCATTCTGGATCCGGGGAGAGATCGGGATCGGGCTCAGCGGTCTCGGGAGGCGGGTCGGGAGCCAGCTCGTCCGGCCGAGGCATCGTCTCGATCGGCGACGACACCGCGTCGGAGGGGGCAAAGGTCACGTCTACGGAACGCACTCGATCTCTCTGATACGTGAACGCGATGCCTCCCCAGATCGACAGCACCAGGACGGCATGCAGCAGCATCGACAAGCCAAACGGGCCGAGGCGACGCTTCGGCCGCGCTGCACGGCCCTCGATCGAGGACGGACTCCCTCCGCTGGACGATCCCGCGGATCCGAGGCTCGGATCCGGGGCGCCTTCGCTCGGGGAATCGGGCTGCGCGGGACTCTCGGACATCAGATCTCTCGATCAAGCGCGCCAGGAACGACGCCACGCCGCGGCGGTTCGAAGCACGTCGCAAAAAAACTCCCCCGCCGCGCCACGAAACCATATCGGATTCGCGGTGACAAGATTGCCGACTACTTCGGCGGCGCCGGCTCGGTTCGGATCCGAAGCCCGCCCTCGGGGACGTCCCCCTTGTGGAGGTCGAAGAAGTCGAAGAGCCGGCCCTGCAGATTGTACGCGCGGAACTCGAGAGCGTTGCCGTGGATTGCCACCGTGCAGTAGTGGTGGTGGCGCCTCACCTTGGCGGTGAACCACGACCGGGTGGGGGCGTAGTCCTCGAGGCCGCCCCCCGCCCCGCCCGTCTGGACGTACCGGACTCCGGAGGCGCGGTCGACCCGGCCGTCGCGGATCGGCCACGTCCGCTCGTAGTCGTGGATGTGGCCGTGGAAGACGATGTCGACACCGTGCTTCTCATAGAGCGGGATCAGCGGACGGACGCGGTCGTCGCCAAGCTTGGCCTCGCCCTTGTACGCGTCGCCGTAGTCGTTCGAATCCGACGTGTACACCGGATGGTGGTGGACGACGATCTTCCACGTGGCCTCGGATCGTCCGAGCGCGTCGTCGAGCCAGGCGAACTGCTCGCTCTCCGGACGGCAGTCGCGGTTGCTGTCGACCATGAAGAACTCGGCGTTGCCGTAGCGGAACGTATAGCGCCACTCGGGCTCGGGGTTCGCCGTGTAGCGATAGTAGTTCACGTGGTCCTGCTCGTGGTTGCCGAGCACGCTGAAGAACGGAACCCGACCGAGCAGCGCGCGCGCCGGCGCGAAGAATTCGTCGACCCAGTGCGTCTTGTCGCCACCGGTCCCGACGAGATCGCCACAGTGGACGAGGAAGTCCGGCCGCTCTCCCCATGCGAGCTCGGAGATCTTCTTCCACACGTCCGGATTGCTCTGCGAGTCGCCCACCACGACGAAACCGATCGGCGAGCCGTCCTCCACCGCGGTTTTGAACGTCAGCGGCTCGCTCGCGAGCTCGACGCCGTCCTCCGTCTCGGACACGACGCGATAGAAGTACTTCCGCCCCGGCTCGAGCCCGTCGAGCCGAACCTCGTGCATCTCGCGACGCCCATCGACGGAAGCGCGCTCCTTCGGAGGAAACGTCGGCCCCCACTCCACGCGAGCCGTGCAGTCGCGGTTCGTCTCCCAGAGCACCGTCATCGACGTCTGCGTACCGTGCTGCAGATACGGCGCCACGGTGATCGCCGGCTCGCCCTCGTACTCGCGATCGAGCGCCGTGAAGCGCCGGCGCAAATCGAACCGCGTGGCGACCTCGCGGGCCTCGAGCACGGCATCGAAGACGTTGACCTCGATCATCTTCCCCCGCAGGAAGTGGAGCTCGTCGTCGTCGTGATACGCGGCGACCTCGTACGTCAGCTTCTCGGGGTAGAGGATCGGGCCCGACTGCTCGCGCGTCTCGGCCGCGACCTTGCCGTTGACGTAGAGCCGCGTGAGCTGGCCGTCGTACGTTCCGACGACGTGGTACCAGCGCCCGGTCTCGAACGGCTCCTCGGCCGTCAGGTAGGTGAGCTTCCCGTCGCCGTCATCCGCGCCGGTGCTCGAGACCGCGAAGCAAAACCGATCGCCGCGCATCCCGAGCAGCCATCCTTTCTCGAACGATCCGTTGTCCTGGATCGCGCCGACGAAGCCGCCCCAGGCCTGCGTCCGATAGACGAGCACCCAGGTCTCGGCCGAGATCGCCGTGGTGGGGAGCGCCGCCGTCTTCGCATCCTCGGCCGCCACGAAGCGCGTCGCTCCGTCGAGCTGGACGACCTGACCGAAGTCGTAGGACGCCA
Organism: uncultured Planctomycetota bacterium; assembly: GCA_964597885.1. GTDB lineage: Bacteria > Planctomycetota > JACOTG01 > JACOTG01 > JAUIME01 > CAZQZX01. The sequence goes on from CAZQZX010000023.1 coordinate 20,906, forward strand.
GCGTGGGCTCGCCGATCCAGCGCGCCGGAAGCTCGCGGCCGACGTTGCGCACCTGGCCGAGACGCATGTTGCGGATATCGAAGATCCAGCCGTCGAGCGGGGACGAGAGCTGCGCCTCGGCCGCACCCGAGAGCAGCACAACGAAAAGCCAAATCCGGACGCCGACCCGCATGCCGAGCTCCTCCGATACCGATGCGAAATGCGGGAGGCGGAGCCGAACGCCGGCCTTCCGAGCCCTCGCCGCGGGCCGGATCATACCTCGGCCGCATCGGCCCCCTCAAGCATGCGCCGGGGGCCCCGGGATCGAGCCCCCACCGGCGCCGGCCGACCGCTCACCCGGCGCAGGCGGGCCGGCCCGGGCGACGTGATCGACGACCCGCCCGCGCCGCGCCGTGGAATCGCTCGCGCCGGTAGGCCGTGAAGTCGTCCGAGTACAGCCGTCGCATGAGATCGTGG
>CAZQZX010000023.1:21371-41698 GCA_964597885.1 uncultured Planctomycetota bacterium
AGGGGCGTACGGCTCGTGCTCTGAGAGCCCTCCTGGAAGCCCGCGCGGAGCTCGGGTGCCGTCATCCCGGCCGGCTTGAACACGAGGTCGAAGAGCGTCAGCCGATCCCAGTCACCGTCGTGGGTGAGGCGCCCCTCGCGGGCGAGCTTCGCGTAGAACGGGGTCCCCGGGAACGGCGTCGGGTAGGTGATCTGGACGTCGAACGGTGCCGCTTCCTCGGCGAAGCGGTACACGTCGTCGAACACCTCGGGACCGTGGCCGTCGAGGCCGACCACGAAGCAGGCATTGACGCGAATCCCGTGCGACTGGATCCGTGCGATCGACTCGCGATAGCGAGGCCACTGGCGCCGCTTCCAGTCGCGCCTCAGCTCGAGGCCGTCGAGCCCCGCCGAAACCGGGCTCTCGAGTCCGATCAGAACGGACGCGCAGCCGGCCCGTCGCAGGCTCTCGAGGAGCGCTTCATCGTCGGCGACCGAGATGTCCGTCTCGGCGAACCAGCGCAGGTCTCGGCGCTCGAGCTCGGGGAGCAGACGCCGCCAGTACGCGCGGTCGACGAACGAGTTGTCGTCCGCGAGCTCGAGGAAGGGACGTGGCCAGACCTCGCGGATCCGATCGATCTCTTCGAGCACCTTCGGGATCGGCTTCTTCTTGTAACGCGGCGTCAGCAGGATCGAGCTCGCGCAGAACGAGCACTTCCACGGACACCCGCGGCTCGTCTGCACGGTGAGGCGGTTGTAGCGACCGACGTCGAGGAGCTCGAACGCGGGCACGGGCGCGTCCGCGAGATCGAACTGCCGGCCGCGCACATCGTACAGCGGTCGGAGCTTTCCGCGCGCCGCGTCGGCGAGCACGTCCGGCCACGCGAGCTCGCCTTCGCCGGCGACGATCGAGATGCCGTGGATCGCACCCTCGTGCGGACACGTCGTCGCGTGAAGGCCACCCATCACGACCGGCACGCCTGCCTCCGCGTAGCGCCGACCCACGCGGTACGCCTCGCTCGCCTGCGCCGAGAAGGTCGAGATCGCGACGAGGTCGAAATCATCCGGAAGCGACGCCGCCTCGTCGAGGTCGCGCACCTCGAGATATCGGATCGAGTGCTCCGGCGGCGTGGCGCCAGCGAGCGTCAGCAGGCCGAGGCTCGGAAGGGACGCGATAGTCTTGCTGCGCTCGACGAATCCCGGCAGCGTCAGGCCGAGCTCGACCAGCTCCGGATCGACGGCCCGGATCCCGCTCATGGCGATGAGTCCGATCTTCATGATGCGATGACCTCCCGGAGAGTCAGAACCACGCCGAGGCTGACGGCGGTCACCGGCAGCACGAACCCGTGTCGAAAGCCCTTGCGCACGGCCGCGAGGGCGCACATGAGCGGCATCGAGACCGCGCCGACCAGGAACGCCCACGACGCCGTGCGCATCCCGCCGAGAACGCCGAGGGTCGTGGCGTCGGCGCCGATCCGGTCGGCGGTGAGGTAGAAGGCGAGATTGATCGCGCCGAGACCGAAGAAGCTGACGTGCCCGAGCCGCAGAAGCCGACGCTTCCAGGACGCGTAGCCGCCGAGGTTGTCGTCGTGGTGGAAGCCGAGACCGAGCGCCATCCCCCCGACGACCCCCAGCAGGAAGCTCAGCCACGCCGCGGCGAGGTTCGCGTGGAATTCCATCGAATGCTCTCCTCCATGAAGCCCATGACCGGTGGTTGACCCGACCTATGGACTCCCGCTAACGGCAACTGCCGGTCCAGCCCGAGACAAATCGCAAGAACCTCACCGGCATGGACTTGAGCTTGTCATGGCGCACGCGCATCATGCGCAGTCTGTACATTCGAAGAACACAATCTGTACATTGAATGTCCATGCCTTTTCTGAATAGCGAAGAACGGACGACGGCCCGGGCCATCGCGGACCTCGCTCACGCGAACCCCTTCCAGCGCGAGCGCGTGGACGCCGAGCGGCAGATCCTCGGCCCCGACTTCCGGGGGCAGGAAGCCGCCTGGCACCGCCGGCCGGAATCCACGGGGCGCCGGACCAACGTCGACCTGATCGCCCGCCGTGTCGAGACGCTCGTGGAAGCGCTGCACGCGCGGCTACGCGAGGGGGCACGCCCCTCGGAGGATGAGGCCCGGCTCTACGAAGAGGTCGTCGCGTACCATCTCTTCCAGCAGGTCGACCGGGAGCTCGGCGAAGTTATCGAGAGAGGCTCGTCCGTGGCGACGCCCGCGAGAGCCTGGGGACCGTTCCGGGACAACTTCGCGCGCCTCCACGATGCGCCCGGGCTCACCGACACCGCCCCGCCGAACGGCGACGACCCGGTTCGCGACCCGGCGCACCTGTTTGCGTGCTTCTTCCAGCTGCGGCGGGCGTTCCACTACATCTTCTCGCTGTTCGTCGGCGCCTCCGCCCCCGCGATCGATCTGCGCGCGCGCGTCTGGCAGTCGATCTTCACGCACGACATGCGTCGGTACCGTCGCTCGCTCTACCGTCGCATGGGAGACGTCACGACCCTCATCACCGGCCCGAGCGGCTCGGGCAAGGAGCTCGTGGCGCGCGCCATCGGGCTCGCGCGCTACATTCCCTTCGACGAAGATCGACGCACGTTTCGCGCCGAGTGGGAGCAGGGATTCCAGGCGCTGAACCTCTCGGCGCTCAGCCCTACGCTCATCGAATCCGAGCTGTTCGGCCACTGTCGCGGTGCGTTCACGGGCGCCGTGCGCGATCGTGCGGGATGGCTCGAGACCTGCCCTGACCACGGCGCGGTGTTCCTCGACGAGATCGGCGACCTCGACGAGTCCATCCAGGTCAAGCTGCTCCGCGTGATCGAAGACCGGACCTTCCAGCGCCTCGGCGAGACGAAGCCGCGCACGTTCCGCGGCAAGATCCTCGCGGCCACGAATCGCGACCTGGCCCGCGACATGTTCGAGGGTCGCTTCCGCCGCGACTTCTACTACCGCCTGTGCTCGGATCTCCTGGAGACGCCGAGCCTGCGCTCCCGCATCGAGGATCGGCCGGCCGAGCTCGACGACCTCGTCGCGTTCCTCGCCGCGCGGAATGCCGGTGCGGCCGAGGCGGCAGACCTCGCCCGGGAGGTCCTGCAGTTCATCGAAAAGGACCTCGGCCGCGACCACGCCTGGCCAGGTAACGTCCGTGAGCTGGATCAGTGCGTTCGCAACGTGCTCGTCCAGGGCGAATACGCGCCCCCGCGCGGCCTCTCCCGCGATCCGATCGCCCGCCTGACCGAGGACGTCGCGGGGGCACGCCTGGACGCCGGCGAGCTCCTTTCGCGGTACGCGACGCTCGTCTACGCGAGGGTCGGCAGCTACGAGGAGACGGGGCGGCGTCTCGGCCTCGATCGGCGCACGGTCAAGTCGAAGATCGACGCGAACCTGCTCGACGAGCTTCGAGGTCGGACCGGCAACGTCCGGTCTTGCTAAGATCTCGACGCAGCGCACCATCCCGCTGAGCCCGCCCGGAGCTGGCCCGGCCGCGCTCGCTCTTCCCTTACGACATCCTGCAATCCCGAGGGTCCCATGCGACGATTCCTGAACCTCGTATCGATCACCGCCGCGATCGGCGTGCTGCTCCTGGCGAGCTCGACGGCGGCCCAAGCCGCCACGTTCTCGGGCAACACGTGGTCGACGACCGGCAAGCTCAAGTTCACGGTGAAGAAGTTCGGCAAGGAACAGGAGGAGATCGACGTGAACATCGTGTTCACCGAGACCACCTTCGAGATCCTCGCCCCGGGCGGCGACTCGCTGCTCGTCGGCGGCTACGTCGACAACGGCAAGGGCAAGGCCGAGCTCGTCCCGCTCGAGTCGTCGCTCGACGAGCTTCTGCGCGAAGGGACGATGGATCTCCTGACCGCGGAAGGCTACCAGGCGACGGTCGAGAACATCGCCGTCGGCAAGACGAAGATGTCCGCCAAGTGCAAGGGCAGCTCGAAGGGCATCCAGCTTTCGGCGAAAATGTCGATCAAGGCCGATGCGCTCGTCGACGTGGTCTCCCCGGAGCCGATGCGCACGACGGCCGGCGTGTCCGTGAGCATCAACCTGAAGGGCACGATCCCGCCCGACGTCGCGCCGAGCGGCTGGTTCGGCGACGGCAAGTCGAAGACCAAGGTCAAAGGCGGGAGCACGCGCAAGGGCGGCGGGCAGGTCGAGCTGACTTTCGGCCCGCTCGGCAACGTTCCCGCGGGCCGCTACTCGCTCTTCCTCATCGACGACGGGATCTCGCTCGAGGCGCCGTTCTCCCAGGCCGGAACGACGGCCACCCTGGCCGGGATCGGCGACGCTTTCGCAGCGATCATCGAGCAGGATCTCGAGCAGGACCTCGGCGGCGACGTCACCATCCAGCTCGTCTCGGAGGAAACCACCTTCAAGTACAAGCCGGGGATCTCCGGGAAGCTGAAGGGCAAGATCAGCTACATCGTCACCATCACGGCGACCGGCGAGGTTCTCACCGCCAACGCTACGATCGACGCGAAGCTGAAGGCGACCGCGACCTGATCCGTCTCGCGATCGCAGCAAGAAGAACAAAAAGAAAAGGGCGCGCGGCGTTTCGCCGCGCGCCCTTTTTTCATGGCACTGCTGTCGTGACCGCTCGCGTTGCCGCGAACTAGTTCACGTTGAACGGAAGCTCGACCGATTCGGTCGCGCCGTCCGAAACTCGCTCCGCGATCAGGCGCAGCTTCCACTGACCGAGATCGGCGTCCACCGGCACGTTGAAACGAACGGCCCGGTTCTTCGAGATGTTGCCCGGGATGTTCTTCGTGCGCGAGATGAGCGGGTTGCCCTCGTACGGCGAGCCATCCGGCTTCTCCGCTTCGAGGGTGAACTCGACCTGCGTCGTCGGGATGGCGCCCGTCATGAGCGTCGCATCCGCGTTGAAGCGCTCGCCCGGCGAGACGTTCGGGTCGCCCGTCGAGAGACCGACGGTCAGGTCGAACTGACCGGTGGTCGGCTCGCTCGGCGCCAGGAGCGAAACGCGGAACTGGTTCGCGGAGCGGAACTGCTCGAGCCACGCGAGGCCGTTCTCCGGCTCGGTGTCGGCGGTGAAGCCGAAGCTCGCCGAGGTCGACCAGCGGATGGCGTTGGCGTTCGCGTTCTGCGAGGCCGGCTGCGTTTCCCACTGGATTCCGTTCGCGAGCGTGCTAAAGGTCCAGTCGGTGTTGTTGACCGTCTCGCCACTGTGGTACTCGGTGTCGCGGAAGTAGTAGTTCGAGGTGTTGACCCCGTTCGGGATCACGATCTCGAAGCGACGAACGCACTCGTGCGAGTTCAGGTTGTAGATGGTGTAGTTGTAGTCCCACGTCCCGTTGCCGTTGTCGCGGTAGCTCGAACCGATGTAGAGGCGACCGTCGTTCGGGATGTCGTAGGTCGAAACCTGCGCGTTCGGGTCGATGTTCGGCCACGCGGCGATCGCCGGGACCTCACGCTCGGTACCCTGACCCGGCACGAACGAGATGACGTTCGAGGCCGACACCTGGATGCGGCGGTAGGACGTGTTGTTCATGTTGTTGCCCGCCGCCGTGTCGTCCTGCGTCACGTACTGCGACTCGACGTAGAAGAGGGCACCCGGGTTCTGCGCCGGGTTGATGTCCGAGTGGTTCAGGATGGTACGACGCGCGAGCGAACCGCTGTACGACGGGTTCGCCGGCGGGTACGGGAAGACACCCGTGCTCGCGTTGACCTGGTAGCGCGGGCCAAGGCCGCCCTGGCTACCGTTGAGGCCGGCCGAGTACGGGTCCGAGCAACCGACGCTCAGGTAGTCGCAGCCGAAGAGATCGACGCACGGATCGCACAGCGTGAGGTCGATCGCGCAGAACGAGTGCTTCAGCCATCCCATGCCGATCAGCTCGAAGCGGCCGTCCTTGTAGCGGAAGACCGACTGGCCGATGACCGGGTGCTTGTTCGTGTTCGCGAACCATTCCGCTTCGACGTCACCGATGTTGCAGGACTCGGTGCCGAAGGACCACGACGACTGCGAGCCGACCGTGCCCCACTTGCGGATGTCGTAGATGTCGCCGACGATGACGTCCGGGCCGATGCCGCCGCGCGAGGAACGCGCGACCTGCGGACGATCGTCCGACTCGAGCGCGATCGTACCCTCGGCAGCCTGAAGCTCAGCCGAGAAGAAGAGACGACCGATCGAGTCCGCGCCTTCGATGTCGACGCCGAGAGCCGAGGCGAGCTCGGGCGCGAGGTAGACTTCGAGGCCACTCCAGTGAACCTTGCCAGCGTCGCGATCGAGGTTGACCGCACCGCTCGGCATGAGGTCGAACGCCTCGATGCCGTCGTTGGCCGTGTCGACCATGATCCAGCGCACGCCGCGCAGCTCGTCGCGGTTGCGCTCGATGCGCAGGTCGCCGAGCGTGACCGTTCGCAGCTGCGTGCGAAGCGTCATTTCGCCGAGCGTCTGAACGCGGCCGCCCGCGAACGCGCGGAAGACACCGTCGTACGAGACGATCTCGATACCCGGCGCGTCCACCGCCGCGAAGACGGTCTGGAGCTCGGGAGCCAGCTCGGTGACATCGGTGGCCGCCGCATCGGTGATTTCGACGCCGAGGCCGCCCAGGGCGGTCTCATTCGGCACGAACGCGACGGTTCCGCCGGTCGACTGCCACTCTTCGGCACCACAACCGGGGGCGGGCCCATTGTCCTCGCTCTCCGCCATCGCCGCGAACGGGACGGCCAGAACAAGGAGGCAAAGGAGCCCGATCCTCTGAATCCAGGCGTTACGACTCATCAGCAGATTCCTCATAAGTGTCCAAAGCATCAGGGAATAGGTGCATTCTCACGGAAGTGTGGACCTCCGTTCGCCTTGCGGAGATTCTAGCCGACCTCAGAAACTTTACAAGGGGGGGGCTTTCCGGAGTGAAAAGAGCCCCGCGATCGGAAATCGCGGGGCTCCGGGGATTCAGGATGCTTCGGGGGAGCGAGCTAGTCGCTCGTGACCCGCCTCAGGACGCTCTCGAAGGAGCGGCCGAGCGACTGCGCCGTGCGCTTGCCCGTCAGTCGAAGCAAGGGCTTCTTGTACGGGTCCGGTTCGCTCGGATCGATGACGTGCAAGGCACTGCCGGACGTCACCCGGTGCTTCTTGCACACTTCGCTCTTGCGGTCGACCTTCGCGCGCACGATCACGAACTGACCGAGCGTCTGCGTCAGGCTCTTCGCGGCAAGCGAGGCCTCGGTAAAGTTCGAGTTCTTGCTGCCGTCGGTGAAGAGCACGAGAAGCAGCTTCGAGTCCTTCTTCGCCGAGGCGAAGGCCTTGTCATAGGACGCGGCCCAGACGAGCTTCGTCTCCGGCTCCGGGCCGGCGCTGCGGCCACGGAAGGCACTCGCGAGCGAGGAGATCTCCTTGACCACGGCCTCGGGCGATCGCGCCCTCAACCGGCTGAGCTCCTTGCCGCGCGGATCGGTGAACACCACGGTCGGGTACCCCCGCACCTCGTAGCGGCTGCTGATGTCGTTGTTCTTCTTGCCCCAATCGCAGTCGACGAGGATCGGCATGATCCGCTTCGACGCCTTCACGACGTCCATGTTGGAGAACGCTCCGCGTTCTAGCTGGGCGTAGGGCGGTCAGCCGTCGCTCGTGAAGTACAGCATCATCCCGAGACCCTGCGCCTTGGCCATCGCCATGGCACGCTTCGGGTTCTCGTTCCAGCCGACCTTCCCGCCCTTGCCCCCGGCCAATGCGGCCGAGCTGAGGAGCAGGAACGCGATCAGCGTTGCCAGCGTGAGTTTCCTCGTCATTCTCCGGTCCTTTCGAATCGTCGCGGTTCTCCCGGACTCGTGCTCATCTGGCCCGGATCGGGCCGGGCTCGTCAGAAACCCCGAATCAAGGAAAGGGTCGACCCGCGCGAGCTTACGCTCTTTTTCCGACGAGCTTCGAGTACAAGGGTACGGCCCCGACTGTGCGGATTCAAGCCGTACGGGGACTCAGGAGCGCCAGGAACCGACGTCGCCCCCAAAAAAAGCCCCCGAGCACCGGCGTCCATCGGCATAAGGCGCTCGCTCAACCCGTGTTGAGGAGACCGCGGGCAATGCCCTTCACCGTGGACATCAGAACCCTCGTGAGCTCCTCGTCCTTGCGATCGCCCTCCCGCCAGCGGCGCAGCAGGTCGATCTGGACGAGGCTCATCGGATCGATGTAGGGATTGCGCAGCAGGATCGCTCGCTCGAGAACGGGCTCGGCCTCGAGCAGGCGCTCGTGCCCGCTGATCCGGCACACGATCTCCCGCGTCGACTCGAACGCCCGCTCGATCTCCGGGAAGAAGCGGTCGTGGAGATCTCCGGCAAGCCGCGAGTAGCGCCGCGCGATGTCGAGATCCGCCTTCGCGAGGACCATCTCGGCATCGCTGATCAGATTCTGGAAGAAGGGCCATTCGCGGGCCATCTCGCGCAGGGTGTCGAGCCCGTGCGCTTCCTCGGCGGCCCGAAGCCCCTCGCCGAGCCCGTACCAGCCCGGAAGCGTCAGGCGGCTCTGCGTCCACGCGAACACCCACGGGATCGCCCGCAGATTCGCGATGCCCGCCTTGCTGCGTCGCGCAACCGGACGCGAGCCGATACACAAGCACTCGATCACGTCGATGGGCGTCGCGCCGCGGAAGTACTCGTAGAAGCCGTCCGACTCGAACACGAGCTTCTGATACGCCGTGCGACTCTCTCGCGCCGCGACCGACATCGCTTCGCGCCACGATTCGGCGGCGGGCGTCGGCGAGGCGGAGGTCGCCTCGATCAGAGCCCCGCCCATCAGCTCGAGTGTGCGAAGCGCCAGATCCCGCAGGCCGTACTTCGCGTGGATGATCTCGCCCTGCTCGGTCAGCCTCAGCCGTCCTCTTAGCGCGCGCGGCGGCTCGGCAAGGATCGCGTTGCGCGGCTTGCTTCCGCCACGGCTGACCGTTCCTCCGCGCCCGTGGAAGAGCGTGACCCGCACGCCGCTCGCCTCGCTCTCGGCCACCAGCTCTTCCTGCGCGCGTTGCAGCTCCCATCGAGAAGCCGCGATCCCCGACTCGCGATTGCTGTCCGAGTAGCCGAGCATGACGATCTGGTCGTCACCGCGAGCGCGCAGGTGTTCGCGGTACTGCGGATGCGCGTAGAGCTCCGCCATCACCGGGCCCGCTGCCTTCAGATCGTCGACGGTCTCGAACAGAGGTGCGATGTCGAGCGCCACGGCGCCATTCTCGTCGAGCAGGCCGGCGCGGCGCCCGAGCCAGAGCAAGCCGAGCGCGTCGTCGACTCCCTGGGCCATGCTGATGATGTAGGGACCGACGGCACGCGCCCCGAAGCGGCGCCGGCTCTCGCGGATCTCGGCCAGGACGGCCATCACCTTCGTGAGCTCGGCGGGTGCGCCTTCGGGTCCCGATGGATCTTCGCCGTCCGCCGCGAGCGCGGCCGACAGGAGCTCCGTGCGCTGCACCGGCTCTCGCTCCTCGAAGTCGTCCACGCCGAGAAGCTGCCCGACCGCGCGCCGGTGCGAGAGCGCATCCTCGCGCACGTCGAGCGTCGCCACGTGGAACCCGAACGTCTCGACGCGCCGGCGCAACCGCTGCACCCGACGCAGGCCCGCGTGCTCGCCGCGATTCGCGAGAAGGCTGTCGGCGAGCACCGCGAGGTCCGCGACGAGCTCGTCGGGGTTGGCGTACCTCCCGTTCACATCGCGCTCGGTCGCTTCGAGACGCGCGCTGATCAGCCACAGAAAGACGCGATACGGCATGTCGCGATAGCGAGGGGGGATCCCGGCCGCCACACCGGGAAGCAGCTCGCCGTAGGCGCGGATTCGCTCGAGGAGTGCCTCGGCAACGGGCACGTGCGAGACGGACTGGCTCAGATGACCGAACAGGTCGCGGACCTCGCTCACGTAGCGCTTCAGGATGAGCTCGCGCTGACGTTCGAGCGTCGCGCGCATGGTCTCGGCGCCCACCGCCGGGTTGCCGTCCATATCGCCGCCGACCCACGTCCCGAAGCGCACGATGCCCGAGGGGATCGTGCGCGCCGCATCCTCGCCGTACACCGCGGCCGCCGCTTCTTCGAGGGCCCGGTAGAACGCCGGCACGATCCGGTAGATGACGTCGGTCAGGTAGAAGACGACGTGCTCGACCTCGTCCGCCACGGTCGGCCGGTCGTCGAGGTGCTCGTCCGTCTGCCAGCCGAGCGTGATCTCGTTGCGAAGGCGCGCCTCGGTGACGCGCTCCTCGTAGGGCACCATGCGCTCGACCATGCGCCGGACGAGCAGCGACGCCATCCGCTGTTCCTTCACGAGCAGCGTGCGACGGGTGGCTTCGGTGGGATGCGCCGTGAACACGGGGAGGATCCGGAGATCGCCCAGCAGCTCCTCGAAGCTCTCGCGCGACAGGCCCGCATCGCGAGCGGCCCGAAGCGAGGCCTCGAGGCTTCCCGTCTGGGGCTCCTCGTTCGCAAGGTAATCCCGCCGGCGACGGATGCGATGCACGCGCTCGGCCATGTTCACGACCGAGAAGTAGGCGGAAAACGCGCGGGCGAGCGCCATGGCCTCGTCGACGGGCAAACCCGAGACGGTGGCCTCGAGGTCGTCCGCCGCCTCTTCCCGCCCGGCTCGATGCTCGCGCGCGAGAACGCGTGAGCGCTCCACGCGCTCGAACAGCTCCGCCCCGCCCTGCTCCTCGAGCACGCGGCCGAGCAGCTCGCCGAGGAAGCCGACATCGCGCCGCAGCGGTTCGTCCTTCTCCGGAAAGAACGGTTCCGTCGTCGTCGTCATCGATGCCCCTCCCTGGAATGCCTCGGCTTGTCGGATCGCGCCGGAATCGAGCGAACGCGTCGCATCGTAGCCACCCGCACGAGCAGGGTCAACGCGCGCACGATTCACGCCCCGGCGGCTCTCGTGGGCTATGCTATCCTCCGAACGTCTCGACGGAGTCGCGCTCGTCCCCCCGTCCTCGGAGCCATCCGTGCCCTCCCACGAAATCCACGGGATCCTCGCCCTCGGGCTGCTGCTCGGCGCCGCGATCGTCGCGGTGCTCGCCGCGCGAGCCGCTCGCGTCCCTCCGATCGTCGGATACATCGTGCTCGGTGCCCTCATCGGCCCCTCCGGCTTCGACTGGATCCACGGCGGACACGAGCTCAACTTCGTGGCGGAGTTCGGCGTCGCGTTCCTGCTGTTCGACATCGGGCTGCACTTCTCGCTGAAGAGCCTCTGGGAGACGCGGCACCAGCTCTTCGGGCTCGGCCCGCTGTACTGGTCGCTCGGAGCCGTCGCACTCGCGGGGCTCCTGATGGCGATGGGAGTAGGACCCGCCGGTGCAGGCTTCGTGGGCGCGGCGCTCGCGCTGTCGTCGACCGCCGTCGTCCTGCAGACCTTCGCCGATCGCAACGAACGCGACACGCCGCTCGGACGCACCGTCACGGCCGTGCTCATCTTCCAGGATCTGGCCGCAGTGCTGCTGCTGGCCGCGATCGGGACGGTGACGACGTCCGACGGCAGCCCCGTCGCGGACATCGCGCTCGCGCTTTGCAAGATCATCGTCGCCTTCGCGGCGGTCGCCGTGCTCGGCCGCGCCGTCCGACCGATCTTCCGGCGCATCGTGCAGCACGAAGACGAGGCCACGTTCGTCGCCGCGGCGCTGCTGCTCGTCCTCGCCACCGCTGCCGCCACCGCGACGGCCGGACTGTCCCTGGCCCTCGGCGCGTTCCTCGCCGGGATGGCGCTCTCGGAGTCCGAGTACTGCTACCGCGTGAAGACCGAGATCCGTCCGTTCCGCGGACTGCTCCTCGGACTGTTCTTCCTGACCGTCGGCATGTCGCTCGACACCGAATCACTCCTGGCCTCGCCGGGACTCGTGCTCGGGCTGCTCGCAGCCTTCGTGGCGGTCAAGCTCATCGCGGGTGTCGTCTCGGCGCTTCTCCTGCGGCAGCACGTCGGCTTCGCGCTCCGTCTCGGCTTCAGCCTCGCGCAGGGCAGCGAGTTCGCCTTCGTCATCGTCGCGCTCGCCGCGCCGGCCGGCCTGGTCTCGGAATCGATGGCCGCCGCCGTCGTCGCCGCCGTCGTACTCAGCATGGTCGCCACCGGCGCGATGATCCCGCTCGGCGAACGGCTCGGCCAGCGCCTCGAGCGGCGCGTCCATCCCGCGGGCGACGATTCGAAGACGAACCGCAACCGCGACGCCCACGCCACCGGCCCCCGCGTGATCCTGAACGGGCTCGGCGAGGTGGGCCGCGCCGTCGCGCGCGCCTTCCACGCGCACGACATCGCCTACCTCGCGCTCGAGACGGACGAAGCGCGGCTGCACGCCGGACGCGCCGACGGATTTCGCGTCGCTCACGGTAACCCCTGGGACCTCGGCCTACTCGAAACGCTCGGCCTTTCGTCCGCGCGGGCGTTGATCCTCGGCGATGCGAAGGGCCGCGGTGCGGTAGAATTGATCCAGCAGGTCCGCGAGGCTTATCCGTCCGTACCGATCTTGGTCCGCGCGCTCGATGCCCAGACCGCGGGCGACGCGTCGCAGGCCGGCGCATCGGTGTGTGTACGCGCCGACGAGCCCGACCCGGAGCATCTGGCGGTGGAGGCGCTTCGCAAGCTCGGCGTGCCCGAAGAGAAGGTCCAACGCTGGCGCGGTGCCTTCCAGCCGTCCGAGTTCGAACGGGCCGACAAGGCGCACCAGCTGCACACCTGACCGACCGACGATGTGAGTGAGAAAGAGAGCGAGGAGCGACATGGCCACGTCCAAATCGTCCGTTCGAGAGACGACCTTCGATCCCGAGACGCTCGAAGAGCAGGCCCGCATCGCCTTCCCGCGCCTGTCCGAGACGCAGATCGAGAAGATCGCGCGCATCGCGAAGCCCAAGGAGTTCGCCGACGGTGAGACCCTGTGGGCGGTCGGCGATCGCGAAGCCGCGTTCCACGTCATCTCGGAGGGCGTCGTCGCGATCCGGCAGCCGATCGCCGGCGGCGGATCGCATCTGATCGTCAGTCACGGGCCCGGCGGCTTCACCGGCGATATCGATCTCCTGTCCTCGAAAGCCTCGGCGGTCGAAGGCGTCGCATCCGGCGCGACCAAGACGCTTGCCGTCTGCCCCGAAACGCTCAAGAAGCTGGTCGTCGCGGATCCCGAGATCAGCGACATCCTCCTCGCCGCTTTCCTCGCGCGACGGCGACTCCTGATCGCGCGCAGTCGCGGCGAGCTCACGCTCATCGGCTCGCGGTACTCGCCGAAGCTCTACGCGCTCCGCGAATTCCTCGAACGGAACTCGCGCCCGTTCACGTGGATCGACCTCGAGTCGGATCCCGAGGCCGAGCAGCTTCTCGATAGCTTCCAGATCGGTCCCGAGGAGACGCCGGCCGTCATCACCTCGGAGACCGTGTGCCGCAGCCCGAACGTCGAGTGCCTCGCCGACGTGCTCGGGCTCTCCGACATCGGCGGCGACGACGAGATGTACGACCTCGCGATCGTCGGCGCCGGGCCGGCCGGTCTCGCGTCCGCGGTGTACGGCGGATCCGAAGGACTCCACACGATCGTGCTGGACGCGCACGCACCGGGCGGCCAGGCGGCCACGAGCTCGAAGATCGAGAACTACCTCGGCTTCCCGATGGGCATCTCGGGCGCCGACCTCGCGCAAAACGCCCTCGTCCAGGCCGAGAAGTTCGGCGTCCGTCTCGCCACACCCCGGCGCGTCGTGAAGCTCCACGTCGACGGCGCCATCTACCGGCTCGAGCTCGAGAACGGCGAGAACGTCCGCGCGCGCGCCGTGGTCGTCGCGAGCGGCGTGCGCTACCGGCGGCTCCCGGCCGAGAACGCTCGCGACTTCGAGGGCAGCGGCATCTACTTCGCGGCGACGCGCATGGAGGCCGATCTGTGCCGCGGCGAAGAGGTGGCGATCGTCGGTGGCGGTAACTCGGCCGGTCAGGCCGCCGTGTTTCTTTCGGGATGCGCGAAGCACGTGCACATCCTCATCCGATCGGGAGGGCTCGAGCATTCGATGTCGCGCTACCTGATCGATCGCATCGAGTCGCTACCGAACGTCACGCTTCACCCGCACACCGAGATCCGGCGCTTCGAGGGCGACGGTCGTCTCGAGCGCATCGACGTCGCCGACAACCGCACGGACGAAACGAGTCCGCTTCCCGTATCGAGCGTGTTCGTCTTCATCGGGGCGGTCGCCAACACCGACTGGCTCGAAGGGCTCGTCCCGCGCGATCGCAACGGCTTCGTTCACACCGGCGAGGCGCTCTCCGACGAGGATCTCCGGGAAGCCCGCTGGAACGAGGAAGCACGACCGTCGATGTTCGAGACGGCACTCCCCGGCGTGTTCGCCGTCGGCGACGTGCGATGCAACTCGACGAAGCGCGTGGCCTCGGCCGTCGGTGAGGGCTCGGTCGTCGTGCAGTTCGTCCACAAGCGCGTGGCGGGGTCTCCCGCGACGCCGCGCTGACGGGACGCGATCCGCAAGCGTCGACGCGCAAGCAGGACTCGGCTCGCGAGCTCCTGGCAGATTCCGGTACAATGCCCGTCCGTCGATCGCTGCACCGGTTCGCCGTGTCGCCAAGAGGTCGTTTCCCCGGATGAAGTGTCGCTCCAAGAGGCTCGTGCTCGTTCTCTTCGCGGTCCTCGCCCTGCCCGTCGTCACGGGCTGCGGCGGTGGAGGCGGCGGAGGCTCCGCAAGCACGCTCCACGTGCTCGACGCCGTCGTCGCGGACCTCGGCGAGCTCCCCATCGAGGGGCTCTTCCTCAACAGCGAGATCGAGGTCCGCTTCTCCGCGCCGCTCGATCCGGCTTCGGTGTCGACGCAGACCTTTCGCGTGCTCGTGGGGCCGAGCTTCACGCAGCTCGCCGACGGGACGATCGAGATCGATCGGGACGTCGTCCGCTTTCGCCCGCGCCTTCCCACTCGACCGGATCTCTCCGATGCCGGCTTCGCACCCGACACCGAGTACCGGCTCGTGCTCCGCGGCCTGCCCGATCTGAACACGATCCGTTCCACGAACGGAAAGCCTCTGCAGCAGACACGCACGTTCCTGTTCACGACGCGATTCGACCGCCCCTACTACTTCGATCCCGTGCTCGGGCCCCCGCGGCTTTCGGCGGTATGGATCGACCTCGACGGAAACGATCAACTCGACGCCGACGGCGATCCCGCGACCGAGGAAGCCGAGGAGTTCTTCGAAGGCGAGGTCACGTTCGATCGATTCGATCCGTTCGTGTTCGACGTGCGCACGGGCTCGGCCGGGCTGCCCTCCCCGAATCCCCCGCTCCAGATCGCGCTGCTCTTCGACGAAGCCATCGATCCGTCGACCCTCTTCGTCGATGAAGACTTCGACGAGCTCTCGGATCGCGTTGCCGTGGTCGACCTCACGAACCCGTACGAGTGCGACGACCCGAACCCGGGCGACCGATGCCCGCGCGTCGTGCGCTACGAGATGACGCTCGAGGAAGCCCCGCCCCTTCCCGGGACGGCCTTCGCCCGCTCCCTCATTCGCCTACGGATCCCGCGCGGGCTGGCCGAGGTCGCGCGACACCGCCTCGTGGTCGCGAGCGACGTCACCGACCTGAACGGCAACCGTCTGCCGGCGACGCTGAACGCCGTCTTCGAAACGGGCGTCGGCCGCCCGCGCGCCGACGTCTTCTTCGACGACTTCTCGACCACGCGCCGCCGCGGCTCGGGAACCACCGCGCTCTGGAATCCCGCGCTCGGCCCGTTCCTGATGGGCGGCATCGGATTCGGCGGCGACGGGAGCGACGGACCGCTCGTGGTCGGCGTCCTCGACACGCGCCAGAACGACGGCGTCTTCAACTTCTCCGCGTGGGCGACGACCTTCGACGTCGAGATCCGCGGCCCCAACCCCGCGACCATCCGCGTCTACGAGGACATCACTCCGACCTTCGGCACGATCCAGGCCAACGGCCGTCCGGGCCAGGCCGGTCAGCTCGGCGACCTCGGGACGCTGCCGGGCGGCGAACCGGGGCCGGGCGGTCGAGCCGGGGGACGATCGGGACTGCTCGATGGTCACGCCGGCGGCGACGGGCAGTCCCCGCCGAGGTCCGAAGGCGAAGGGCACGGCGGACTCTCGGGCAACGGACCCGGCGCGGGCGGCGGCGGCGGACACCGGACGATCGGCCAGCGCGGCAACAACGGCGGCGAGCAATCCGGCGGCGAAGGCGGCGAGCGATACGGCGACGTCACCGGCGTCCAAACGATCGGAGGATCCGGCGGCGGCGGCGGTGGCAGCGATACGATCGACGACGACACGCCGATCGCGAGCGGCGGATCCGGCGGCGGTGGAGGCGGCGTCATCCGGATCGAAGGCTTCGACACGATCATCCTCCCGCGCTTCTTCACGATGCACGCCAACGCCGGCAACGGCGGATCGGGCGTGAGCGAGGGCGGGCTCTCCGGAGCCGGCGGCGGCGGAAGCGGAGGCTCGATCCTCATCCGCGCGCGCACCGTCTGGCCGCTCTCGGGATTCACGGAAGCGAAGGGAGGTCCCGGCGGATCCGGCGTGATCGCCGGCGGTGCGGGATCGCCGGGACGGATCCGCGTGGAGGACATGGACGCCGACACCGACTGTTTCCGCTGCAACCCGGATCCGATCATCGGAGGCATCCCGCCCGAAGAGCTCGGCGAGAGCGTCGCCCGCTCGGACTTCCTCCACACGCATCCCCCGGCCGGCACGACCGTCGTCTACGAGTTCGACGGCAACCTGACGTCCGGCGGGCTCGCCGGCAAGGTTCGCTACGACGCCAAGGACATCGTCGTCCTCGACGAGCAGGGCCGACGTGCCACGTCCGACGACGATCTGCCGGAGGCCTCGTCGATCAAGATCTTCTTCCGCGGCGCCCTCGAAGATCCCGCGGATCCGAACGCCGCCGACCCCGCCGCGATCACCCCCTGGTTCGCCGACGTCGCCGAGCTCACCGGCTTCCCCCTCATCCAGTTCGAGGTCCGCTTCTCCCTAGCGAAGACCTTCACCACCGACCGCGCCAACGATCCCCCCACTCCCGCCATCGACGACCTGCGCCTCCGCTTCCGCTTCGAGTAGGACGCGACGAGCCGACTAGCTCTCGAGCCGGGCGCGCAGGGCCTCGGTGAGCTCGCGGGCGTTGGCGATATCGCGACGCTTGATCGAGAAGCGGATCTCGTAGTCGCTCGGGTCCACAATCCGTCGCGCGCTGAGAGCGCCACGCCTACAACCGGCGCAAGTCCACGGGAATCACGTGCTCCTGCTCGTGAATCGACGGCGGAAGCTCAGCGACCAGCTCCACGATCTCGTACCCGTCGACCTGAACGGCGAATCGGTAGATTCCCGGATCGTGTCCTTGCCCCGTTCGCAGTAGGTCCGCGTCGCCTTCACCCGGAACCCGCCTCACGTAGACGTATCCATCGCGCGGGATCGGAAAGCTGTAGACCTGCGCTCGGGTCCAGTGGATCGGCGCGCCGGAGTCGGCATCGCGCAGTCGAAACGCGAGCCCATGGCTCACGGGACGCAAGACGATCGACCGGCCATCGAACTCGACCGGTTCCGCCGTGTACGCCTGGAACAGCCCGGACACACGCGCGCTCACCAGGTGCGGACCGACGGTCCGCGCCCGGATCTCGAACGAGCCGTCCTCGTCGGTGGTCACCGACGTCGAGTCGGCCGACACCCGAGCCTCGGCCACGGGCGATCCGTCCTCGTTCACGACAAAACCGAGCAGTGGATGCTCGCGCGGCTCCGGCTCGAGCTCGATCGTTCCGAGGTCGACGACCTCGCCCGGGCTCCTCACTTCGAAAGGGATCGGCTCGATGTCTTCCCGTCCCCGGAACCGAAGCACGTACCTCCCCGGGAAGAGCGGAGCGATGACCGCCACTCCATCTCCGTTCGGTGTGAATCCGGACGCGTAGTTCTCGCTCTCGTCCTCGTCGAACACTTCGAGCACGGCGCCCCGACGCGGCACGACCGTGCAGCGAACCGTCGCGGCCAGGCAGTCCCCGAGGACGATGTCGCCGACGTCGACGTCGCCGCCCGGCACAGGATTGAACGGCACGCGCACTTCGCGTTCGAAGCTCGGGAACCTCGCGACGAGGACATGTTCCTCCCCCGGCCTCAACGCCGCCCGCAGGTGGAAGCCCCCGTCCGCACCGGCGGACCCGCCACCTCCGTGAATCGGCGGGCCATGCGATTCGAGCGGGTCCGGCGGCTCGTCTCCCCACCTCGCGCGCTCGACGAGAAGCTTCGCGCCGTGAACGACACTTCCCCGGCTGTCCACGACGCGGCCTCGAACACTCGTGAGCGAGGACACGACGACGGTGACCTCTTGCTGCGTCTCTCGATCGTCGACACGCACCGGGACTGGATCGGCGGAGAACAAATCCGGATTCCCCGTGAGATCGTGGAACATCGGAAGCCCGGTCAGCACGTGGATCTCGAGATCGCCCTCCTCGACGCGGCCGATCTCGGCGATCCCGTCCGCGTCCGTGAGCCCGTAGTGAGCAGCCCTCCACGTGACCGGATAGCCGTCGTACGACGCGTTCCGATCGACGCGGATCAGGCAGTCGGGTGCCGGCGAACCATCCGCGAACGTCGCTCGAACCCGAAGACCTGGCGCGGCGCGCGAGTGCTCCGCCGGCGGCGTACCGCCAGATCCCGAGAGGTCCCGCGACTGTTCCTCATCGCTCGCAGTCGTATCGGGCTCATGACGGAACGGAACTTTCGGCAAGCCCGCCGGGGCTTCCGTCGACCGGGATGCGACGTCGTTCGTCAGGCCGCCCGCGCCGGGTATGCGGTGAGGCTCGAGGAACGGCCCGAGGAGGAACAACGACACGCCGACGAAGACGACGCCTACGCCGACAGCGGCCCCGACCTTCAGCCAGGAAACCGGGGAAGCTTGGGCAGGAAGCTGAGCCTGCGCCGCCGCCGCGCTTCCGGTGGCCGTGGCTGCGGCGGCCAACGCACCGAGAAGCGGCAGCCATGCA
Organism: uncultured Planctomycetota bacterium; assembly: GCA_964597885.1. Taxonomy (GTDB): domain Bacteria; phylum Planctomycetota; class JACOTG01; order JACOTG01; family JAUIME01; genus CAZQZX01. The sequence goes on from CAZQZX010000023.1 coordinate 40,281, forward strand.
GCGCGACCGCCATCGCGATCGAGCTCCGCACGCAGACGCTCGAGCGCACGCTTGATCCTCCCGCGTACCGTGGCCGACGGAATCCCTTCACGGCGGGCGATCTCGGCTGAGCTCAATCCCTCGTAGTAGCGCAGCACGATCGTCTTGCGGTAGGGCTCTTCGAGACGGAGCACCGCGTCGACCACACGCCGCTGCGCTTCCATCTCCGAGACGTGATCGATCGCCCCGCTTCCCGACGCCTCGGGGCGCGCGATGCGAGCCTCTCGCTCCGCGCGCCGCCGATCGCCACGCCGGATGACCGAGGCCACGTTGCGAACGACGCGCCGCAACCACGCATCCGCCGACGCCCCGTCGTCCGGCGGACATTGGATCGCGGCAAGGTACGTCGCCTGCACTACATCGTCGGCCAGCTGCGCATCCTGAACCAACCGCACGGCCAACGTTCGCACCCAGTCCGCTCGCGCCAGCAGCTCCTCGACCGTCGCTCGTGTCTTCGTCGGGCTCATCATCGCCACCTCCACGCGATTCTATCCGCCGACGCGGAAAGCGTTGCGTGGAATCGGAACCGCCCGGCCGATTTCGGCGCCGACTAGCTCTCGAGCCGGGCGCGCAGGGCCTCGGTGAGCTCGCGGGCGTTGGCGATATCGCGACGCTTGATCGAGAAGCGGATCTCGTAGTCGCTGCACGGGAGGTCCTCGAAGGGGGCCATCGTGAGAGCGACGAGGCGCAGCTTGTGCTTGAACGGGCCCGAGCTGAGATCCACTGAATCGATGCTCGTCAGCGGCACGCGGATCGTGCGGATGGCCATGGGGAAGATCGAGCCCCAGCGCTTGCGGTACTCGACGCGCAGCGCATCGCCGTCGAGCGCCAGCAGGCCGGACGCCTCGTGGAACTCGCCCGAGATGCTGAACGGGACGAGGGGGATCTTCCGATCGGTCGCAGCCTCGTTCCCCGCTGCGGACGCCGCGGTCTTCGCGCGACCGGACTTCGTTTCCGGCTGCGGCTGCGGTTTGGTTGCGGCGGCACCCGCGGCCGCCGGCGCACCCTCGCGGATCTCGACCAGCGCGGCGCCCAGCTCACGCGCGTGCTGGTAGCGCTTCGTCGCGTCGCGATCGAGCGCGCGATTCACGACTTCGTCGATCCTGGGGTCGAGCCCGGTTCGCTTGGACGGCGGCTCGAACCGCCCGACCGGGAGCTCGCACGTCAGCATCTCGAAGAGCAGCACGCCGAGCGAGAAGATGTCGGCACGATGATCGACGTCGCGCGTCCGGCGCATCTGTTCGGGCGCCATGTAGCTCGGCGTCCCCATCGCCTGCTCGGCATGGGTGAGCGTCGGATCGACGCCCTTCGAGAGCATCTTCGAAAGGCCGAAGTCCGCGACCTTCACCTTGCCGTTGCCGTCGACAAGGATGTTCCCG
>CAZQZX010000024.1:0-40947 GCA_964597885.1 uncultured Planctomycetota bacterium
GGATCGGAGTGCGGACGGCCGGCCACGCCGAGGTGGTCCGAGGGCGCGATGCGGTGAAGGATTACTACGACCGCATGGAGGCGGCACGCGACACGATGCCGTACGAGATCGACGGGATCGTCGTGAAGGTCGATGACCTCCGGTTGCAGGAGCGCCTCGGCTCGCGATCGCGAAGCCCGCGCTGGGCGATTGCCTACAAGTTTCCGGCGCGCCAGGAGACGACGCGGCTCGTCGGGATCGATGTGCAGATCGGGCGTACCGGTGCGGTGACGCCGGTCGCCTTCCTCGAGCCGGTGCAGCTCGGCGGCGTCGAGATCTCGCGGGCGACGCTCCACAACGCGGACGAGGTCGAGCGGCTCGGCCTGCTCGTGGGGGATACCGTGCTGGTCGAGCGCGCGGGCGACGTCATCCCGAAAGTCGTGAAGGCGATCGTCTCGAAGCGTGATGGCAGCGAGCATGCCTGGGAGATGCCGCAGGATTGTCCCGAGTGCGGATCGAAGCTCGTGGCGGACTCGGTCGTCGTGCATTGCCCGAACCTCTCGTGTCCGGCGCGCGTGAAGGAGAGCATCCGTCACTTCGCCTCGAAGGGCGCGATGGATATCGACGGGCTCGGCGCGAAGATCGTCGATCAGTTCGTCGACCGCGGGCTCGTGTCGAGCATCGCGGATCTCTATCGACTCGACGCCGAGACGATCGCGGGTCTCGATCGGATGGGGGAGAAGTCGGCGGCGAACCTCGTCGAGGCGTTCGAGAAGTCGAAGACACCGCGCCTCGATCGCTACCTCTTCGGGTTCGGGATCCGGCATGTTGGCGAGCGTGTGGCGCGGATCCTGGCCGAGGCCTATCCGAGCCTCGACGCGCTCGGCCGGGCACCACAAGAAGACCTGGAGGCCATCCACGAAGTCGGCCCGATTGTCGCGGCGAGCGTACACGAGTTCATGCAGCGCGAAGACACGCAGGCGCTTCTCGGGGAGCTCGAGGAGCTCGGCCTTCGCCCGGTCGCGCCGGAGCCGGCGGGCGATGGCGACGGCGTCTTCGCGGGGAAGGTGGTCGTGTTCACGGGAACGCTCGAGCGATTCTCCCGGAAGGAAGGGCAAGCGCTGGTGGTGGCGCAGGGCGGGCGGGCGTCGTCGTCCGTGAGCAGCAAGACCGACTTCCTGGTCGCGGGCGAGAAGGCCGGTTCCAAGAAGAAGAAGGCCGAGGAGCTCGGAGTACCGGTTCTCACCGAGGACGAGTTCCTGGCGAAAGTGGGGGCGGATGTCGGCGGATCGTGAGGCGGGCATCCGGGACGGGGTCGTGGTCGAGCTCCACGCGCGCAACTGCATCGTGGAGAGTGACGGCGAGACGTGGCGATGCGTGCTGCGCGGTCGGTTCTACGGCAAGATGCGGCGAACGACACGCCCGGTTGCGGTGGGGGATCGCGTCCGATTCAAGGAGACCGGCCCCGGCGAAGGCGCCGTCGAGGAGCTCCTTCCGCGACGCACGAAGCTCTCGCGCCCCGGGATCGAGAAAGGCGATCGGGAGCAGGTCATCGCGACGAACGTCGACCGCGTCATCGTCGTGGCGGCGATCTCGAAGCCCGAGTTCCGCGTGGGCCTCGTCGATCGCATCCTGATCGCGAGCCGCGCCGCGGGGCTCGACGCCGTCCTGTGTGTGAACAAATGCGACGAGGGCGATCCCGCCGAGTTCGAGCCTACGATCGCGCCGTACCGTGAGACGGGCGTTCCGGTGGTGTTCACGAGCGCGGTGTCCGGACTCGGGATCGACGAGCTTCGCGGCTACATGACCGACGTCACGAGCGTGCTCTCCGGGCAATCGGGCGTCGGCAAGTCGTCGCTGATCAACGCGGTTCAGCCGGGACTTCGCCTGAAGGTGGGCGACATCGGCGAGAAGACGGGCAAGGGGCGTCACACGACCACGTGGGTCTCGCTGCTACGCCTGGACTTCGGCGGCTACGTGGTCGACACGCCGGGTGTTCGCGAGTTCGGCCTGTGGGAAGTCGACCGTGCCGGCCTGGACGGCTTCTTCCCCGAGATCTCCGAGCTCGCGAGTGGATGCCGCTTTCCCGACTGCTCTCACAGCCACGAGCCGGGCTGTTCCGTGAAGGAAGCGGTCGAAGCGGAGGAGATCCGTACCGTCCGCTACGACAGCTACCTGCGGATCCTCGAGAGCCTCGACGACTGACCGCGCGGTCGCGTCCGGCTCATCCACGAACGTGGCGAGCTTGAACCACCACGACGCGAGCAGCAGCACGATCCCGATCCCGATGAGCACGAGCGGTCGCGGCAGTGCGCGGATCCAACGTTCGGGCGAGCGCCATGCCAGGAGATGGAAGAGCGACGCGAGTGTGAGCCCGGCGGTGATGGCCCAGAGGAGGGCACCGAGCGGCTGCGCTCGAAAGGCGTCGACGACCTCGAAGCGTGCGAAGTGGGCGAAGCTCGTCGTCATTCCGCACGTCGGGCAGGGCTGACCGGTGCGGGCATAGTAGCCACAGGGCGAGAGCCCGAGCTGCTCGTGTGTGCCGAAGCCGGCGGGATCCGGATCGACCGAAAGGGCGAGTGCGAGCACGGTCGATCCGCCGAGCAAGATCAGTACGAGGAGGGCCGCCTCGGTCGGAGTGGGATGTCCGCGAGGGTCGCTCAACGCTCCGTCATCCCGATGCGGCGAGCATGCCGCTCGTGTCCATGACCTGGATCGCGTGTTGCACGCCGGCGTCCCCCCACTCGGGCCGGACGTCCAGGGTGACCTCGGCGCTCCGCGGGACGTAGAAAGCGAGCATCGAGAGATCGACGTCGCCGTCGCCCGGCACGAGGACCGGCGCACCCGGGTGTGCGTCGTGGAAGCTCAGGCCGACGATGCGATCGGCGTTTCGTTCGAGCCAACTCTGCTGCGAGTCCAGACCCATCGCCTCGAGCGAGCGGCAGGTTCCCGGTACGTGCCAGTAGCCGAGGTTTGTCGCGCCGACGTCGGAGAGGATCAACTCGATCTCGTCGAGTCGGGGAACCTCGTAGTAGGTGCGAGCGGGGGGGAGAGCGAACGTCACATCGGGGAAGCGGCGACACAGCGCGAAGAGACTGCGGCAGGTGCGGTCGAGCGTCGCCTCGGCGTACTCGCGACGATGCGACTCGAGCGCGGCGACGCCGTCGGCGTCTGGAGCCTCGCCCGATCGGGCGCGATCTTCGAGCTCGGCGTGTCGAACCGGGCCGCGATCGACCGGGACGGCGCCCGGCCGGACCACGACCCTGCGTACACCGGCGGCGCGGGCGGCGTCGATCTGGTCCACGAGAGCCGCGAGCGCGCCCTCTCGGCCGGCGTCCTGGACGCTCCCCACGGTGTGTTTGGACGCAAACCCTTCCTCGGTACGGGGATCGGGGCTGCTCGCGAAGCCGACGGACCATCGCGCGTCGGTCTCGCGGAGGGCCGGGGGGACGCGCGGGTCCGTCGCTACGCCGAGGTGCCCGGCGAAGCTCGTGAAGCCGAATCCGCTACCGCGCCGGATCTCGGCGGCGAGCGAGGGGCCGGCGGCGTCGGACGAGAGCATGAAGCTGAAACGGTCGGCTAGCGGAAACATGGCTCGGGTCGTCGCTCGGTCGGTCGGGTGGATCCATCGGGTGCGCCCCCTCGGGCGCAGCCGACGATTATACTACCGCCCCGATCGTCGCGCCCCCGCGCCGAAGGATCGCAAGCCCTGTTCCTTGCCGTCGGACCGGACCGCCGTGCGACTTCGCACGCCTTGCCGGATGCATCCGTGCACGTGCTTGGCGGTCTTGACTTTCGCGTTCTGTAAGCTCGAGTCGCGCAGCGGTTTGTGGTGTCGCTTTCGGCGTGCCCGAATTGGTATGGTCCTTGCTCTTGTTTCCTGATAGCGCGCTATCGCGATGGCCATTTTTTTCCTACGTGGGTCTCGGCGTTTCTGCTAGAATCATCGCGATTTTCGGAAAACAGGGACATACCTAACGTTCGATACGAACGCGCATTACACATCGCTCTTTGTTGGAGGTTCGTAGCCACGATGCGGATACACTCTGTGGCGCAGCGCTCTCGCGTTTTCTGCGCAGCCATCCTGTGCCTGGTGGTGCTGGGATATGGTTGCGGCAGCAGCAGTAGCGACGGTCGACTGCGAGTCCTTAGCTTCAATCTGGATACGGTGAACGGGGTGTTCCTCAACGAGCGCCTGATCTTCACCTTCTCGGCCCCGGTCGATCCCGACAGCGTCAACATCCAGACGATCCAGATCCGGTATGACGCTTCGCTTCTCGATATCGATGGCGACTGCAACCCGGACAACCCGGCGAACAACAACGCCGTGCCGGAGGGCGACTTCGTCGTGGACGGGAACCGCGTGATCTTCCAGCCGAAGATCCCGACCAACACCACGAACAACGACGTGGGCCTGTTCCCGTCGCACAAGATCGACCCGGACCCGGATCCGAACGACTGTCAGCGCACGGAAGATCTGATCGTGGCGTACACGGTCACGATCCCGGGTGTTTCGGCGGCGACCCCGGATACCGTCCTGTCGCGCAGCGACAAGAAGCCGGTCGTCGAGACGTACAACGCGGCGTTCGTGACGATCGTCGACGATACGTTCCCGCCGGATATCTCGCTCGACTCGTTCGTCGACCTGGCGCCGGGCGCGCCGGAGTTCGTCGAGCTGACCGCTCCTCTCGAGGATTCGGTCGACAACGCGCTCGACACGTCGGTCGAAGTGCGCTTCACCGAGGCGTTCCTCCCGTCGACCGTGACGACCGACTCGATCTTCCTGGTCGGTGTGGGTCCGAACAGCGGCGTCGAGGTCCGTATCCCGACCGAGCTGCGACTCGACCAGCTGACCGGCACGATCACGCTCTTCCCGCTGATCGATCTGCCGGCGAACTCGATCATCCGCGCGAAGTGGACGGAGGATCTCGTCGACTTCGGCGGCAACGCGATCGTGATCGTCGAGGGCTTCGAGTTCCCGTCGTTCTCGACGACGACGGCCCCGACCGAAGGCCCGTTCACGGTGCGCGAGGAGTTCAACACGAACGACAACGAAGATATGGCCGAGACCTCGGCGCTCTGGAATGACGCGGGCTCGCCCGGCCAGCTCTTCGCTGGTGAGGGCGGTGGTACGGCAGGGCTCGGTGACTTCATGTTCGATCCGGACAACCCCGAGACCATGACGATCGACACCGGGGTCTACGATCCCGCGAACCCGCTTCCCGCCATGGACTACTCCAACTTCTTCCTCGGCGAGAACGGCATCATCGAGGTGGTTGGCGAGAACCCGCTGATCATCCGATCGACGACGGATCTCGTGCTCGAAGGACGAATCGATGTGAGCGGCGCCACGGCCTCGACGGTCAACTTCGGCGCGATCCTCGGTACCGCGGGCGGCGTTGGTGTCGCGGGCGGTGGCGCGGGTGGCGCGGGTGGCTCGGGCGAGGGAGACGACGGCGCGGCGGGTGAGGGTGCGCGCATCCTGACCGCCGGCTCGAACGATCGTCACCCGGGCGGTGGTGGTGGTAGCGTGGCGCGCTCCTGCGCGTCGGGCTCCGAAACCGGTGGCGGTGGCGGTGGCGAGTACCGAAGCGGCTCGACGAACGGTCGAGGCGATGACGGCAACCCGAATGGCGGCGGCATCAAGGGCACGCCTTACGGCGCCGCGACGCTCGATCCGTTCACCGGCAACTTCGCGGCCGGCTCGGGTGGTGGTGGTGCCGGTGGTACCTGTGTGAACGGCGTGACCTACCCGGGTAGTGGTGGTGGCGCCGGTGGTGGAGCCGTCTGGCTGCAGTGCGCCGGCGACATGGACATTTCGGGCGACATCGACGCCGATGGTGGCGACGGTGGCGCGAACGATGACTTCATGGGTAGCGAGGGTGGTGCCGCGGGTGCCGGTGGTAGCGGTGGCGCGATCCTCGTGCAGGGCATCAACTCGTTCATCAACACGACCAACGCCGACATCTCGGCCAACAAGGGTATCGGTGGCGAGGCCGGCGAGTCCGGCGGTACGAACGACGGTGGTGGCGGTGACGGCGGCTTCGGTCGAATCCGCGTCGAAGCCCGAACGCGTGACGAAATCACGCTGCGTGGTGGTGCCTACTTCCCGGCGCCGTCGCAGGGCGACTTCGCGCTGCAGGGTCAGACCTCGGTCGGAACCTCGGCGTGGTTCAACACCGAGGCGCTCTTCCCGGACTACACCTACACGCAGGGCGGCCGTAACGGCGGTAGCGGTGACCAGGACAACGGCAACGCGTTCCCCAACGACGCGATCCAGTACTGGTTCCAGGGTGCCCCGCCTGATCCGGATGATCCGACGATGCCGGACCTCGGCAACCTGGCTCCGGGTGTCGGCGAGTTCTCGACGAACATCGACGACATCGACGACTTCCAGTTCATCCGAGTGAAGGTCGTCTTCACCTACCCGGTGCCGCTGAACGGAATCACGCCGTTCTCGAACTTCTACGCGTTCTCGTACACCTTCGCGGGAGGCGCGACGACGACTCCCTGATAGGTCGAGCTCGTAGAAGCACCTGATGTTTCAACAAGCCTGATGTTTCAACAAGAAAGGCCCGGTCGGATTCTTCCGACCGGGCCTTTTTTCATGTCGTGTCAGACTCGAGAACCGAGTCGTTCGAGGGGCGCCTCGAGATCGAGGCTTGCGATACGACTACACGCGCGTCTCGGCCTTGAAGCCGAGTCGGTCGCGGTAGCGGGAGAGAACGGGCGCAACATGCTCCGATAGCAGCTCATCGACCTGTTCGGGCGCTCGACCCACGAAGCGAACGGGGTCGAGGATCTCGTCGAAGCGGTCGCGAATCGGCTCGAACCCGCTGTCGTCGGAGAGCCGGCCGATGAGATCGTTCGACCCACCCGACTTCACGGATCGCGCGGCCTCGTGGGAGTGGACGCGGATGCGCTCGTGCAGCTCCTGACGATCGCCGCCCGCGTGGACCGCCTCCATCAGGATGTTCTCGGTGGCGATGAACGGGAGCTCGTCCGCGAGACGCTTCTCGATCACGCGTCCGTTGACGTGAAGGCCGCGCGCGACCTCGATCCAGGTGTTCAGGACGATGTCGACCGCCAGGAAGAGCTCCGGAATCGCGACGCGTCGGTTGGCGGAGTCATCGAGCGAACGCTCGAGCCACTGGACGCTCGCCGTGTGCAGCAGGTTCTGCGCGCCGACGAGGACGGTGCGCGCGAGGGCGTTGATCCGCTCGCAGCGCATCGGGTTGCGCTTGTAGGCCATCGCCGAAGAACCGACCTGCTTGTCCTGGAAGGGCTCTTCGATCTCGCGGAATCCGGCGAGCAGGCGGATGTCGCCCGCGAACTTGCTCGCCGACTGCGCGACCTCGGCGAGTGCGTGCGCGACCTGCACATCGATCTTTCGGGTGTACGTCTGCCCGGCGACGGGGATCGACGACGAGAAGCCCATCTTCTCGGCCACCCGTCGGTCGAGCTCGCGCACCTTCTCGTGGTCGCCGTCGAAGAGATGGAGGAAGCTCGCCTGCGTGCCCGTCGTTCCCTTGACGCCGCGGAAGGGCAGCTCTTCGAGCCTTCGCTCGAGCTCGTGCAGGTCGAGTAGAAGGTCCTGGATCCAGAGGCAGGCCCGCTTGCCGACGGTCGTCGGCTGAGCGACCTGGAAGTGCGTGTATCCGAGGCAGGCCCGATCGCGATGCTCGCGCGCGAAGTCGGCGAGAGCTTCGATCGCGTTGACGACCTTGCTGATCGTGAGGCCGATCGCCTCGCGCATCTGGAGCAGATCGGAGTTGTCCATGACGTAGGCGCTGGTCGCCCCGAGATGGAGGATCGGCTTCGCCTTCGGGCAGGCTTCGCCGTAGGTGCGCAGGTGCGCGATCGTCTCGTGTCGCACCTCGCGCTCGATCTCGCTCACGCGGTCGAAGTCGATCGGATCCCGGTGCGCCCGCATCTCGGCGATCTGGCTCTCCTCGATGGGAAGGCCGAGCTCCATCTCGGCTTCCGCGAGGGCGATCCACAGATCACGCCAGAGGCCGTAGCGGTGACGGTTGGAGAAGATCCGGCTCATCTCGGCGCTGGCGTAGCGTCCGACGAGAGGGGATTCGAATCGATCGTGCGGGTCGTTCTGGTGGGCCATCGGTCGCTCCCGAAACGCGGTGGGCCGTCGGGATCACCGGCGAGCGATCGAGCTCGGGGGATCCGCCACGAAACGGGGTATTGTACTTCTCGTGGGGTGGGAGGCAGAACGAAGATCGCGGGAGCGAAGGGAGGGGAGAAAAGCTTACGTGGTGGGGGTATCTCCAGGTCCGGTCTTGCAGGAGACATTGAGCTTCGAGAGGCACATTCCCTCGAATCCCCCCACCACTAAGCCATCCAAGTCTTCAGTCGTCCTCGGTGAGCCGGGGAGGCGTGCCGGCTCGGCCGGTTGCCTCCTGGCCTCGAGGGCCGTTCGTTCTTCTTGCGATCAGTAGCGTCGGATCGTCCAGCGACCCGGGATCCAGACGCGTTCTCTCACGATCTCTCGGCGCGCCGGCTGCCAGACCCGTCGGCGTTCGACACGTCTCGGCTCGCAGCTGCTGTAACCACGACCCGTGTAGACGGGCTGTCGCACCCAGACGTAGCGGCCCGGAATCGTGACGGCGCGCTCTCGCCACTCGTAGCGGCCCGGCACCCAGACGCGATGCGTCCTCGGGTACGACCGGCACGTGTCGTGGCGGTAGGTCCCGTATCCGTAGTTGCCGAAGCCGATGTTGACGCTGAATCGGCCGGGGGCCGCTTCCGCCGTTTCGGCGACCGTGACGAGGGCGAGGCCGAGCGCTATGGCGAACATCGAAGTCTTCATGACGCGCTCCTTTCCTTCTTCCAGGCCCAGCTCTCGTCGACAACGCGGATCTATTACGCAGGCCGCGTGCCAAGCACCGAGGAAATTTCTTTGGGGATCGCAAGTGCCTGCGCGGTCGGTGTTTGACATCTATGTTGGGGCTTTGGGCGCAGTTGCGCAGCGAAGGAGGCGGTGTCCTCAACCGGCGACACCGGCTGTCCACAAGATCAGGACAGCATCGAGCTGAGATGCGACGGGAGGCGTGTGGGCTTACCCGCGGCGTCGACCGCGGCCAGGCGAGTCCGACCGGTGGCCCGGATTCCGCCGTCCGCTCCGACGATCTCGTACTCGAAGTCGACGCGGACGCTTCGGACGCTCGCGACCCGTGTTCGGATACGGAGCTCTTCGTCATACCGGGCCGGCGAGTGGTACCGGCATGTCGCCTCGACCACGATGAGCTTGACGCCGTCACCTTCGACCTCGGAGTACGAGCGGCCGAGGGATCGGATCAGCTCGGTCCGTCCCATCTCGAAATAGACCAGGTAGTTCGCGTGATACACCACGCCCATCTGGTCGGTCTCGCCGTAGCGGACCCGGACGGGTGTCTCGTGCCAGTTGTTGTTGTCCATGGCTTCCCTCGGTGTCGAAAGCGCACTATAGGAGATGGTCCTCGGCCGGCACAAGCCCGGTAGGCGCAGCGGATTGAGCCTCGAAGTACCCTTTGGTATAAGGCTCGCTCTCTGGTGCGTCGTGCTCGGTCGCCCGTGCAGTGGGCGCGCGTCGACGGCGCCGAATCGACATCGAAGATTGCGGGGATCGGGTGCCAGGCGGCGGACCGAGGGGCGGTATCGCCCGAACGGGGATCAAACGATCATGAGCGTGAAGCGCCCGAACTTGCTGCTGGCCGCACTGCTCGGCTGGCTCATCCCCGGTGCCGGCCACTTCGCTCTCGGTATGCGATCGAAGGGCCTCTTCTTCTTCGTGATCGTGCTCGGGACGTTTCTCGGCGGGCTCGTGCTGGCGGACTTCCACGCTGTCCGGCTCGAGCGCCATCCGATCTACTTCGCCGCCTACGTCTTCATGGGCCTCCCCACCTTCGCCACCATGCTGATCACGGAATCGTTGATGGTGACGAAGTTCATCCGCTTCGAGAGCCTCGGCACCCTGTACTGCGCGACGGCCGCGCTCCTGAATCTGCTCGTCGTCATCGATGTGTTCGGCGCGGCCGAGCGGGAGGCGTCGCAGGCATGATGGAGTGGCTTCTCTACCTCGCGCAATTCCTGCCTCTCGTGCTCGTCGTCTCGTTCGTGTGCGCGGGCATGAAAGAGGACCAGATCGGGCGCATCGTCGCACGCGGCCTGCGCATCAGCGCCACGCTCACCGCCGGCACGGTCGGTTTCTGCGTGGCGATCTACCTGCTGATCGTGCTGTTCCTCTGACGAGCGCGCATCGAGCCGCGACGCCGTCTTCCCGACGTTCCTCACGCCGGCTCCTCTCGTTCTTTCGCCTCGGGCGGTACGCGGTACGCGCTCTTCAGGACGAACCACTTGCCCGGCATCTGGCTCGAAACGCCCTTGAGCTCGAGCAGGGTCAGGAGCGCGCTGACCACGGAGACGGGTAGGCCGCTGCGCTCGACGAGCTGATCGAAGTGGACCGGTGCGCGGCCGAGAAGAGACGCGATTTGCGATTCGCGCGGTCCGAGCACGGCGGTCGGTGTGCCGGGCGATCGTGCAGGATTGCGATCCGGATCGTTCAAGGGCTTTACTCCTTCCATTTCCTCGAGCACGTCGGCGGCGTTCTCGACGAGCCGGGCTCCGTGACGAAGCAGCTTGTGAACACCGCGGCTGAGCTCGCTGTCGATCGGGCCGGGTACGGCGAACACATCGCGCCCCTGATCGAGAGCCCAGTCGACGGTGATGAGGGACCCGCTCTTGCGCGTGGCTTCGACGACGATCACACCCTTCGACAGTCCACTGAGCAATCGGTTGCGCCGCGGGAAGTTCGATCGCAGCGGAGGCGTGTCGAGCGCGAACTCCGAGAGGACGGCTCCGCCCTCGTCGATGATGCGTTCGGCGAGCCCGCGATTCTCGGCGGGGTAGACGCGGTTGAGTGCCGACCCGAGGACGGCGAGAGTTCCGCCCTGGCCTTCGAGCGCTCCGCGGTGTGCCGCGGTGTCGATTCCGCGCGCGAGCCCGCTGATGACCGGGACACCCCGGTCGGACAGTTCAGTGGCGATCCGGGCTGCGTGATGCCGCCCGTACGGACTGCATCGCCTGGCGCCCACCATGGCGATCGCGCATCGGTCTTCAGCGTCGGCCCCGCCTAGAGAGCCTCGCACGTAGAGGAGAGGCGGTGGCGCGTGCACGCCGCAGAGGAGCGCTCCGGGGTAGTCCGGGTCGCTCGTGCTGACGAGGCGGATGCCCATCTTCGCGCATCGCTCCATCTCGCGCGTGGCCTCGCCGCTACCGCGTAGGCGGACGATCTCGCTCGCGAGGCGCTTGGTGAGGCCTCGCCGTACGAGCTCCTCGCGCGGGAGGCGGTGCAGCTCGTCCGGCTCGGGGCACGCTTCGAGCGCGGCGTGAACCTGAGCGGGGCCGACGCGCGGGATGGCGCCGAGCAAGAGGATCTCTTCGATTCGGGACATGGCGACGCCATAGGGTCGCTCGGTACCGCGGCGGGGTTACACGAGTGTCGGCCTGCGGATCTAAGGCGTCGTCAGGAAAGCGAGAGCGCGTCGAGAATCTCGTCGCATCCGAGCTCTTCGACAGACACCTCTCCGATGCCCTCGGGGAGAATGAACCGCACCCGACCGTGCCGGACCTTCTTGTCCTGCGCGAGATGTTCGAGCAGGCGCGCCCGATCGACGTCGGGCATCGCGGTCGGGAGCTCGAGCGCTTCGAGCAGCGCGTGGATTCGTTTCGCGTCGTCGGGCGAGAGACGGTTCGCGGCCATCGCCACCTTGCACGCGCAAACCGTTCCGATCGCGACGGCTTCTCCGTGCCGGAGGCCTTCGTAACCGAGGATCGCCTCGAGGGCATGTCCGACCGTATGACCGAGATTCAGGATGAGTCGTTCGCCGAGCGTCTCGCGCTCGTCGGCGGATACCACGGAAGCCTTGATTCCGGCGCATCGCGCGATAACGTCGACGAGGAGCTCCGGATCCCGCGCGTTCACGTCATCGACGCGCGCTTCGAGCTGCTCGAAGAGCTCGCGATCTCGGATGATGCCATACTTCACGACCTCGGCGAGCCCGGAGCGGTACTCGGCGACCGGAAGCGTGGAGAGAAGATCCGGGTCGACGATCACGACGCGAGGTTGGTGGAACGCGCCGACGAGATTCTTGCCGGCCGGGAGGTTCACGCCCGTCTTTCCGCCGATGGAGCTGTCGACCTGAGCCATGAGCGTCGTCGGAACCTGCGCGACGGCCACACCCCTGCGGAACGTTGCCGCCGCAAAGCCCGCGAGGTCACCGACCACACCGCCGCCGATCGCGACCACGACATCGTCGCGCTCGAGACGTGCTTGCGCCATCGCATCGTAGAGCCGTGCGAGCTCCTCGATCGATTTCGTGGATTCGCCCGACGGGACGACGACCACGTGGGTCTCGAGATCGGCCGCTTCGAGAGCCTGCTTCGTGACGCGGCCGTGATGCTCGTCCACCCGATCGTCGGTGACCACGACGGCGCGGCCGGCGTCCGTTCGGCCTCGAAGGTGCTCGCCGAGGCGGCTCGAAGCACCCGACTCGACGAGAATCGAGTACGAGCGCTCACCGAGCTCGACGCGGATATCACGGGTCGATCCGGTAGCGTCAGGCATCCTCGGTGCGGTCCTCGTCCGCTTCGGGAGCTGCGGCATCGGAGGGCGGCCCGGCTTCGCCGCGAGCCGCGGTCGGCGGAGGCGACGAGGCGAGTACCTTCTGCGCGCGATTGCGCTTGCGCTCCCAGTAGGCATCCTCGAAGGCGCGGGCACTCCGACGTCCGAGCGCGAGCGAAACGGCGAACACGAGCACGAGCAAGACCGCGGCCCCCGCGACGACGACCGAGATCGTCTGCAGGGTTTCGTCACGAAACTCGACGCGGTCGATGGAGACGCCCACGAGGAGGGGCACCTTCGGTGACGTGTCCGCTTTCGACTCGTAGCGGTGGAGCTTGAGGAACACGGCGCGCACGGCCACGAAGTCGGACCGAGAGACGCCTTCGGGCTTGTGTATGAAGCGAAGCCTCACGGTGACGTTGTCGAGCGTGTGCACGATGCCGTCGTAGTAGGCATCGATACCGGCGGGGTTGTCTTCGAGCGGGACCTTCTCGAGAGCGATCAGCTTTCCGCGGAACTTCTGCACCTTGCCTCGGTGCGCGGAGGGGAACGTGTACACGTCGACGATGTCGTCGTCCTCGACGTACTCCTCGCGGATCTTGTCGGGATCCTGGTTCTTCACCCAGGAAGCGACGTGGAACCAGGGCTCCTCTTCCACGATCATCATCTGGATGTCGTCGGTGTCGCGGGCGCGGCGCACGACGTTGGGATCGATCTCGCTCACGTTCATGTAGTAGTAGGACCGCTTGAGCCGTCGCGCGATCATGAACGGACCGTTTTGAAGTCCGACGTCCGCTTCTCCGGCGACGGGGAACGTGAACGACTTGAAGAAGACGCCGAAGATCTGGGCGACGTCTCCGACGCGGACCCGGCTCGGCTCTTCGACGCAGTGGAAGTAGACGTAGCGTGGCTCGGTTTCGCCTTCGGCGGGGGCGAGCTTCAGCACGCCCTCCCAGACTTCTTCGAGAGGGGCCGGAAGCTCGAGCGACTTGGGCTCCAGCGACAGGAGCTCGCCCTTGACGGCGAACTGCCGCGCACGGTTCTTGTCCGGCGCCGCGAGGATCTCGTCGACGGTCACGTCCTCGGGGACCGAGGTGTATCCGACGTAGTTGAAGAAGCGGAACGGGCGATCGGCGACCTCGCCGAGCAGGTAGTTGAGCGGCTCGGGCTCGACCATCACGCGCGAGACCTCGCTCGATTCCTTGACCTGCGAGGCCAGCTGCGCCGGGAGCTCGATGGCGTCGTATCCGAGACGCTCGGAGAGGTCGCCACCCCAGTCGTTCTCTTCGGTGAAGGGCGACTCCTCGCGCGTCTCGTAACGCGTGCTGATCAACAGCGAGTAGAAGAGAAAACCGCCGATGAACACGGTGCTGACGATGAGCACGATCAGCGTGCGTCGATCGCGGCTAGGGTTGGCCTTGTACTGGTGCCTGAACGGATTGGGCATCGGGCGCTCCGTCTGGATGCGGCGCGAGAGGGGGGCGAAGCTATGAGCCAGTAGGGACTTACCGCCGTGATTGTAGCACGGCCGTTCTGGCCGCGCAAAAAAACGGGCCCGTCGGTTCGCTATAATCCCGCGCCTGGTGCTCGCGGTATCGAGTCCCTATCGAGAACGTCTGCGAAGACCCGAGGTTCATCGGAGGAGAGGGAGTGAGTCGATTCGACGCCGTGTTCGAGCGCGTCTGCCAGTTCACGGACTACGAGCGCATGACTGTCCGGCGTGGCTTCGAGCGGAGCCTGAACGGAGTTCGCGGCCTGCTCGAGCGGCTCGGGAATCCGCAGGACGCGTTTCGCTCTGTGCACGTGGCGGGTACGAAGGGGAAGGGCTCGACGGTCGAAATGATCGCCGAGATCCTGGCGCGAGGCGGTGGCCCGGTCGGCCGCTACACTTCGCCTCACCTCGAAGATCTGTCCGAGCGAATTGCCGTCGACGGTGAGCCGATCGACCACGAGGCTCTCGCGACTGCGTTCGAGGCCGTCCTCGCGGCTGCCGACGAGCGCGGTCCGGACGAAGAGCCGGCGACCTTTTTCGACCTGATGACGGCGGCGGCGTTCTGGCACTACCGCGAATCCGGCGTGCGGTACGCGGTGATCGAGGCCGGCCTCGGCGGGCGTCTCGACTCGACGAACGTGATCCGTCCGGAAGCGGGAGTGATCACGTCGATCTCGCTCGATCACGTCGAGGTGCTCGGCCCCGATCTCGCATCGATCGCGCGGGAGAAGGCGGGCATCGTGAAGCCGAACATGATCTTCGCGTGCGATCTCCCGGTGGATGATCCGCCGGCGTGCGAGGAAGTGCTCGAGGCATGCCGTCGCAGCGGCGTCGAGCCGCTCCGACTCGGCACCGAGATCCGCGTCGACGATCCGTCCGAGGGTGGGACGTTCGATGTGCACGTGGGTGGTCGGAGCTACCGCGACCTTCGCCTCGTATCCGGTGGTCGCCACCAGCGCCGGAATGCCGCGCTTGCCGTCGCCGTGGTCGATGCCCTGGTGACGCGAGGCACCTTCTCGGTCGATGAGTCCCAGGTCCGACGGGGGCTCGAGCGTGTCCGGCTACCGGGTAGGGGGGAGTGGGTCGACCCACCCGGCGTGCTGCTCGATGGAGCGCACAACGTCGCATCGGCGCGAGCTCTTCGGGAGCTGATCGACACGCGCTACGCGGGGCGTCCGTGTACATTCGTCGTGTCGATTGCCGAGGACAAGGATTGGAAGCCGTTCCTGGAGTCGATCATTCGGCCGGGAGATCGCGTCGTGGGTACGCGCACGCAGAACCCGAGAGTTCTCGATCCGGCTCGGCTGTGTGAACATGCGGGCCGACTGTCGATCGAAGCACGCGTCGAGTCGGACGCGCACGAGGCTCTTCGCCACGCACTCGATGAAGACGCGACGGGGCGGCTGGTGTGCGTGACCGGCTCGCTCTACCTGGTCGGGGAGCTTCGCGGCGTGCTCCGGGAGAAGCGTTGATTCGACGAGGCGGGATGAGAGGGGAGTGCGGACGACGTGCGCGCGTCTAGCGCGACGGTCCCATGCGGACTTCACCGATGGTGCTCATCGTCTTCGGGCATCGCTCGTCCGGATCATCGATGCAGTCGTTGCCGATGACGGTATCGACGATCATTCCCTTGCGGCGAACTCGTACGATCGTTTCGGTGAAGATGCGATCGGCGAGGTACTTGTCGCCGTCGCCGGCGCGGCCCTGGTCGTTCGAGCTTCCGCCGTTCCCCCACTCGCCGCCGAGGCCGGGAACGGTCTCGAACTCGACGGTCTGACCGAAGGAGTACGACCCGAGGAGAAGGCCAGTGGGCGTCTCTTCGTAGCTCTCGATGTAGAACTCGCCGTCGTGGAACCCGAAGGCGCGCGTGGCCGAGTGCAGGAAGCCGCGGTCCATCAGCTCCGCGACGATCGTCACCCGGTCGCGAACATCGTCGAGATCCATGACCATCGCGATGCTCACCATGCGGGCATTGTCTGTCTGAAGAAGCGTGCCGCGATCGTAGATGTCTTCGGTGCGCGTCGTGAGCTCCTCGCGACGTCCCGCGAGAATGCGGTACTGGTCGAGGGCTCCGAAGCCGCGGTAGGCGTATGTGAGGAAAAGGATGCCGACGCGGTTGCCCGCGATCGGGAACATCTCGATGGCGACCTTCGACTTTTCCTGGATGGACTCGTCGAAGTCGAGCGGATCGGTACCGGCCGTGACTTCGAGGCCGTCGTCGAATCCGTCGCGGTCGGAATCGGGGTGGAAGGGGTCCGTGCGCTTGAGGTACTCGACGCCGTTCGGGAGACCGTCGCGGTCCGGGTCCTCGAGGCTGAGGAGCTCGCCGCCGTTCGTAACGGGATCAGCGAGCGCGCTCGCGGTCGGAACGGCTACCGCGATCGCGAACATGCCAGCGAAGACCGTGAACCGTGCGCAGCTGTTCATGCCGACCCCGATACGCGTGACGATCCGGACGAACGCAGGGATGCCCGAGGCATCTGGCCCGCTTGCCGCCGTCTCGGTGAGGCCGATCGGCGCAAGTGCCTGAACGTACTGGACTTTCTTCATTCCCTTTTTTTCCGGGGAACCACGGGGGTTCCGCACGCCTAATGTATCTGAGGCCCGGAACACTGTCAACCATCGCGGGGCTGGCGGTCGGATCCCACTTTGCGCAAGCCAGTTACGGAGAGGGGGGAGCGAGAGCGGCCGACTTTACGCTCGAGACTCGATTCCTGCTTTACAGGGCGGGACCGGCAAAATACAATCGCCCCTTCGATACCGGCGAGCGGGCGTAGCTCAGTTGGTAGAGCACAACGTTGCCAACGTTGTTGTCGCGAGTTCGAATCTCGTCGCCCGCTCCAATTTTCCCCCTTCGGTATCGCGCCTCCTCGCCCAAGTCACCCGCGCTACCGCTGCGTCTACCCTACCGCCGTGTCGACTCCAGGCGCCTCAGGATCTTGCGCGTGATGCCGCCGATGGGGCGCTCGGTCACGTCCCGTAGCAGAACCCACCGCAGATCGGCGGCCTCGGTGCTTCTCGGCACCGTCCCTTCCACCGACCCCAGGATCGGCGAGAGGCGGATTCGTCGGCTCATGATCGAGTGCTTCACCTCAGGGAGGGAGGTCTCGGCGTTGAACGCGATCCCGAAACGTCGCTCCAACCCGGACGCAAGGGCTTGCACGGCATCTTCTTCGGGAGAGAGGTCGACCCCCGGGAGCTCCCAGAGGCCCTCGAGGACGGTCCGGTCCTTCGGGCGGCACATCAGGAGGCGCCCACGGCGGACGACGACCGCGACGGCGGATCGCACCAGGACCGGCTTCTCCTTCGCCTTGGGCGCCGGATACCGCTCGGGCGTTCCTTCGGCGCGGGCCTCGCAACGCTCCTGAACCGGGCAGAGAAGACACGAGGGGGATCGCGGGGTGCAAACGGTAGCCCCAAGCTCCATCATCGCCTGGTTGAAGTCGCCGGGGCGTTCTTCCGGGACGAGATCCTCGGCGAGGGTCCACAGGTGGGACTGCGGGATCTCGGGGCCGAGCCGCAGCCAGCGACTGAGGATACGGATGACGTTGCCGTCGAGGATCGGCTCGGGACGGCCGTAAGCGATGCTCAGGATTGCGCCTGCGGTGTATCGACCGACGCCGGGCAAGGCGAGCGCCTCCGCGGAATCCTCGGGAAACACACCGGCGTGCTCGCGGACGATCTGGCCGGCAGCCTCGTGCAGCGATCGCGCGCGCCGATAGTAGCCGAGGCCGGACCAGCGCGCGAGGACGTCGTCGATGGGCGCCTCGGCGAGGTCCGACACGGTCGGGAATCGCTCCAGGAACCGCTCGTAGTAGGGGATGACCGTCTCGACCCGCGTCTGCTGGAGCATGATCTCGGAGAGCCAGACCCGGTAGGGGTCCTGCGTCCGCCGCCAGGGCAGGTCGCGGCGCTCCCGGTCGTACCAGGAGAGGAGGTCGCGACGGATCGCGGCTATCGCCGGTCCGTCCAGTTTGGGGGGCTCGGCGCGAGCCTCGGTCTTGCCGCTCGCCGCACCCGTTTTCCGCCTCTTGGTACCCGCCAAGGAACCCGCCTCCAGCCCGGTTTACCCCCGTCCCCGTCCAGGACCCCGTATGGTAGAATCTGCGCTTCTTTTTGCCCGGATCGAGGCATCCGTACCGCGATTCCTCAAGTCTCCCGGGACCCCGCACGATTCAGACGAGGGGCCTCTGATCCCCGCCGGAGCACGATCCTCCCATGGACAACACCATGGCTGAAACGAACCAGCTTCCCCCGACTTACGATCCCCGCGCCGTCGAGCCCGAGGTCCGTGAGCTCTGGGGCCGCGACAACTTCGATCTGTTCACCGCCGACGCCGGGGATTCCTCGGCGCCGGTCTACACGATCGTGATCCCTCCGCCGAACGTGACCGGGGCCCTGCACGGCGGCCATGCTCTCAACAACACACTCCAGGACATCCTCATCCGATGGAGTCGGATGCGCGGTTTCAACACCCTGTGGATGCCGGGCACGGACCATGCCGGCATCGCGACGCAGGCCGTCGTGGA
This sequence comes from uncultured Planctomycetota bacterium, assembly GCA_964597885.1. Classification (GTDB taxonomy): domain Bacteria; phylum Planctomycetota; class JACOTG01; order JACOTG01; family JAUIME01; genus CAZQZX01. The sequence continues at coordinate 18,617 of CAZQZX010000024.1, forward strand.
GCGCACCATCTTCGAGAAGGAAGGCAAGAGCCGCCACGACCTCGGGCGCGACGAGCTCGTCCGCCGCATCTGGGATTGGAAGGAGAAGTTCGGCAATCGCATCCTGAAGCAGCTCCAGCTCATGGGCTGCTCGTGCGACTGGCCGCGAGAGCGATTCACCCTCGACGACATGTGCGCGCGCGCGGTGCGCCACCAGTTCTTCAAGTTCTTTGCGGACGGCCTGATCATTCGCGGCAAGCGCCTGGTGAACTGGGACACGCACCTTCAGACCGCCGTCGCCGACGACGAGGTGTATCACGAGTCCGTGAAGGGGCACCTGTGGCACCTGCGCTATCCGTTGAGCGAGCCGGCGATGCTGCCTCGCGACGGTGGCACGGCCGAGGTCACGTATCTCGTGGTCGCGACGACGCGTCCCGAGACGATGCTCGGAGACACGGCCGTCGCCGTGCACCCGGAAGATCCGCGATGGCGCGACCTCATCGGCAAGACCGTGAAGCTCCCGCTCGTCGATCGCGAGATCCCGATCATCGGCGACCCGATCCTCGTCGACAAGGAATTCGGAAGCGGCTGCGTGAAGGTGACGCCGGCCCACGACCCGAACGACTACGAGTGCGGTCGTCGCAACGATCTCGAGATGATCAACGTCATGCACCCGGACGGCTCGATCAACGAAGCCGGCGGTGCCTATGCCGGACTGAAGCGCTACGACGCGCGAAAGAAGGTGGTGGAGGATCTCGAGAAGCTCGGCCTACTCGACCAGGTCGAAGATCACACGGCCGAGGTCGGACACAGCGATCGCAGCAAGACGCCGATCGAACCGTATCTCTCGGACCAGTGGTTTGTCCGGATGGGCGACCTGCCGCAGGAAGAAGCCGAGAAGATCGAGGGGCTCCGCGGTGCGAGCGGCCTCGCACAGCTCGCGATGGATGCGGTCTCGCAGGAGATCCCGGACGACTTCGACGATCGCGTGCGTAGCGGGAAGGTGCACTTCTTCCCGGGACGCTACGCGAAGACGTACCTCGACTGGCTGGGCGAAAAGCGAGACTGGTGCATCAGTCGGCAACTGTGGTGGGGACACCGCATCCCGATCTGGTACTGCGAGACCTGCTCCGAAGAGGATCTGCAGAACGCCTTCGGCGATCGCGACGACGTCATCTGGCGACGCGACGACGAGAAGGATCAGTGGCTGATCTGCGCCCTCGAAGAAGACCTCTCCGAGGACGCGATCCCCGGGCACGCGATCGCGCAGGACCCCGACGTTCTCGATACTTGGTTCAGCTCGGCGCTCTGGCCGTTCTCGACGCTCGGCTGGCCGGAGGACACCGACGAGCTCACGACGTTCTACCCGGGGTCGGTGCTGAGCACGGCGCGCGAGATCATCACGCTCTGGGTCGCGCGAATGGTGCTGACCGGCCTCTACAACCTCGGCGAAGTTCCGTTCCCGGACGTGGTCATCCACCCCGTCATCCAGGACGGGCATGGCCGACCGTTCAAGAAGTCGCTCGGCAACGGGTTCGACCCTGTCGACATCATCGAACAGTACGGGGCGGACGCCCTGCGCTTCACGATGGCGAGCTGCGCCACGGAGACGCAGGATATCCGCATGCCCATGAAGACGCTCACGCTCGAAGACGGTCGGGAGCTGCAGACGTCCGAGCGATTCGAGCAGGGCCGCAACTTCTGCAACAAGATCTGGAACGCGGCTCGATTCGCGTTCCGGAACCTCGAAGGCACCAAGAAACAGACCCTCGATATCGCCTCGCTTCCGATCGAGGATCGCTGGATCCTCGCGCGGACGAACCGCGCGGCCGTCGAGGTGCAGGGGGCGCTCGCCGGGTACCAGTTCAGTCGAGCCGTGAACCTGGCCCGAGAGTTCTTCTGGGACTCTCTTTGCGACTGGTACCTCGAGCTCGTCAAGTCGAGGGTCGCCGCTGACCGACAAGCAGATGAGGCGCGGCAGGTGCTCGCGTTCGTCTTCGATCAGGCCCTGCGGCTGCTGCACCCGTTCATGCCGTTCCTCACGGAGCGCATCTGGCGCCAGCTCGAGGAGCAGGTTCCTGAGCGCGGGCTGCCGGACGTCGCCGACCTCGATACCGGCAAGCCGCTGATCGTCTCGTCGTTCCCGCCGGAAAGCGGGCGCGAGGCGCTCGCCGACGACGGCGTCGAGGCCGTCTTCAGCGATCTGCAGGATGCGACGCGAGCCGTTCGCGAGATTCGCGCCACCTGCAACGTGAAGCCGAAGGACCTCGTCGACGTGGTCATCCGCGTGCCGCAGGATCGCGTCGCTTCGATGGAGCGCGAAGGCCACATCATTCGCGAACGAGGCCGCGTGGGCACCCTGACGATCGATCCCGGGGCCGAGAAGCCGAAGGGGTCGGCGATGCTCGTCGTGGGGGACATGCAGATCTTCGTCCTCGACGTCATCGATGTCGAAGAGGAGCGAGCGCGTCTCGAGAAGGAGCGCGAAGGCCTCTTGAAGCAGGTCCGCGGCATCGAAGGGAAGCTTGGCAACGAGAATTTCGTCGGACGCGCGCCGGCCGAGGTGGTCGATCGCGAGCGAAACCGGCTCGAGGAATACAAGGAGAGGCTGACGACGATCGAAGACACCCTGGCGAACCTGGGGTAGATCTCGATCCTCACTCGTCCTCCAAGATGAAGATGAAGGAGACACGAACGTGACTGGAGTTCCCATGGCTGAACTCATCCAGCCGCACGGCGGCCTGAGCGAGCCCGTCGACCGGACGGTTCCGGAAGATCGACGAGAGGCTTTCCTGGCGGAGGCGGCGGGCCTGACGGCACTGCCGGTCAGCGATGCCGATCTGTCGACCGTCTACCGAATCGGTGACGGCGGCCTGAGCCCGCTCACCGGGCCGATGAACCGCGATGTGTACGAGAAGGTCCTCGCGGAGGGCTGCATCGAGCGCGAAGGCAAGAAGTACGCGTGGACGATCCCGCTGTCGCTTCCGGTCAGCAAGGAGCTCGGCGAATCGCTCGAGTCCGGTCAGCGCGTGCGCCTCGTCAACACGGCGGGCGACACCGTCGGCGTCCTGACGATCGGCGATGTCTTCCCCTGGGACAAGGCGGCGTACATCAAGGGCGTGTACCTCACGGATCGCACCGATCACCCGGGCGCCCGAATCGTCACCGAAGACGACCGCGAGATGCTCGTCGGCGGTGAGGTCGAGGTCCTGCCGCAGCCGCGTCACCCCGAGTTCGGCGACTACCAGATGACGCCGCGCGAGACGCGCGCGCGCTTCGCCGAGCGCGGCTACGAGAAGACGGTTGCCTTCCAGACGCGAAACCCGCTCCACCGTGCCCACGAGTACGCGCTCGTCTACGGTGGCGAGGTGCTCACGCGAGCCGGTCACAAGACGGGCATCGTCCTGAACCCGCTCGTCGGCGAGACCAAGTCCGACGATGTCGATGCCGCCACGCGCATGAAGACGTACATGGCGCTGGTCGACAACCGCGAGCTGGGCGAAGGCGACAAGGATGAGGCCCTCTGGAAGGATCGGGGCTGCGATATCAACGACATGGTCGAGCTGATCGCGCTCGACATCAAGATGTTCTACGCGGGGCCGAAGGAAGCGGTGATGCACGGCATCTATCGCCAGAATTACGGCTTCACGAACATCATCATCGGCCGCAAGCACGCGGACGCGCCGTACGACGACGGCTCGGACATCTGGGATCCGCTGGACGCCCAGCGCATCTTCGAGAACCTCGGTGGTGAGCTCGCGATCGAGCCGGTCAACGTCGGCTTCGCGGCGTACTACGAGGAGCTCGGTCGAGTCGGTCTCGTCGACGAGTGCAGCAAGAAGGGATGGAAGCCGATCCCGATCAGCGGGCGCGATGTCCGCAACGCGATCTCGGAAGGCAACGTCCCCGACCCGCGCGTCATGCGCGAGTCCACCGCTCGCATCCTCATCGCGGCTCGTAACTCCTAGTTGAACCTGACGGCGGCGCACCGGATCGAAGTCTCGATGCGGTGCGCCGCCGGTTCGTTTCCTCGCATGACCGCATTTCTCGAAAGCAGCGTCTCGCGTGTCGGAATCGGGCGATAACATCGTCTTCGGACAACCCTGCATCGGTCGCGAAGAGATCGACGCCGTCGTGGAAGTCCTCGAGTCGAAGTGGATCGGCAAGGGTCCGCGCTGCCGCCGTTTCGAAGAGGAGTTCGCGGCTTTCAAGGGCGTCGACGATGCGCTTGCACTGAGCTCCTGCACGGCGGCTCTGTTCCTCGCGCTCAAGGAGGTCGGCGTCGGCCCGGGCCGCGAGGTTCTCACGACTCCGATCACCTTTGCCGCCACCGCCAACGTGATCGAGCACCTCGGTGCGGTCCCGGTCTTCGTCGACGTGGATCCGATCACCGGGAACATGGATCCCGAGGCTGCCGTCCGCGCGGCCAACGAACGGACGGCCGCCGTCCTCGTCGTGCATCTGGCGGGTCGCCCCGTCGATCTCGGGCCGCTCCTCGAGATGCGCGAGAAGCGGGGCATCCCGATCGTCGAGGACTGTGCGCACGCGATCTCGGGAAGCTGGCAGGGGCGTCCGCTCGGCACCATCGGCGACGCCGGGACGTTCAGCTTCTACGCGACGAAGAACATCACGACGGCCGAGGGCGGCATGCTTCTGATGCCCGATGCCGATCGACTCGCGCACTGTCGCCGGCTTTCCCTGCATGGCCTTTCCGCCGATGCCTGGGCGCGGTATCAGGCGAGCCCCGATGGGTTCCGGCACTTCCAGGTGACCGAGCCGGGCTACAAGATGAATCTGACCGACGTCCAGGCGGCGCTCGGTCTGGTGCAGCTCGGCAAGATGGACGCGCACCAGCGGCACCGCGCCGAAGTGCTCGCGCGATACCCCGAGCGCCTCGACGGTCTGCCGCTCGTCTTGCCGCCGGACACGGGTGACGGAATGGAGCACGGGCTCCATCTCTTCTCGCCTCAGCTCAGGCTCGAGGATAGCGCGATCGATCGCGACGAGCTGCTCGCTCGGCTCCAGCGACGGGGCATCGGCTGCGGTGTCCACTACGTGAGCCTTCACCTGCATCCTTTTTACCGCGATCGATACGAGATCGCGCCGGATGCGCTGCCCGGTGCGCTCGCTTTCTCCGAGCGCAGCTTCTCGCTTCCGCTGTCGGGCTGCTTGCCGCTCGAATCCGTGGATCGGGTCGCGGCGGCGGTTCGCGCGTCCATCGAGGAGGGGGCCTGATGGCTTGCCGCGCGAGCGTGCTGATCGCCGTCCTGTTCACGGGATGGCTCTCGCTGATCTCGTGCTCGAAGGGACCGGACAGGAGCGAGGGCTTCGAGGGCTGGAACGTCCTCCTGATCACGCTCGACACCACGCGACAGGACCGTCTCGGCTTTCACGGGCGCGAGGGCGCAGGCACGCCGAATCTGGACCGGCTCGCGGCCGAGGGCGTCGTGTTCGACCAGGCCATCGCGCAGGCGCCGATCACGCTGCCAACGCACGCGTCGATCCTGACCGGGACGTATCCGCCGTACCACGGGGTGCGCGGCAATGGCTTCTACTCGCTTCCCGACGATCGCGTGACGCTCGCCGAGGTCCTCGGCGACGAGGGATACGCGACGGGGGGCGTCATTGCGGCGCGCGTGCTCGACCGCCGTTTCGGACTCGCGCAGGGTTTCGCTCGCTTCGACGACGATCCGGGGAGCATGTCGCGTGGCAACGTGTACACCGACTACACGCGTCGTGCGGCCGCGGTCAACGAGTCGGCGCTGTCGATGCTGTCGGAGCTCGACAAATCGAAGCCCTACTTTCTCTGGGTTCACTACTTCGATCCGCACGCGCCGTACGATCCGATTCCCGAGTTCGCGTCTCGTTTCCCGGCAACGCTCGAAGGTCAGTACCAGGCGGAGATCTCGGCCGTCGATCACCGCATCGGAGAGCTGCTCGACCGGGTCGATGCGAGCCGCGGCCTCGAGCGCACGCTCATCGTCGTGACCGCCGATCACGGAGAGGGCTTCCCCGGTCCGCACGACGAGCAGTCGCACGGAATCTTCGTGTACCGGGATACGGTGCGCGTTCCGCTGGTCTTCTGGGCAAAGAGCGGTCTCGCGTCGGGGCGCCGGAGCGATTCCGTCGTCGAGCAGGTCGACATCTTCCCGACGGTGCTCGATCTGCTGGGGCTCGGCGAGGGCGACGAGGCGCAAGGCTATTCGCTGCGCGAGATCCTCACCGGCGCGGACGATGCCGCACTCGCGTCGGATCGCGTCGCTTACAGCGAGGCGATTCTGCCCTGGTACAAGTTCGGCTGGTCGCCGCTTCTCGCGGTTCGCGATGCAAAGTGGAAGTTCATCGATGCACCGACGCCCGAGCTCTACGATCTCGAGAGCGATCCGGACGAACAGTCGAACGTTGCCACCGAGCACCCGGACCTGGTTGAACGGTATCGCGGGAGCATCCGCCGGATCCTGCGTGAGGGAAGCGGTATCGATGGATACTCGGGTGAGCTCGTCACGACGGACGAAGAGCGCGACAAGCTGATCGCGCTCGGGTACGCTTCATCCGGGCGCCCCGTGCCGTCGGGCGAAGGCATCGAGACGCTCAAGAAGCTCAAGGACCCGAAGGATTGGGCGTACGTGCAGGTGCGGCTCAACGAAGCCCGCGATCTCGCGTCGCGCGGACAGGAGCAGGAGAGCCGTCGCTTGCTCGAGGAACTGATCGACGCCGATCCCGCCAACTACGAGGCGTACTCGATCCTGCTCATGCAGCTTCTCGCGCGAGACGAGCTCGACGAGGCGCAGAAGAGGCTCGAGGAGATCCTTCGCTTCCGGCCGGATGTGTCGAAGGTCTACACCGCGTACGGAGCGCTCGAGCGCAAGCGCGCGGCGAAGCTCGCGGCAGAAGGAAGGTCGGTCGAGGCGAAGGCGGCGCTCGAGCGGGCGATGTCCCGCTTCGAGAAGGCGGTGGAGCTCGAGCGATTCGAGGTCGATCCGATGGTCAACCTCGCGACGCTCTACGTCGACGCGAGCCGCCTCGAGGATGCCGCGCGCGTGCTCGAGAAGGCGCGCAAGATCGACGCGCGGGACGCTCGCTCGGCGGGCATGCTCGGAACGCTGTACGTCCAGCTCGGCCGGCCCGCGGATGCGGTTCCCGTTCTGCGGGCCGCGATCGACGCCGGGGTTCCCGATCCGTCGATGGAGCGCGTGATGCGCGGGCAGCTCATCGAGGCCGCGCTCCGAACCGGCCAGCTCGATGTAGCCGAGACCTCGCTTCGATGGATGGAGGAGCGCTTCCCGAAGGATCCGACGGTTCAGCGCGTGCGGTCGATGATCGAGCAGGCTCGCGCGGGCGGGGGTTCGGGGGGATAGTGAGTTGCCCGAGGGCAGCGGGTCGTTCAGGAAGGAAATCGACGAGCGGCTTCGGGCCACCAACTGTCACCGTTGGAAGAAACCTCGTCCACTCCACTCCACTTACGATCACCTTGGATTCCAATCACAAGTGAGGAACTCCCACAGCTGGTGACCGCGAAGCGGCTCGTCGCCCAACTGAATCGCAAAGGGGGTGCCGTAGCTCTCGGTGATTCGGCAAGTCGCTTCTGGTAGGCCGCTTAGGTCGATCGGGTTGTTGTTCGCGATGCGTGCGGCGGGCCGGATTCTCACTCGGATCGAGAATGCGGGATCGATCTGAGAACGGAAGCTCGTCGAAAGGCTCGTCCGGCGGGACCGTCCCCTCGGTGAACCGGGCATTCCTGGTACGATGAGCTCCCACCGCTGCCGTGAACCGGTGTGCGCTTCGGTGGAGTTGATGGGGTGGAAGCACCTGGAGCGTTTCCGGGTGCCACGCAGTCCCCGAGCTCGAGCAGCGCCGTGACGAATCCCGAGACCCTACTCGCCCACGCCGGCTTCGTGCGGGCCATCGCCCGAAGCCTCGTGTCCGACGAGAACCGCGTGGACGACATCGTCCAGGAGACGTGGCTCGCGGCTCTCCGCCACCCTCCGCGGCATCGGCGTTCGATTCGCGCGTGGCTCGGGACGATCGCTCTCAACGTCGCTCGATCGACACTCCGCTCGGAATCGCGCCGCGGCCGCCGTGAGCATCGCGCCGCCAAGCCCGAGAGCCTTCCCGCGACGATCGATATCGCCGACTCCAAGGCGATGATCCGCCTGGTCGTCGAGGCCGTTCACGCCCTCGATGAGCCGTACGCGTCGATGGTCGTGATGCGCTACTACGAAGACCTCACGCCCGGCGAGATCGCCAAGCGCGAGGGCATCCCCGTCGAGACGGTTCGCACACGGCTCAAGCGTGCGAACCACCGCATGAGGAAGCACCTCGACGGCAAGTTCGACGGCGATCGGCGCGCGTGGTGTCTCGCGCTCGTGCCGCTCCTGCGGGGCCCGGTACCGGCCGGCACCGAAGGCGGTGCCGCGATCGGTACGCTCGGCGGTTCGCTCCTGCCGTGGATCGCCGGCGTCGGCGTGCTCGTGATGCTCGCGACCGCCCTGATCCTGTGGACCGGGTCCGATCGCGGTTCGACCGACGCTCCGCTCGAAACGGCGTCGCAGGAAGTGCCGCCTCCATTCGAGACGGCGGACGCGACGGTCGCGCTCACGGATCCCGCCGAGCCCGAGCCCCCGGTTCCTCCGCTCGAGGAGCCCGGCTCGCTCGAGGTCACCGTTCGCTGGGAAGTCGACGGCACTCCGGCCGAAGGCATCCAGGCGCGCGTGACCGGACCGGGCGTGGTCGAGGCGCTGTGGATGACGCTCGATCAGGTCACCGATCGCGACGGCACGTTCGTCGTCGAAGGACTCGAACCGGGTATGGCGGTCGTTCACTTCGACCGGCTCTTCGGCTTCGGTCATGCCGAGATCCTGTCGGGCGAGCGTTCGCGGCTCGAGGTCGCGATTCCGCCCGGTACCGATCTTCGCGGCACCGTACGTGATGCGCGCGACGAGCCGATCGCCGGCGCCGAGGTGTTCCTGTCACGTCAGCCGTTCGACTCGGGCGCGGTGGTCGCCGTCACGGATCGGCACGGCGAGTACTCGATCCGCGCGGTGTCGGTCGTCGGGTACGTCGGTGCGCGCGCCGATGGGTTCGTCGGATCACCGATCCGCCCGCTCCCGTCGAAGGCGATCCAGGATGTCCGGATGGACTTCGATCTGAACCCCGCCATCGGCAGCGTGCGCGGCGTCGTCACCGACCCGGCGGGGCTGCCGGTCGAAGGCGCGGTCGTGAGTGTCGAGGCGCTCGAAGAGGCGCCCGATCGTCTGCCGGACGGAACGCGGGTTCTGGCCGCGCCGGCGACGCGAACACGAACGGATGCGACCGGATCCTACGAGCTCACCTGCCTCGGTGAAGGACTTTCCCGCGTCTCCGCCGAAGCCGACGGCTTCCAGCGATTCGTCGGGACGGTCGAGCCGCGAGAGGGCGAAGCCGTCGTGCTCGAGATCGGGTTGACGGCCGGAACGACCCTCGCGGGGACGGTGCGCGATCGCGCGACCGGCAAGCCGGTGGCCTTCGCGAGACTGCGCGCGAAGGTTCGCGGCGACGGTCCGGGGCGGGCCTTGCACGCGGACGCCGATGCGCAGGGCCGCTACCGCTTCGATCATCTCGTCTCCGGGACGATCGACGTCGTCGCGGACGGGCTCGACAACCGAGGTGCGGACTCGACGACCCTCGAGGTGCTCGATGAACCGTTCCTGACGTGGGATCCCGAGCTCGACACCGGGCGCGTCATCCGCGGCCGCGTGGTCGACGAAGAGGGCAACCCTCTCGCGAACCATGAGGTCTACGCGGGCATCCCCGAGTTCGATGTGGAACGCTACGCCGTCGACCCGACGATGCACGACTTCACGTGGCTCAACAAGGATCGGCGCGGCGGATACTTCGAGATCAACCAGATGAGCGAGCGGATGCTCCGCCGCTTCCGGAAGTCGGCCCGCACGGACGCGGCCGGCTACTTCGCGATCGCGAACTGCGATGACCGCGCGTACCCGCTCGACGTGTACGAGCCGGAGCAGTGGTCGAACCAGCCGATCGCGTGGCACCCCGGCGTTCGACCGGATTCCGGCGACGTCACGCTGACCGTCGTCGCGGATGCGCTTCCCACTGCCGGTGTGTCCGGCACGATCGTCGGACCGGCGGATCGCCCGCTCGACGGGGTCGTCGTCCGTCTGCGTTCTCTCGACCGGTTCTATTGGAGAATGCGTGTCACCAGCGGATCCGACGGCCGATTCGTGTTCGAGGACGTGCCGCCGTCGCGCTACGAGCTGCTCGTCGACACCGAAGACCTCGGTCTCGGTTGTCGATTCGTACGCGTCGTGGAGCTGGGGCGCGACGAGAACCAAGACATCGGAGTCGTGCGGCTCGACGAGCCGGGCATGCTGGAGGCGCGCTTGTATCGAACGGACGAAGGCTCCATCGGAGTTCCGCGGGCCTTCCTCTTCGACGAGACTCGATCGCACTACATTCCGGTGGTGTTCGAGAACGATACCGTACGGTCCGGAGAGCTTGCACCCGGTCGCTACGTGCTCTGTCTACACGGCCAGGGCAACAGTCAGATCGCCTGGATGGAGTACCCCCTCGAGATCCGGTCGGGCCGCTTGACGCGCGAAGAGGTCGAGGTGCGAGGTGGCACTCTCCGGACCGTGCACCTGCTCGCGTCGCCCGGATTCTCGACGATCGAAGGCAAGGCGCACCTGATCGTGCGCGACCCCTCCGGGGACGTCGTCGCGATGCGCCGCTTCCGCCGCGCCAAGCACGCGCGTCTCGAGTTCGATCTCGTGCTCGGGGCCGGACCGCATCGGCTCGAGTTCGGAACCGAGGGCGGGCTGGCTGCTTCGCTCGAGGTCGACTTCTCGGAAGCGGGGGCGACGGACGCTCCGCTCGAGGTGCGCCTCTCGGACCCGAACGACCCGCGCTGAGGCGAGCCGCCTCCGCCGACCATCGCCCCTCGTGCATCCCCCATGTAGAATCGCTCCGGGGCGCTTTCGTGGACGAGCGCCGGATCGGAGTGTCTCTAGCCGGGTGCGCGGGCACCGGAAAGACTTCGCGTGGGCCTCGAGTCGATGAGCGGTTTCGGCGGTTTCCCCATCGTGCAGGGCGAGCGCCTTCTCGTGCGCGACGAGGCGGAGGCCCGCGAAGCCGTCGTCGCGGACGGCCCGCTCATCCCGCAGGGCAATTGCCGAAGCTACGGGGACGCCTGCCTGGGCCCTCGGGTCGCGTCGGTCCGTCCCATGGCCCGCGTGCTCTCGCTCGACGAGAACGAGGGCGTCCTGCGAGCGGAAGCGGGCGTGACGATGGGGGAAGTCATCGACGCCGTCCTCCCGCGGGGATGGTTCCCGCCTGTCACGCCCGGCACCATGCACTGCACGCTGGGCGGATGCGTCGCTGCGGATGTCCACGGGAAGAACCACCACGTGGACGGTTCCTTCGGACGGTTCGTCGAGTCGCTTTCGATGATCCTTCCGAACGGAGATGCGGCGCGATGCTCGCGATCCGAACGCCCCGAGCTGTTCCAGGCGACGATCGGTGGCATGGGGCTCACGGGAATCGTCGTCGAGGTCGAGCTTCGCCTGCGCCGGGTGCGGAGCGGCTACATCGATCAGCGCGCCACGCGCGTGCGGAATCTAGACGAGTGCTGCGACGCGCTCGAGGGGGCGCTCGGCGAAGCGACGTACTCGGTCGCGTGGCTCGATTGCATCGCCGGTGGCGCGTCGCGCGGACGAGGCATCCTTCTGACGGGCGAGCACTCCGACGCCGAAGGCCTCCCGGGTTCGGGCGATCCTCTCGCGCCGGCGCGCCGCCGTGCGAAGCGCGTCGGGCCGATCCGGCTCGGTCGCGTGTTGAATCGCTACTCGATCCGGCTTTTCAACGAGCTGTACTACCGCGTCCCGAGAGCGAGTGCCGCCGTCTCGTTCGAACCGTTCTTCTATCCGCTCGACGTCCTCGACGGATGGAATCGCCTGTACGGGAAGCGCGGTTTCCTGCAGTACCAGTTCGTCGTCCCCTTCGAAAACGGACGCGAAGTCCTGCGCGAGGCGCTCGACCGGATCGATCGCGGAACACCGGGGATCTTCCTCGCGGTTCTCAAGACGTTCGGCGAGCAGGAAGGCTTGCTCTCGTTCCCGATGCCGGGCTACACGCTCGCGGCCGATATCCCGCGGCGCGGTTCGAAGCTCGAGGCCACGCTCCGAGACGTGAATCGGCTGGTCTGCGAGGCGGGAGGACGCATCTATCTCGCCAAGGACGCCATTCTCGACGCCCGGGACTTCGAGACGATGTACCCGCGGCACGAGGAGTTTCGAGCGATCTGCGCCGAGGTCGATCCCGAGGGCCGCTTCCGCTCGAGCCTCTCCGACCGCGTCGGCCTCACTCGCTGACGGCGGCCGCCTTCGTGACGGAGCGCGCCTCGTGGAAGCTCAGCACCGCCATGAAGACGCCGAGCAGCGAGAGCACCGCGAGGTCGCGTCGCACGATTCCGAGCGCCATGAACGCGAGCCCGATCACCACGCCGACGCCGGCGGTGAGGCGCGTGGCCTGTGCGTAGCTGAGACGATAACCGAGTGTCGCGCGCAGGAGCCGGCCGCCGTCGAGCGGAAACGCCGGGATGCAATTGAACCCGGCCATCAGAGCGTTCACCAGGAAGCACTGGGCGATGACGGATTGCGGCGGCAGCTCCCGTAGCTCGTCCCAGAGTCCGGGGTCGATGACGAATGCGGGCAGGAGGAGAACCGCGAACAGCACGTTGACGGCGGGGCCCGCGCCGGCGACCGCGAGCTCGACGCCCGGCGTCTCCGGGAGCTTGCCGAGGCGCGCGATCCCGCAGAACGGCCACAGCGTGATGTCGATGACCGGCACGCGGCAGCGCAGCGCCATCAAGGCGTGTCCCAGCTCGTGGATGAGCACGAAGGCGAAGAGCAGAACGAGGAACACGAGCAGGCCCGGCGCCGTGAACGTGTTCTGCCGCAGGTCGTACATCCCCTGTCGGATGACGAGGCCGCCGAGGATCACGGGGAACAGGTAGTGGATCCGGATGCGGATCCCGCGGATCCGGGCGACATCGAACGTCCAGTTCATCTTGACCCTGGGAGCCGGGAAGTTCGGTACCGGGCACCTTCGCCCGGGAGGCCATGATCGATGGTGTACTAAGCTCCGCTCGCCCGAACCAGCGGAATCCGCGTGCGAGCGGGGTTTGTCGCGCGGCTCCGTTGACACTCTCGGATCGGAGTCCTTAGACTCGCGTCATCACTCCGACCGATCCGTTTTCGAGGGGAAGCGAGATGACCCGAGGTGAATATCCGGGCGGGAAGCCCGGCGCAGGCGAGCCTCCGAGGCGAAGCCGTGAGGAGCATGCTCGCGAACTGGCGGCCCGGCGTGCGTGGGGCGCCGTGAAGACCGTGCGCGCTGCCTACTGGTTCAGTGCCGCCGTGCAGGGGCTCTCGTTCCTGTCGGCCGCGGGCGCAGTATCGTCGGCTTCTGCGGACGGAGTCTCTTCGCGGGCGGTGCTCATCGTCGCGATCCTCTACGCGTTGCAGGTCGTGCTCTACATCGCCGGCGCGGTCCAGGTCGTGAACCGTCCGCTCTTGTGGGCGCTTCTTCTGGCGGCGGCGCATACGTCGACCGTTGCCCTCGAGCTCGTGGGTGTTCTCGCGACGCCTTTCCTCGGCCCCTTCCTCGGATGGGTCCGGATCTTCATGGTGTTCTACCTGTGGGCGGCGATCAAGCCGGTGCTTCGCCTCCAGCGCCACCTCGATGAGGATCCAGAGCTTTGGGAGCGGCAGCGTGAGAGCGCCGAGGAGCGCGCGCTGAATCGCAAGGCGACGCGGGCGGACTTCCGCGCGCGAGCTCGCTCCGGTGACATCGAAGCGGGTCGCACGATGGAGCAGGCCCGCACGCGTCGTCGTACGAACCGAAACGAGTCGCTGCGCAAGACGCTCGTGTTCGGTGGAGGGACGATCGGGGTCGTGGCCGTCATCGTCGTGATCGTGACGATGATCAATCGCCCCCCGTCGTTCGAGTCCGCTTCAACGAGCTTCCTCGCCGCCTGGAACACGACCCGGCCTACCGAGGTCGCCGAGCACTACTCGCCCAAGAGCAAGGAGAAGTTCGAGGGCTACCTCGAGCGATTCCTGACGAAGCGCGACCTGGGCCCTGCGCTGCCCCCGATGAAGCAGATCGACGTCGCGAGCGAATCGGGCAAGCGCGCGACCGTTCATCTGATCGACGAGAACGGCGCCCGATTCATCCGGATCCGATTCGAGCTCCGCGGGAAGCGGTGGCAGGTCGTGTCGCTCGGGGCGCCGCGCTAGGCGGATCCTGAGTCGATGGATAGAGGCCGCCGCAACGAAACGCGCCGTGTAGTATCATGAGCGTTCCGTTCACGACTCTATCTCCTTCGGTGCGCGGCACATGACGACTCCGATCTACCTGGACCACAACGCGACGACTCCCGTGGACCCTCGGGTTCTCGAGGGGATGCTGCCGTACTTCTCGGAGCGATTCGGGAATGCGGCGAGCCGTACGCACGCCTTCGGGTGGGAAGCGCGGGCGGCCGTCGAAGAGGCGAGGGAGGAGATCGCGTCGCTGATCGGCGCGCGTCCTCGGGAGATCGTATTCACGAGCGGCGCGACGGAGGCGAACACCCTCGCGATTCTCGGCGGGGCCCGCACCGGTGCCGAGGGCGGCGAGCGTCACGTGATCACCATGGTCACCGAGCACAAGGCCGTTCTCGAGCCCGTCGAGCATCTCGGTACGTCGGGCATCGCGGAAACCTCGATGCTCCCGGTGGCTGCGGACGGCCATGTCGACGTGTCGGCGGTCGAGGAAGCCCTGCGGCCGTCGACCTGCCTCGTTTCGATCATGGCCGCGAACAACGAGATCGGCGTCCTCGCACCGCTCGCCGAGATCGGTGCCGTGACGCGAGAGCGAGGCGTGCTTCTGCACACAGATGCCGCGCAGGCCATCGGCAAGATACCGTTCCACGTCGACGAGCTCGCGGTCGACCTCGCGTCCATCTCGGCGCACAAGTTCTACGGGCCGAAAGGGGTGGGCTGCCTGTTCGTCCGCGGGCGAGAACCGCGGGTGCGCCTCGGTGCGCGGTCCTACGGCGGGGGGCACGAGCGCGGGCTGCGGCCCGGCACCCTCGACGTTCCGGCCATCGTCGGGATGCGGCTCGCGATGCGGATCGCGGTCGAGGAGCGCGAGGAGGAGTCGGCGCGGCTCGCGGCGCTTCGTGAGCGCCTGCTCGGCATCGTTCGGGAGGGTGTTCCCGACGTCGTCGTGCATGGCGATCTCGAGCGGCGGCTGCCGGGGAACCTCAACCTGGGCTTCCCACGGATCCCCGGCGAATCGCTGGTGAGCGAGCTCCGCGAGATCGCCGTATCCACGGGCTCGGCCTGCACGTCGGCCGATCCGACCCCCTCCCATGTCCTCGCCGCCCTCGGGGTGGAGCCGGAGCTGGCTCACGCCTCGATCCGAATCGGAATCGGCCGCGGGAACACCCCCGAGCAGATCGATCTCGCGGGCCGAAGCCTCGTTGGGGCAGTTCTTCGCCTCCGAGATCTGTATCCGCCGGAAGTCGCTTGACAGATTGGCTTTGCGGGGTAGCCTTGCGGGCCCTCGGGTGCTGATTTGTAAGGACTTACGAGCGTTTGGCCCACCTCTCGGAGGCGGGATTTGGTATAAAAGTCCGCCTGCGATGCCTTTTCGTGGAGTTTAGCGATGATCGAGTTGACCGAACGTGCGGCGGATGAAGTCCGCCAGATCGTGAAAGAAAAAGGGTTCTCCGAGGACACGGCCCTGCGCCTCGGAGTCGCCGGAGGAGGCTGCTCCGGCTTTGAGTACGTCCTCGACTTCACCTCGGACGTGAAGGATTCGGACACGGTCATGGAATCGCAGGGGCTCCGCGTCGTCGTCGACGAGAAGAGCCTTTCGTACCTGCAGGGCCTGAAGATCGACTTCAACGAGTCGCTGCTCAATCGCGGCTTCAAGTTCTCGAACCCCAACGCTTCGGGAACCTGCGGCTGCGGGACGTCCTTCTCGGTCTGAGGGCCTCACGGCTTCTCGACACGATTTGAGGACTCCTCGATTCGGCGGCTTCACGGTCTCGCGACCGCCGTTCTAGCGGTTCCCCGCTCGGACGGATCAGAAGGAAGGATCCGGCGCTGCGTACCCGAGGTCGAAGCCCGAATAGGGCATTCGACTCGGCGTGTGGTCCACAGGATGCACGAGCGCCGCCCACGGGAGGATTCCAACGGCTGACAACGTGAACACAGAACGTAACGTGCTCGGTCACGCGGACGTTGTGGTCGTTGGCGCCGGTACCGCCGGAGTGCTTGCCGCGATAGCGGCCGCTTCCCGAGACGTGTCGGTTCTCCTCGTCGAGAAGAATCCCCGCCCCGGCCGCAAGATGACGGCGCGAGGCCCGGGGAAGCGGTATCTCACGAACTTTCTCAATCCTCGTTCCTTCCTCGATACGTTCGGGAAGGGAGGGCGATTCCTGACGCCCGCGATCGAGGCGTTTTCCGGTGCGCGGCTCGTGCACATCCTCCGCAAGCTCAACGTCGAGCTCGAGGTCGACGAGCACCACCGCGTTTCGCCCGCGGGTGGACGATACGCCGACGTGCAGCGTGCGCTGAGCGACGAGCTCGCGACCCGCAACGTCCGCACGCAGTTCAACTTCTCGGTCGATGCGATCGAGCACGAGGCCGGCGCGCGCGCCTCTTTCTACGTGCGCGATCGTCAGGGTCGCGGCTTCACGGCGCGTCGCGTCGTGATTGCGACGGGCGGTCTGCACATGCCCGAGAGCGGTTCGACCGGCGACGGTCTGCAGTGGGCGCGTGACCTCAACCACTCGGTCAACCCGCCGGCGCCGGCGCTGGTCGGGATCCTCGTGAAGGGGATCGACAACTCCGAGGTCGACGGTATCGCCGTCCCCGACGTGGCGCTCGAGCTGCTCTCGTCGCAGTTCCGCAGCCCGCTCGCGAACGAATCGGGAGACATCCGTTTTGTCGATTCCGGCATCGCGGGTACGGCGGCCATCAACCTGTCGAACGACTGTGCTTCGGTCGGACGCGGCCAGAACCTCGTCGTGAAGGTCGACTTCTTCCCGGAAGCGACGGCCGAGATCCTGCAGCGATCCATCGAAGAGGCGGTCACGACGAAGCCGATGAAGATGATCGCCGACGCGCTGTCCCGCGATGCATTGCCGCGCGCGCTTCCCGGTCGCCTCATCGAGGCGTTGATCGGCGCGTCGTTCCCCGGGCTCCGCTCGGTGAAGTGCAACGCGTTCCCGACGGCGACGCGTCGACTCCTCGCCGAAAGGCTGAAGGGCTTCGAGCTCGAGGTGATCGGCACGGAGGGCTTCAAGAAGGCGCTCGCGACCGACGGCGGTGTCGACGTCCACGAGATCGATCCGAAGACTCTCGAATCGAAGATCGTGCCCGCGCTTCACTTTGCGGGCGAGGTTCTCGACATCACCGGACGCTACGGGGGCTACAACTCGCAGGCCGCGTTCGCGACCGGATTCCTTGCGGGCGAGAGCGCGGCGGTCGCACTCGGTGGAGCGGGTGCGGGATTGCCGATTCCGGATCCGCCGAAACCGAAGCCGAAGCCCAAGCCGAAACCGCGGCCGGTCGCCGCTGCGAAGAAGAAGAAAACGCCCGCCGCCCGACCCTCGAAGGTGAAGGCCGGGGCGTCGACCCCGCGTGCCGCGAGCGCGACCAAGAAGAAGGCTGTCGCGAAGCCCAAGGCTGCGGCTGCGAAGGCCCCGGCTGCCGACAAGCCGGCCGCCAAGAAGCCGGCTGCCAAGAAGCCGGCTGCCAAGAAGCCGGCCGCCAAGAAGCCGGCCGCCAAGAAGCCGGCCGCCAAGAAGCCGGCTGCCAAGAAGCCGGCTGCCAAGAAGCCGGCTGCCAAGAAGCCGGCTGCCAAGAAGCCGGCCGCGAAGTCCGCGAGCAAGGTGCGCCCTGGCAAGTCCGGCGCGACGAAGGTCGCGGCGGCGAAGAAGACGAAGGCGAGCGCGACCAAGAGCAGCGCCAAGGCGGGAGCGAGCAAGTCCGGCCGAGCGGGCAACAGCGCGAAGGCCGCCAAGAAGGCATCGAAGGCGAAGGCTTCGACCAAGCCCCGGCGCAGCGCCGTGGTCGGCGGCCCGTCCCTCTCGCGGTCGGCGAGCAAGCGCGGCAAGTCGCGCTGAGTCCCGGACCGTCCGTCAGTCCGGATCCGACCCGGCAGCATTCCCCTTGAGGGCGTCGTACTTGTCGGACTTTCCCCGAGCGAGCTCGACCGGATACTTCTTCGCGTTGAGCTCGAGCTTGGAAGCGGCCGCTTCGAGCGGGTCGATCCCCAGGGAGTCGGCCAGCATCACGCAGTAGAGCAGGACATCGCCGAGCTCTTCCTCGACGCGGGACTTCATCTCGGATCCGTGCTGGTGCGCGTTCTCGGTGCGCGTCCACAGGAAGATCTCGAGAAGCTCGGACGCCTCGATCGAGAGTCCGGTCGCGAGGTTCTTCGGGTCGTGATACTGCGACCAGTCGCGCTCCTTCACGAAGGTGCGCAGCTTGTCACGAAGCTCTTCGATCGTCATGATGAGGCCCCCTGGGTTTCGGGTAGTATACAGGTCGTCGGCTTGCTCGTCGTCGCAGATCGATCGGGAAGGGAGTCGCCCGCAGATGCGGTGCTCGTGGACCAGGCTGTTCTTCGTCTCGCTGCTCACCGCGCTCGTGGCGTGCGGCGGAGGAGATTCGTCCGAACAGGGCGATGGCGAGCGCGCCGAGCGGCGGGCGGATAACGCGCCACGGCCGCACGTCATCCTGATCAGCCTCGACACCACGCGTCCCGACCATCTCGGCGCGTACGGCAACCCCGACGCCCGAACGCCAACCCTGGACGCGCTCGCGCGCGAGTCGGCGGTGTTCGTCGACATGACGACGGCGGCGCCCACGACGCTCGCGTCCCACATGTCGATCTTCACCGGCACGCATCCGCACACGCACGGCACCGCGCGCAACGGCTTCGTCGTGAACCCGAAGAACCTCACGCTGGCGGAGGTGCTGTCCGATGCCGGCTACCGCACGGCCGGCTTCGTCGCCTCCTTCGCGCTCGACCGCCGCTTCGGATGCGATCAAGGGTTCGAGCACTGGGATCAGGATTTCGATCGGCGAGACGGAGATGGCGATTACGATCAGGATCAGCGAACGGCCGGCGCCGTCACCGATTCGGTGCTCCGCTACCTCGACGGCGGGGACGTCGATCGCGCGACGGATCCGCGGCCGATGTTCCTGTTCGTCCACTACTTCGATCCGCACCTGCCGTACGAGCCGCCGTGGCCCGATCGCGAGCTTTGCGGCGACCCGTCGCCCGGTGAGCCGATCGATGTCGCTGCCGTCCGCAATCAGTCGACGCTTCAACCCGGCATCTCGTTTCCGGAGGCCGAGCGACTCGCGGCGCGATACGCGGGCGAGATCCGCTACATGGATCGCGAGCTCGGGCGTCTGATCGACGGGCTTCGCGAACGTTCGATCCTCGACGACGCAATCGTCGTCGTCGTGAGCGACCACGGCGAGAACCATCACGAGCATCACGACACCTTCGATCACGGTCACACGCTCTACCAGACGGCGGTCCGTGTGGTGGGGATGATCCGGAAGGGGGAAGGGTTCCGCAATGCGGATGCGTCGACGGTCGACTGGTACCCGACGATCCTGAAACTGGCCGGAGTTCCCGCTCCGCATGGTAGCCGTCCCATCGAGGGGCTCGCCTACAACAGTGTGATGGAGGGCCTCGTGGAACTGGGGTACTACCCAGGGCGAGCTCGTTCGGAAGCGACGAAGCCCTGGCAGGATTACGAAGTCGAGGGCAAGTGGACGAACGCGTACAAGTCGCGAATGATCCGTGGGTTTGCCTACAAGTACATTTTCACGCCGTACCGTCGAACCGAAGAGCTCTACGCTCTCGACAGCGATCCGGGAGAGACGCGGAACCTCCTCGCGGGCGAGCGATCCGCCGAGATCGAGAAGGTTCGCAAGGAGCTACGCGAGGCTCTGGATTCGTGGGCGGGCTCGGCCGATCCCTTCGAGAGTCGGTTCGACGACTCGCAGCAGCGGGAGACGATCGAGCGCCTGAAGCGTCTCGGGTACCTGGAGCGTCGCGAAGAGTGACCGACCCGCACGAGCCTTCGTCGGTGCAGCAGAACGGACCGCCTCGTCGCAGTCTCGGCAAGCGCGTGCTTTTTGCGATCGTGACGGTGGCGCTCGTGCTGGTCGTCGCCGAGATTGCGCTTCGTGTACTTCGACCCGGCGGAGGCACGTTCCTGCTTCCGGATGCTCGGCTGGGCTACGTCAACGCGCCCGGCTTCGAGGGCCGATGGGGTGTGACGCGTTCGGTCACGGTAAAGATCGACGAACGCGGCTTCCGCGTGCCGAAGGGAGCGCCGGTCGTGTCCGAGGGCGAAGCTCGATCGGGCTCGGCGCTTCGCATCGCGTGCCTTGGCGACTCGTGCACGTTCGGATTCGACGTCGAGGCCGAGGAAGCGTATCCCGAGCTGTTCGCGGCGGCGATTCGCGAGGAACGCCCGGAGCTCCCGGTCGAGGTGTTGAATGCGGGAGTCATCGGCTACTCTTCCCGGCACGGCTTGCGACTCCTCGAGGAACGGATCCTCGGCTCTGAACCGGACGTGATCACGGTCGCGTACAACGTGGCGAATCGGGTGGCGCGGCTCGACTCGCGGCCGGGGCTCGACGAGACGACGTTCTGGACGTCCGACTCGATGTCCGGGCTCACGCGGAAGAGCGCCCTTCTTCGCCTCGCCTACGACCTCGGCTTGCGGCGCTTCTCGTCGAGCGCGCGTCGCACCGGATGGATCGCCGAGTACCGCAAGGAAGACGACCCGCTCTACGCCGAGAAGGCGCGGCTGGTGCTCGGGTTCGAGGACGTGCCGCCGTTCGTACCCATTCGAGAGCACGAAGAGCTTCTCGTCACGATGGCCGAGCTCGCGAGAAAGGCCGGGGCCCGCCTGGTACTCCTGACGTTCGGGGAGAGCCCGCGCGTGGGTGGGGCGGTGGAGCGTGCGCAGGCGTCGCTCGCGGCCGGGCGTGCCGCCGACGCGGCCCGCGAGATCGAATCGTACTTCGAGGACGACAAGTCCGACCTCGACTACACGAACAATCTCGATATCCTGGCGAGCCGGATCCGTCTCGATGCGCGCCGGGAGGCGAACCTCGAGCGAGGCCGCGGGGAGCTCCGGTTCCCGAGCGCGCGTGACGACCTCGGCGGCGTGCTCGTGCGGACGCAGTCCGAGATGGCCGCGGCCACGGAGCGCGCGGCGCAGCGGGGCGGTGTCACGCACCTCGACCTGCGCGAGCCGATGAACGCGCGCCCGGAGGTATTCCTCGACTACGTCCACTTCGGTCCGAGCGGGCACGCGGTCGTCGCCGAGGCGTTGATGGAGTGGTTCCGCGAATCCGAAAGCGAAGGGAAGTGACGCGAATGGAAAGCCGAGATTCGTACCCGGCTCCTCGGCCGGCTCGTCTGCCGGTGGTGGCGTCCTGGATCGCCGTGGCCGGGCTCTGTTTTGCGGCTTGCTCCGGCCCGGCCAGTGAGCCCGATCCGCAACCGGATGTCGCGAGGGATGCGAGCTCGACCGAGCCGGACGGCGCCGAGAAGACCGACGCCGAGCCCGACGGCTGGACGGGAGCCACGCTGGCCGCGCGCCCCCTCGACCCGCGATCCTTCGAGTCGGGGAAGCTCGAACCCTCGACTCCCAGAATCGATCACTTCATCGGCGAGACGTCGCAGCGCCTCGACGACGCGGCTGACCTGTATCGTCGCGCCGGCTTCCTCGTCGAGGAGATCGGCGAGTCGGGCGAGGGTGACTCGGCCCGAAAGATCCGCGTGCATGTCGGCGCCGAATCGATCGAGATCCTAGCGGCCGGGAGCGCGCCTTCCGACGAGACCCCGACGACAGAACCGGATGATGATGCGGGCGCCGTGACCGACCCGGATCCACGGCCGATCGGGATCGGTTTCCGCGCGCCGGATCCCGAGGCGTTCCTCGCTCGCCTCGAGCGGACCGCGGACGAAGTCCCCGACGTCGTGAGCGTCGTCGGTGATGACGACGAGACGGGCGACGATCGTGCGGGGGGCGATTCTGCTCGTGGTCGGATGTTCGGATTCCTGCCCGAGGACCTGACGCCCGGCGCCGAGGGCTTCTGGTTCTCGGATCCGTCGTCCGTACAGCGCAAGGGCGTGCGACCGCTGTACACCGGGAGCAACGGCATCTTCCTCGTGATCGGTGCGGTCTTCGTCAGCGAGTGGAGCCGCGCGCGGCAACGTCGTCATCAGCCTCGAGCTGCTCCACTCGCTGACGGCCC
>CAZQZX010000025.1:0-40100 GCA_964597885.1 uncultured Planctomycetota bacterium
TGCCAGGGCCCTGGGGTGAGATGGTCGAACCGGTAGCTGCCGTCGGAGCCGAGCTGTGCTTCGAGCACGGCGCCATCGCCGCGGCTCGCGCCGACCTTGAATGCGGCGGGCTGGATCCCGTCCCCGAGGAGCACGCGTCCACGGAGGTCGCCGCCGGGGCGGAGCTCGATCTCCACGTCAGCCGCGTAGCGATCGGGTGCGAACGGGGGGGACTGCGCCCGGGCGAATCCCGGCGCGTCGGCGATGAGGACGTGGTCGACGTCGGGCCGAAGTGCGATCTCGAACGAGCCGTCTTCCGCGCTCTTGACCCAGGAGCTCTCGTCCGCATACAGCGTCGCGTAGAAGCCATCGTCGCTGCGCGCGAGGGGGGAGTCGGGCGGCAGCACCACGTGCGCCGAGATCGAAGCGCCGGCGATGGGCATTCCATCTGCCGTCACGCTTCCCCGGACCTGCGCGAGCCCGAGCTCGTCCGCGACCGAAGCGGCGGCCACGGCGGGATCCCGAGGCGCCTTGAAGCGGAGAACGACATCGTGCTTGCCGGCGGGTGCGTCGCCGGTGCAGCGCAGCCGCTCGTTCCCGGCATCGATCGCCTCGAGACCGTAGTTCGTCCGTGGAAGGACGAGGAACCGAAAACGGCCGTCTTCGCCGGCCATGGTGAATCCGTGGATGAAGCTTCGGGAGTCGTCGGTCAACCGGATCGCCGCGCCGCTCGCCGGGCTGCCGTCGTGGCGTCGCACGACGCCCGACAGAAAACTGTCGGCACCTGCCGGCTCGACGACGATTTCGTCGATGCTCTTCATCGCCCGAGGCTCGATCTCGTGCGGCCGGGAATAGCCGAAGTACGTCGATTCTTCCTTCGCGACGAGCGTCGCGAAGCCGGCGCTCACGCCTTCGAGGCGATACTCGCCGCGCGCGTCGGTCCGAACCGCGATCGTCGCGAGAGCCGCGTTGTATCCGAAGGCCTTGAGCAACGACACGTCCGGTCCGGCGGGAAGCGGGCGTATCGCAGCGACCCACGCTCCCGCAACGGGATTGCCGTCCGGGTCGACAACGCGGCCCCGCACCGTGCCCGACGGAGTCATCGGAACCGTTCCGAGGTCGATCGATTCACCAGGCGTCGCGGGGATGCCGGTGATGCGCGGCGCGAACCCGTCGCGAGCCAGCATGAGGATGAGCTCTTGCGGCGGCATCGGCATGTCGGCATCGAGGACCCGGAGCCGCTGTGTGTACGCAAGGGGCAACTCGATCTCGAGCGTCGCCCGCCCGTCCTCGCCGCTGAGGGTGCGAAGGTCGGGGTGGCCGACGACCGAGACCTCGACGCCGGCGAGGGGCTTGGAGCTCGCGTCGATCAAGGAGGCGGAGAACCGGACGCTCTCCTCGCCGCGAGCCACCGTGGCGGCACCGAGCGTCAACGCGCAACCGACGAGCGCGAGAGCCGTCGAACCACGCCGAAACGTGAGGAAAGCTCGAGCCGTGACAGCGATCCAGATCAGGATTGCCAGGGCCAACGGTACCTCCCATGGGATGAGGGGAACGATTGCGAAGGGGAGGTCGCTCGGCCCACCGCCACCCTTCTTTGCGGCGGCGAGGTCGACGCTCGAGCCCATGCGGAGAGCAAGCAGTGCGACGACCGCGCCGAGAGAGAGGAGCCAGTAGATGAGCCAGCGAATGCGCATGTCCACAGCATAGCGGGATGCGCTACGGATTTGGAAGCCCGTACGCGGTGCTTCACCCGCCTTCTTTGTGCCGTCGATCCTCCTCTGGTGGGTGCACATCGGGCAAGGGCGCGGGCTCGCTCACCGCTCGTTTCCGGGTTCGGGAGTTACTCTGCCTTCGACGATGGCTCGTCTGCGCATTCGCATACCGACTCAGGCCGAAGGGTTTGCTTCGCCGCCGGTATCCAGCGAGACCAAGTCGCAGGAAGCCCTGCCGAGTTGTCGTTGGCCTGCGCGTTCTCCGAGCAAAGTCGCACGATTCACGGTCTTGGTACCGCACGTTTACGCCTCTCCGTGCAGCCGTCGGCGTTCAAGGTGGCCCTGCGTGTTCCATTGCGACGCGGTATGAGGTTTGCTCCATGGCTCGTGGGGAGCCCGGAAGAGAGGAGGACGCATGTTGATTCGCAGCCGGACGACGCCGACCGTCTCGGTCATCCTGATCGCAGCGATCGCTGTCCTGGGCGCCGCCCGCCTCGACGCAGCCGAGCGGCGCGTGCCGTCGCAGTACCCGACGATCCAGGCAGCCATCGACGCGAGCAATGCGAGCGATATCGTGCTCGTGGAGCCGGGCCGCTACACCGAGAACCTTGTCGTCGACCGCGTGATCACCCTGCGTGGCGTGGCCGGAGCGACATCGACCATCGTCGATGGAGGCGCGAGTGGCACGGTGCTCACGGCTACCGGAGATCGCGGAGCCCCGCGTTTCATCGAGGGTTTCACGTTCACGAACGGTTCTGGCACGTCGATCGGTGGGGAGGCGATCGGCGGCGCGCTCCTCCTCCAGGACAACGTTGTCGTTCGCGACTGCGTGGTGTCCAGGAGCCGGGCGACACGGGGCGCCGGTCTCTTCATTCTCTATCCCGGTGACGCAACGGTCGTCGAGCGTTGCGGGATCCATGCCAATGAGGCGACCGAGGATGCCGGCGGCGCCTACGTCGAGGGCTCGAGGCGCCGAGGGCCGGCGCCCGAGATCCGTCGATGTTCGATCCTCGGCAATTCGGCCGGGCGATTTGGCGGCGGAGTGTTCCTCGACCATTTCGAGTCGGACTCGTGGTTCCCGGCCCCGGCCGTCTACGATTGCGTGATCGCGGACAATCATGCCGCCCTCGGAGGAGGCGGAATCTGGTCGGAGCAAAGTGCCGAGATCCGGCGCAACCGCATCACACGCAACCGTGCCGAGTTCGGCGGAGGTGCCGGGTGGGGACCGGGGACGGAACCGTCCCGCAGCGTCTCGCCGCTCGATGCCGAGTTCCGCAACAACCTCGTCTACGAGAACCGCGCGACATACGGTGGTGGCGTTTTCTCCAACTTCTCTTGTGGCCTGGTCAACAACACGATCTGCCACAATACGGCATCGAGCGCCGGCGGTGGGGTTTATGCCCTGGGCGGTTGGGTCAACCTGTTCGAGACGATCGTCTGGGAGAACGACGCCCCGTCGGGGCCGCAGCTCCACGACGAGTCCGGCGTCTACATGCAGCGAGCGACCCATTGCAACATCCAGGGCGGCTTCCCCGGTCCTGCCAACATCGACGCCGATCCGATGTTCGTGCGCGCCCGCGGCGATTATCGTCTGAGGCTCGGCTCGCCGTGCGTCGATGCCGGCTACCGCCTCGAGCCATGCTGCGGCGTTCCCATGGACTTCGAGTCCGACCCTCGACCGCAGAACGGCGATCGCGGCCCCGCGCGGTGGAGCGACATCGGTGCCGATGAGCTCGTCCCCGAGATCGTCGCGCGCTTTGGCAGCGTGAATGCCGCGAGCCCGGAGATCGAGGACGTTCTGTTCGTGAATGGAACGGCCGGGGATGCCACGCGGACGGTTCGCGTTCCTACCCGATCACGAATTCTCGTCGAGGTCAGCCCCTCGTCGGCCGGCCCGAATCCTGCTGCCTTCGCCATGTACGCCTGGATCGGCGATCCGTCGGTCGACACTCTCGTTCTGCATCCTTACCGCCTCGGCATCGTGACGCACTCCACGCCGCTGGCGGGCCCTCCACGCAATCTGCCGACTCGCACGTGGAACAACCTCGGCCACGAACCGAGGTTCGGCACACCCGATGCGCCCTCCACGCCGGCCCCGTCGATTCTCATCGATCTGGTCGAAGGTCTGCCGAACCCACTGCGGGTGACTCTGCAAGGGTTTCTTCTCGACAACGGCACAATCGCGGACGCGCCGCTCAGCATCACTAACGCGGTCGTAATCCATGTCGGGCAGGAGCCGGGTGGAGCCCGCTGAGCCGGCCGTGAACCTCTGCGACACAACCGACGTTCCGACGCGAACGCCGTCGGTACTGATCCCGGCTCCGCGGCCGGAGCTGGCGTAGTTGTTGCGCGCACGGGAAGTCGGAAGCACTCGACCGGAGCTGCGCGGGACGCTCCGCTCCCTACTCGACCCTTAAGACGATGCCATTCGTCACGCTCGCTCGCGCCGGGCTCGTGGAATCGTGATCGGAGATGATCCCCTGGAACGTCATCACGCTTCCTGGTGGGAATCGCCACGCGTCGCCAAGCGGCAGAGAGAGAAACGTCGTGGGCGCGAGCTCGGGATCCGGGAGCGGTTTGCCGAAGTAGCGGGTCTGGCCAACGGCTGTCGGAAACGGAGTGTTGTTCCAGATCGCAGCCGGTGTGGCTCCTGGCAGGATGAACGGGAAGCACGACATCCCGATGGCTCGCGGCAGTCTCGATGCGCTGGCCTCGCCGGGGAATCCCGGGTCTGCGTGGACCACGAACCATCCGTCGCTACCTCCGGAGGGCATCGTCACGGTGGCCGAGATCGGGTCGCGAGCATCGACGACGACGGTTCGATGTTCGCCGCCGCTGCTTCCGTTGATCCAGAGGACATCCGTTGGCTGCGATTGCGCGGTTCCGACGTTCCCGGCCAGGCACTCGTAGCCGGCCGTTCGGTTGAGGACAACGATGATCTCGTCGATCGAGACGCCAAGCACATCGGGCGCTCCGTCGCCATCGAAGTCGCCGAACGCGTTCGTGTCGCCCGGGATTCCCGCGAAGGCCTCCATCTGGAAACGGAATTCGGGATGTCCGAGCAGCGTGACGAAGCCGGAGAATCCTGCGCCAGCGAGGTCGGGGATTCCGTCCAGATTGAAGTCGCCCGTCGCGAATCGTCGGAATCGTCCCCAGGCTCGAGGGGGACAGTCCAGGAAGGAACCTGTGCCGTCTCCGGGGGACAGCGAGCACCACTCCCATCCCCACTGAACGAGATCGAGATGACCGTCGTCATTCGCGTCCAGAAGCAGGGCTCGTACGGAGCTCGTACTATCCACCCGCACGGGAGCGAAGCCCTCGGCCGCGAGCATGCGGTCCACCGAGTTGCACTCCACGGGGCATCCGGGTATCCGGATGCCGATCAGATCGGCTGCGCCGTCTTCGTCGAGATCGCCGACCGCGATGGTCGGATAGTCCGCCGCGTGTTCGACACGATCGCAGAGTTGGAAACGCTCTCCGTCACCGCAGAAGATGAAGGTGGTGCTATCGTCGTCATTCTCCCGATGCAGGATCGCGTCGACGAAGCCATTCCCATCGAAGTCCGCGACGTGGAGCTCGCCCCCCGGCTGCGTTTCGAGCACTTGCGTGACTTCGAATTGCCCCGATCCGTCGCCCGTGACATAGATCAGCTCCGGTGGATCCTCGCGACGAAGGATCGCGTCGTCGATGCCGTCGTTGTCCATGTCGCGTACGATTACACGCGACAATCCCGTCCTGGCGAGCAGCGTACACGCGGGGCGGAATCGACCTGTTCCATCGCCCCGGAACAGTAGCAAGCGATCGGGCGTATCCGCGTGCGGTTCCAGCGCGACGAAATCGAGGTGGCCGTCGTCGTCGAGGTCGACCGAGTGACCATCGATGAGGCGATCGTCATCGGGATCTTCGAGTGGCGCGAGAGGCGTGCGGATGCCGCTTCGGAAGCCGGACGGGCTGTCATCGAAGACGACGGCGTGGTTTCCGCCGAACCGGGGGCCTCGGCTTACAAGGATGTCCGATCGGTCATTGCCGTCGAAGCTCGCTGCGTACACCGCTCTCGTAACGGTGTGTGTGACCAGTCGCGAGCGCAGAGGCGTCGCCGCGTCCCCGTCGACGTCGAGCAGGACGACCCGGTATTCTTCGAATCGTGGACTCTGAGTCGCGAGCACCCGGTGCTTCCCATCACCTCCGACCTCGATGAGGTCACTCGGGATGATGCTTCGCTCCTGCGCGTCGAGGGTGATGATGTCGAGCTCGAACCCGCCGGCGCCGTCACCGAGGAGTCGCCCGAGGCCGCGATCGTTCTCGAGGCGGACCATGAGATCGAGGAATCCGTCGCCATTCACGTCGCCGGTGTCGATCCAGGAAGGACCGAGCCCAGGCACGGGGATGTCGATTTGCGCGCGTCCGTCTCTCTCGCTGGAGAGCAGCAAGGACACGGTGTCGATATCCCAGAAGGTGCCCGCGACGTCGGTCTTGCCGTCTCGGTTCCAATCGCCCGTGACAAAGCGACGCGGCTGGTCCGCGGTATGAAGGGAAATGTCGCGGCCCGGGACGAACGATCCGTCACCGGCACCCCGGAGGATCTGAAGGGTGGCGCCAGACCGAAGCAGATCGAGCCGTCCGTCGCCGTCAAAGTCGCCGACCAGGTCGGCACGTCCGAATTCGATCTCGGTCCGTGGCCCGATCCCGTAGTGACGATCCCCGAGATTGCGCCGGAAGAGCACGGTGCGTCCGTTGCCGCCCTCGTCCTGAATGACATCGATCCGGCCGTCCCCGTCAAAATCGCCGGCGGCAAGAAACCGTCCGAGGTCGCTTCCTTCCAGGGCCTCCTCCGTGATGCCGTGGGGCGAACCAAAGCGGATCGCACCCTTGGAGGAACTCGTCAAGTAAGTGACCGCGTCGGTCACTCCATCGCCGTCGATGTCCTCGATCGCTTGCGCGAAATCGAACAGTCCGTCCGTCGAGTATCGGGGCGATCCGAACGTCGCGCTCGGTGCGGGCGCCGGCTCGTCAGGAATGAGAGACGCGTACTCATAGTGCCGGTTTCCCGCGACATCGACGATCTCGATACGCGCGCTTCCCCGAGCTTCCTCGTCGTCGGCAAGGACTCGAAAGGCGACCTCGGGTGTCCCGACCGGAAATGGATCCACCTCGAGTCGCACGTTCGAAGATTCGACGAGCTGGACCGAAGCGATTCCCGAGTCGTTGTCGCCATCATCGAATGCCCGGCCCGACAAGATCGTGGGGTAGGGCCCGACGGCACATTCGCAGCGCGGGTTTCGAAGCTCGGGCCGTTCGACGAAGATGACACGGTCGTCGAAAGCGAGGACGGGGACGT
The DNA here is from genome assembly GCA_964597885.1 of uncultured Planctomycetota bacterium. Taxonomy (GTDB): domain Bacteria; phylum Planctomycetota; class JACOTG01; order JACOTG01; family JAUIME01; genus CAZQZX01. The sequence goes on from CAZQZX010000025.1 coordinate 7,033, forward strand.
CACGAAGCCATGCGACGTCTGCCGGAAAGATGGCGCTGAAAGAATTGGCGAGCGCGAAGCGGATCTCCGGACGAGCGCGGTACTGCTGCGGGGCCGATCCCCAGAGGGAGCCGAGGAGGAGGTTATTTCCGCGAAGGGCGATGCGCTCACCAATCCTGCCAGGAGAGTTCCGCGGGCGAAGCTTCTGGACCTCACGCCATCGACCGTCCGGAGCACGTTCGAAGATGGTGGCTTCGCCCTCGAATTCGTTGGCACCGGGAGCACCGACGACGAGCCGGCGTCCGCTTGCCTCGAGGGTCGATCCGAAGCTCCGTTCCTCGTCCTTGAGGGCATCGATCTCGAAGTAGTCGCCGCCTCGCTGCTCATAGACGAAGACAACGCCTTCGCCACCCACAAATAGGTGCTGTCCGGAGGCGGCCACAGCCCGTCCGAATCGTTCGCGATTGTCAGGGCCTTGAATGACGTCCGACCTCACCCAGAGATCGAATTGGGGGTTCCGGGTGAAGCGGTGGACAGATTCTTCTCCTGGGGCGCCGACGAAGAGTTCTTCACCTTGCGCGACGAGGGCGGACCCGAACTCGCTGCGCGCCCGCGAGCTGGAGAGTCGCTGCCGCGGGAGCCAGCCCGCTTGTTCATCGCGGGCGAAGGTATAGAGGTAGCCCTCGAGGGTACCTACGGACTCGGCAGGAGCGCCGATCAACGCCTCGTCTTCGAACAGGAGAAGCGTGCGTCCGAAGCCACTGTCGGCAGCTTCATTGGATAGGTCGGCGACTTGCTCCCACGTCCCGCCGCCGATCGCGCGCTCATAAATCCGGACGCGATCCTCCGTGAGGTCCTTGACGGTCACGAGTAGCGTGCGTCCGCTCACTGCGATGAGTCGGGTCTGCACGCCGGTCGGCAACTGGATGACCTCGTCCGAGCGAGCGCACGGAATCGCCAGCCAACTGATGAGGAACAGGAACAGAGCGGGCAGGGGCTTTCGAGTGGCAGGTCGAGGCATGGTCCTGGCTCCTCGGTGCACAACATCCCCTGCGGCACCGTCAAGGGAGGACAGGGTACCACGACGCGAAGGGAGAGGGTTGGGACTTCGCAAACAGGATCTGCGTGGGGCTCGTCACGCGAGTAGCGGGTGCTGGGGCAACGCTGAAGGAAGCGTCGGGGAGGGATGCAAAGTGGTGGGCGATACTGGACTCGAACCAGTGACCCCCTGCGTGTCGAGCAGGTACTCTAGCCAACTGAGCTAATCGCCCACTGAGCAAGGGGCGGACTATATCAAAGGCTTTCGATCGGGGTCAAAGGAAACTCCCGAATTCGGCGCCGGCGGGGATTGGCGATCGGAAGGCCCCTCGGGAACCCCTCGCTTTTTTTCTCCCTCGACCCGACGTGCCCCCGGATCGGGCTTCTCCCCGGAGGACCCCCTGGAGGCGGTTCTTTCGCTCTCGGGGGGGACAATCTGACCAAGCGCTAACGGGTTCGTACATTCTGCCGAAGATCTACATACTGAAGCGTATTGAATTGGCGACTGCCTGCCGATACATCTTGTATAAAGAAAGCAGGTGTAGGAGCTGGGATGGCTGGACAAGACATACAAACGAAGGAAGTGCTGACCACGGGCGAGGTGGCGAAGATCTGCAACGTCACCATCCGGACCGTGATCAAGTGGTTCGAGGCCGGAAAGCTCAAGGGCTACAAGATCCCGGCTTCCAAGGACCGCCGTATCCCGCGCACCGAGCTCATCAAGTTCATGAACGAGCACGGGATGCCGACCGAGAAGCTCGAGAGCGATCTCGTGAAGCGCGTCCTGATCGCGGACGACGAGAGGGGAATCGTCGAGCTGCTCGAGGAAGAGCTGAAGAAGGACCGCTACCTCGACGTGCAGTGCGCCTACAGCGGCTGGGAAGCGGGGATGGCGCTCGCCGACTTCAAGCCGCACCTGATCATCCTCGACTACAACCTCGGCGACATGAGCGGCGACAAGGTCATCGAGATGATCCGCAAGAACGCCGCGCTGTCGAGCTGCAAGATCCTCGTCGTGTCCGGCTTCCTGACGCCGGAGCAGGGCGAGAAGATGATCGAATCCGGCGCGGACGACTTCATCCGCAAGCCCTTCGGGTTCGACCGGATCCGGCCCCGCATCGACGCCCTCCTGGGGCTCGATTCCGCTCGCCGGTAACACACCGCTGGCCCGCGAACTAGACTGAGCCCCCATGGACACGCTTCGCATGATCCTGATGGGGCTCGTACAGGGCCTCACCGAATTCCTGCCGGTGTCGAGCTCGGGGCACGTCTCGCTTGCCAAGGAGCTCCTGGGGATCACGCTCGGCGTCCGTGAGGTCGTGGTCCTGCACGTCGGCACGCTCGTCGGGATGGTGCACTTCTTCCGAGCCGAGCTCTTCGCCTTCGCGCGCACGCTCCTGCCGATTCCCGCCGCCGCCACGGACGGCGAGCGAACCGCGCGACAGCGCGACCGGAAGCTGCTCTTCTGCATCGCGATCGGAACCTTCGTCACGGTGGTGATCGCTCTCACCGTGCGCCCCCTGGTCGATGCGGCGATGCAGAGCCTGACCGCCGTCGGAGTGGGGCTGATCGGGACGGGCCTCGTCCTGCGCTTCGTCTTCGGCGGGTCGGGGGGCCGTGACGTCGAGTCCGAAAGCCGTCGCGATCTGCACGGCATCTCGCCGATCCACGCCGCCACGATCGGGGTCGCCCAGTCGCTCGCGCTCTTCCCGGGGATCTCGCGCGCGGGGATCACCATCGCGGCGGGGACGCTCCTCGGGTATCGCCAGTCGGAAGCCGCGCGCTTCTCGTTCCTGCTGTCGTTTCCGACGATCGCCGGGGCCGCGATCCTCGTGTCGTTCGAGGACGGGGCGGACGTCGCCGCAGCGGCGGGGGCCGTGGGAATGGGGCCTCTGCTGATCGGTGCCGCCGCCGCCGCAATCTCGGGCTGGCTCGCGCTTCACACCCTCTTCGCCCTGTTCCGCAGAACGACCCTCGCCGGGTTCTCGTATTACTGCTTCGGGGTCGGGCTCCTGGCGGTGGCCTTCGACCGGCTCGGATGAGCGTAAACTCGGCTGCGCCAACGCTCCGATAAGACCCTACGGCCGTGGATGGTTCCGACCGTCGCGGTGGAGCGCCAAACGGCGCCATGCTACATTGAACAGGGCGGACCGCCTCCCCGGCGGACTCACCGAAAGGCCTGAGATGCAAGCACTTCGACGCTTTGACGGACCGGCTCCCTCGATGTCCCTCGGTGCCGGACGATCGCTGATCTCGTTCCTCGCGCTTCTCCTCGGCGTCGTTCTCGCCGGACCTCTTCTCGAGGATCGCGCCGGCATTCCGATCGGTGCGCGCGCGATCGCGGGGCCGATCGACCCGGTGCAGGAGGGAGACGACGCGGCGGGCGCCGACGACTTCGAGCTCGAGGATCTCCTGATCGAGGCCGAGGAGGCCCGGCTCGACGGTGACTTCCGCGTGGCCATCGAGCGATTCCGCAAGGTGCTCGAGCGGCAGCCCGGGATGCGCGACGCGCTCGAGGGACTCGCCGATTCGCTGCGCCTGATCGGCGAGCACGACGAGCTCGGCGAGGTTCTCTCCCAGCTCGCGAAGGCCTATCCCGACGATCTCGACGTGGTGTGCGCGCGCGGCGAGTACCTGTTCTCGGTGGGCCGCGACGACGAGGCCGAGGCGATGTACCGGCTCGCGATCGAGAAGGAGCCCGCGCAGTATCGGGCGCGGATCGGCCTCGGGCGACTGCTCGCGTACCGCGGACTGAAAGACGAATCCATGCGCGAGTACCGCGTGCTCGCGAATCATGCCGCGTCGAACTACGTCGAGGACGCCGAGCGGCTCGCGTGGCTCGGACAGGCGTACTGGGCGCTCGGGGGCTTCGAGGAAGCCGCCGAGGTCTTCTCGGAGGCAATGACCGCGGATCGGCTGCACGTGCCCGCGCGTCTCGGCCTCGGCGATCTCTTCCTCGACAAGTATCAGACCGGCGACGCGCTCCGCGAGTACAAGCTCGCGCTGCAGATCTCTCCGAACCACCCGGACCTCGTGTACGGCCTGGCGCGGGCGTACTTCGCGCGCGAGCGGAGCTTCTCGGCGTTGAAGGAGCTCGAGCGCGTGATCGCGATCAACCCGCATCACGCCGACGCGCTTGCCCGGATGGGGCGGGTGATGCTCGAGGATCGACGCTTCGACGAAGGGCGCGAGTACCTCGAGCGTGCGCTCGAGAGCCACCCCGCGCACAAGGACGCCTTGTCGCTGATGGCGGTGCACGCGAAGATCACGAACGATTCGAAGCGCTACGAGAGCTACAAGAAGCGCGTGCTCGCGATCGACGCGAAGTACGCGCGCCTGCCGCTTCTGACGGCGGAGGTGCTCGGCGGGCTGTACCGATTCGCGGACGGGCTTCCGTTCGCGGAGGAGGCGATCCGCATCGAGCCGGATCTGTGGCGCGCCTACGATGTCGCCGGGCGGTTCGCCTTCAACATCGGCGAGCACGACAAGGGGCTCGCGTTCCTCGAGAAGGCGCAGAAGGAAGACAACTTCCGCTATCCGTGGCGCCTGAACATGATCGAGGTCGCGACGATCTTCGACGAGTTTGTCGCGCGCAGCAACGACCACTTCGATCTCTACATCCACGTGGATGAGAACGAGGTGATGCGCGGCTATCTCACGGATCTGCTCGAGCGATGCTACGACGACCTCACCAGGCGGTACAAGTCGATGCCGGTCGGAACGACCATCGTCGAGGTGTATCCCGATCAGGACGACTTCGCGGTGCGCAACATCGGCGCGACCGGCATCGACCTGATCCTCGGCATCTGCTTCGGCCGGGTGATCACGCTGAACTCGCCGCTGGCCAAGCCGCCGGGCTTCTTCTCGTGGGCGCAGACCGCGTGGCACGAGTTCGCGCACGTGCTGACGTTGCAGATCACGCGCGCGCGCATCCCGCGCTGGCTGACCGAGGGCATCTCGGTGTACGAGGAGCGTCGAGCGAATCCGATCTGGGAGCGCCGGCAAGAGCAGGAGCTCCTGAACGCGTATCACAACAAGAAGATCTTCCCGCTGCGCGAGATCAACGGCGCCTTCCGGACGCCGCGCATCGGGTTCGCGTACTATCAGGGCTCGCTTCTCGTCGAGTTCATCGAGAAGGAGTGGGGCTTCGACGCGGTGCTCGAGATCCTGCGGCTCTACGCCGAGGACATGTCGACCATCGAGATCCTGCTCGAGGTGCTGCAGCTCGACGCGGATCAGTTCGACGAGCGCTTCCTCGAATTCGTGCGCGAGAAGATCGAGCGATTCCGGGTGATCCCGCAGTGGGACCGCGATCGTCTCGAAGAATTCCGCGAGGAAGCGGAGATCGATCCCGACAACGCCGAGCTCCATGCGAAGGTGGCGTGGTCGTACTACTTCCAGGGCGGCGGGGTGGATTGCGAAGCGGCGCTCGGAAGGGCGCTCGAAGCCGACGAGCAGAACGCGATGGCGAACCTGCTGCGCGGCGTGCTCGCCTACGACCGGGACCGGTTCGAAACGGCCGAGCGATTCCTGAAGCGCGGTCTCGAAGGCGGCGCCGAGGACTCGTTCGCGCGGCTTCGCCTGGCGCAGATCTACGAGAAGACGGGAAAGATCGACGAAGCGATCCGCGAGTACAAGCGCTCGAAGCGCGACTTCCCGTTCTACGTCGGTCCCGGGAATCCGTACACGCGGCTCGAGGCGATCTATCGCGCCCGCAAGATGGAGGACGAGGCGGTGCGCGAGCTGCGCGCCCTGGCCGACCTCGAGAACACGAACCTCGAAGCGCGGCAGCGTCTCTACAAGTGGGCGCTCGACAAGGGAGACCTCGCGCGCGCTCGGACGTACCTCGAAGAGCTGAACTGGGTCATCCCGTTCGATCTCGACGTGCACCTCAAGCTCGCCGACATCTACCAGAAGACCGATCGCCTCGACGACGAGATCGAGGAACGTCGCGTCGCCGTCGCGCTCGCGCCCGATACCGACACGAAGGCCCGTCTGTACGGTGCGCTCGCCGATGCGGAGCGTCGCGCCGGTCGCATCGAAGACGCGCGCTTCCATCTCGAAGAAGGGCTCCGGCTCGTTCCCGAGTCGGACGACCTGCAGAAGAAGCTCGAGGAGATCTCGTCGCAGTGAGCGAAACGCCGAACGCCGCCGTCGACGCCGCGCGCCCGGAGGGGCGCGGCGCATTCCTCGTCCTGGACGGACCCGACGGGGGCGGCAAGACCACGCAGGCGAAGCTGACGGTCGAGTCGCTGCGCGCCTGCGGCCACACGGTCGTGCACCTGCGCGAGCCTGGCGGAACGACGATCGGAGAGCGCATCCGCGAGATCCTGCTCGATCGCGCGAGTGCCGCGATGTGCGCGGAGACCGAAACGCTCCTGTATCTCGCAGCGCGGATGCAGCTGCTCCGTGAGATCATCCTGCCCTCGCTCGATCGCGGGGAAATCGTCGTCTGCGAACGGTACATCTACTCGACCGTCGCCTACCAGGGTGCGCACGGCAAGCTCTCGATGGACGATATCTGGCGCCTGTGGGATGCGATCGCGCGCGAGTCGAACGAACCGCGCATCCAGCCGGATCGTGTCCTGTTCCTCGATGTCGATCCGGATCTCGGTCTCGGCCGACTCGCGGGCGAGAAGGATCGCATGGAGGCGATGGGGGCCGACTTCCATCGCAGGGTCTACGAGAACTACGGCGCGATCGCCGAGCGGCTCGGCTCGCTCGTCACCCGCGTGGATGCCACGCGGGACGTCGCCTCCGTGCAGGCGAGCATCCGTTCGGAGCTTCACGACCTCGGACTCATCCGCGCGGCGGAGGATCCGGCGTGAGGCGACCCCACTCGGAAGGAGCCGGCCGTGGCGTTTGAATCGATCCTCGGTCACGAGATTCCCAAGCGCATGATCACCGCCGCGATCGAGCGGGATCGTATCGCGCATGCGTATCTGTTCCAGGGCCCGGAGGGTGTCGGCAAGCGAACGCTCGCCGTGCGGTTCGCGGCCGCCATCCTGCGCGGGGGCCTCGTCGACGAGGACGACGCCCTCGAGCGTCGTGTCGTCGGCGACAACCATCCCGACGTGGTCCTGTTCGAATGCGAGGAGGGCTCGGACTCGGTCGGAGTCGAACGCGTTCGCGAGCTGGAGACCGAGATCGAGCGTCGTCCGTTCGAGGCGCCGCGCCGCGTCTTCATCCTCGATCAGTGCCACCGGATGACCGAGTCGGCGTCGAACGCGCTCTTGAAGACGCTCGAAGAGCCGCCGCCCGGCACGGTGATGATCTTGATCGCGGATCGGCTGCGCGGCATTCCGCGAACGGTCCTTTCGCGATGCCAGCCGGTGCAGTTCCACGGACTCGATCGCGACGCCGTGCGCGCGCACCTGGCGGGCCTCGACGATATCGAGGACGCCGACACGGGATGGCTCGCGGCGGCGAGCGAGGGATCGATCGGCGGGGCGCTTCGGCTCGCTCGAGAAGGCTGGGGCGAAGTCCGGACCGATCTGGCCGAGCGCCTCACGCGCCCCGGAGGTTTCGGGCTCGATGCCGCCGCGATGCTCTCGACGGCCTGTCGAAAGCCGGCCGCGAACAACGCCGAAGCGCGAGGGCGCATCCGGACCGCCATCCAGCTCCTGTCGCTGATCGCGAGGGACGCCCTCGTGGTGGCTTCGAGCGGCGACGAGGAGGGGCTCTACAACCCCGACCTTCTCTCCCGGATCCGCCCGATTGCGGCCGGGATCGGCCCGGAGGGGGCTCTCAGCCTCTTGCAAGCGACCTTCGAGGCGGTAGAATGGCTGGAGCGCAACGCGCATCTCGAGCTGGTTTTGGAGAGCTTGAGCCTTCGGGTGGATGAAATCCTCGCCCAGACCCACCGAATTCCGGTGAAAGAAACCGGTCGAACCGGCCGAAGTTAGAAGGGCCGAAACGAGCAGGATCGGCGGGCCCGCATCGGCGGGTGGCCGAAGACCGGTTCCCGGCGCGCGACCCTTCGCCTGGTGCTTCGAACGACGAGGCTTTCGGGCGGTCCCGCACGCCTACGAGAGGCAGTGAACCTTGCACACCGAGTTCTATCGCACGATTTCCGTGATCGTCGAGGAGGATCCTCGCTACAAGCGCGAGGCCTACGAGTTCGTTCTGCGATCTCTCGACGAGACGATCCGTCGCCTGAATCGGCATACCCGAACCGGCGCGGACAAGCACATCACGGGGCCGGAGCTCCTGCAGGGCGTCCGTCAGCTCGCTCTCCAGGAATTCGGATTGCTCGCTCGCACGGTGTTCGAGGCGTGGGGCGTTCACGCGACCGGAGACTTCGGCGAGATCGTCTTCAATCTCATCGATCGGCAGCTGCTGAACAAGCAGGACACCGACACGCGCGAGGACTTCCGCGACGTGTACGACTTCTCGGTCTTCGAGGAAGACTACGAGATCCCGATCGAGCTCGACACGCTCGCGGACTGATCCGCGACGACGCGCGCGCCGGATTCGAGGCGCGCGCCGCCTCCCACGAACCGACGGCGCTTACTTCGCGTCGTTGCCGCCGGCTCTCTCGTCCTTCACCAGTCGCTCCGTCTCCGCCTTCGTTCCCGCATCGGCGAACCGCTCGGGAATGTGCGACAGCGTCGGGTGGTCGGTGAGGTTCAGGCGAATCGAGTCGGCCAGGTGATGGATCGCTCGCTGCAGCTGCGTGTCTTCCTGCACGTCCTGGATGAACTCGCGACCGAGCTCGTCCTGCACGCGTCGGCGGACCGCCATGCGAACCAGGCGACGCATCTCGGGCGCGGGAAGCGGCGAGTCGATCTCGGTGACGAAATCGTCGTACGCCGGGTAGCGGCTCGAGTCGAATCCGTCGTACTGCGCGAGCTCGAGCGCGAGCTCGCGGGTCGCGGCGACGATGCCGTCCACGTAGGCGGCGAGGTCCGGGCTGTCGCGCAGCCGATCGAACTCTTCGAGGATCCAGTTCGGGAGGGTCTCGAACTTCTGCTCGACGTCCGGGACGACGCCACCTTCGTTGAGCACGCGTCCTTCGCGGTCCATCTCACGGTGGATGCTGCGACCGTTCGGAAGGAAGTAGCGCGCGAGCGTGATCTTCACGTGCGGGCCGCGATCCCACTTGCCGTTCTGGTCGAGATCCGTGAAGGTCTCGGGCGCGTCGTAGCGACCGTTCCGGTTGGAGTCGGTGTACGCTTCGGACGAATCCCACTTGCCGTTGCCGTTGCGATCCTCGAAGCTCTCGCCCGGATCCCATCTTCGGTTGCGGCGGGGGACATCGACCCACGACTCGCCGTAGTCGTAACGCCCGTTGCGATTCGAATCGGTGTACTGCTCGCCTTCGTCCCAGATTCCGTTCTCGCGTGCGTCGTCGAGGTGCGGTTCGCTCGGGCGCGTCTGGAGCGGGAACATGTTCTGGACGCTTCCCTTGCCGAATGATCGCGTGCCGATGATCGTCGCGCGGCCGTGCTCCTGCAGGGCGCCCGCCACGATCTCCGACGCGCTCGCGCTGGCTCCGTTAACGAGCACGACCATCGGGATCTCTTCGTGGTGAAGGTTGTCGGTCGTGAAGTACTGGTACTTGCCTTCGGAGTCGTAGACCGGTTCGTCATCGACGCCTTTGCATTCGCAGATGAGCTTGCCGGCGGGAAGGAACTTGTCGACCACCTTGCGGGCCGTGGCGAGGTAGCCGCCGGAGTTGTTGCGCAGGTCGAGGACGAGCGCCTTCATGCCCTGTCGCTCGAGGTTCTGCATCGCTTCCTCGAGCTCGGCCGCGGTCTCGCCGCCGAAACTGTCGAGTCGGACGTAGCCGATGTCGCCGGGAAGCATCTCGCCTCGTGCCGTGGGGATCTCGATGTTGTCGCGCGTGATCTCGAAGACGCGCGGCTCTTCCCAGCCCTTGCGCGCGATCTTGATCTCGACCGACGTGCCGGGAAGCCCCTTCAGACGACGCGTGATCTCTTCGACCGGCTTCTGCAGAGTGGGCCAGCCGTCGACTTCCTGAATCCAGTCGCCGGTACGAAGACCGAGCGAGTAGGCCGGGCCGGAATAGATCGGTCGCACGATCACGAAGCGGTCGTCGACAATGTTGACGTAGGCGCCGATGCCCGCGTAGCTCGGGTCGAGATCGAACGACCAGCGGTCGAGCTCCTCACCCGTGAAGAACGTCGAGTGGATATCGAGCGCGTCGAGGATCCCTCGCGCGGCCGCGTTCATGAGCGTCTCGCGATCGACGTCGCCGATGTGATGGCGCATCACCTTGTTCACGATCTCTTCGAGGAACTCGTGGTCCTCGAGGTTGCGAACCGCCGCGGTGGTCCACAGCTTGAGGTTGCCGTCCTCGGAGAGGCGGTTGCGGATCTCGCGCGCCAGCTCGTTGTAGAGGCTCGTCTCGTTGCGCGGCAGCGAGAGGCCGCCTTTGCGCGAGTTGTTCGATCCGCGCAGCCGGTTGTTGAGCGATTCGATTCGCGTCTGGAGCTCGAGGTTCTCGTAGTAGGCGCGAGCGAGCTCGCCACGGGGCGTCGGGTCGTCCTTGAATTCTCGCAGGACGGCGCGCGCCGAGTAGGGCTCACCGAGCTCCGCCAGCGCGAGCGCGGCGTCGAGGCGATACCCGGGATCTTCCGACTTCAGGATGTCGCGCAGGATGTCCTTCGCGCGGACTCGGTGCTCGCCCGAGACACTCCACAGTCCTTTGGCGAGGGCGATCTTCTCGGCCGGCGAATACACCTCTTCGAGCCGGTCGATCATCTGCTTGGCGACTTTCGTGCGGAGGTCGTTGTCCTGGACCCCCTTGGAGAGGACGCGAACCGCCTGGATGCGGATCGCGCGATCGGGCGCGTTCCACACCAGCGACAGGAGCGCGTCCGCGGCGGCCGACTCGTGCCCGAGGCTCATGAGCGCGCCGGCGCACCCCAGCTGACCGGAGGGCTCGGCGTCCTTCATCGCCTTCTTGATCGCCGGGACGGCCGGATCGCCCAGATCCCGCAGGCGTCGGACGTCCGACCAGATGCTGTCGGCGTCGCGTCGGTCCATGCGAGAGACGATGCGGGCGACGCTGTCGTTGATATCGGCCCCGCCGGCGAGCGCGGCGTGCATGCCCATCAGGCCGGTCAGGCCGCAGGCGAAGACGAGTACGATAGAGACGAAGGAACGGGGGAAGCGGGTGGGTCTACCGGTCATACCCTCTCCTCGATGTTGCATCGGGACCGGCTGCCAGGGGAGCCGGTGGAGATCCGGTCGAGCTCGAGCGCCTCAAGCGATGCCCCGAACGCGTCGCTCGGGTTGGCTCGACACGGCGTAAGTGCATTTCGCATAAGAATCTATCGAACCGAAACGAGTATAGCATTACCGAATTCCGCCGCGGGTTTCGCCGGGCGACGTAACCCCTGCGTCCTTCCGGCCGTCGGGGAGATACGCGGGTCGGCGGCGTCCGCATGCATCACATACGGCGCCGCGCCGCGTCCGGTGCCCAAAAGCGGGGGTCCACCCGAGGCGCCGGCCGACGACGAGTCCAGAACGAGGCGATCCCCATGGTGCGGAAGCTCCGGAGCGCGGCCATCGTGGGCGCGAGGTCGGTCGACGTGGAGGTCGAGGTCGATCTCGGGCCGGGGCTTCCCGGCACGATTCTCGTGGGGCTGCCGGGCGCGTCGCTGCGGGAGGCGCGCGATCGCGTCCGCGCCGCGATCCGGAACTCGCGCTTCCGGTATCCCGATCGAAAGATCGTCGTGAATCTGGCCCCCGCCGACTTGCGCAAGCAAGGCCCGGCGTTCGACTTGGCGATCGCGCTCGGCATCCTCGGCGTCTCGGGGCAGTGCCGCCTCGGCGAGGCTTCGGCGCCGCTGGTCGTCCTCGGCGAGCTCGGGCTCGAGGGCGAGGTCCGGCCCGTGCACGGGGTTCTCGCGGTCGCGCGCAGGGCACTCTTCGAATCCCGCGAGGCGGCGCCCGATCGAATTCTCGTGCTGCCGCGCGCGAACGAGAACGAGGCCAGGCTCGTGAAAGGACTTCGCTATCTGGCCGTGTCGAGCCTCGCCGAGGCGGTGGAGGCAGTGGGGCGACCCGATCCGGTGATCGCGCCCGGGCCCGAGGAGCCGGACTCGCCGCCGGATCTCGGCCCCGACTTCGACGACGTCATCGGCCAGGATCTCGCCAAGCGGGCGGCGATGGTCTCGGCGGCCGGAGGGCACAACCTGCTCATGACCGGGCCGCCGGGCTCCGGCAAGACGCTCGTCGCGCGGCGCCTTCCGGGGCTCTTCCCCGATCTCACCGCGGAAGAGGCGCTCGACGTCACGCTCGTCCACGGACTTCGCGCGCCCCAGGTCGGGGGCCTCGTGCGCCGTCCGCCGTTTCGCGCCCCGCATCACACGATCAGCTACGCCGGCCTCGTCGGCGGGGGGCCCGGTATCCAGCCCGGCGAGATCAGCCTGGCCCACGGCGGCATCCTCTTCCTGGACGAGATGGGCGAGTTCCCGGCGCGGCTCCTCGAGACGCTTCGTCAGCCGATCGAAGAGGGCGAGATCCGGATCGTTCGCGCCGGCGTCGACGCGGCGATGCCCGCCGACGTCATCGTCGTCGGGGCGATGAACCCATGCCCGTGCGGGGGGCGAGGGGCGTCTGGGCGCGAGTGCCGATGTTCGCCCGGCCAGGTGCAGCGCTACCGCGGGCGCATCTCGGGGCCTCTCCTCGATCGGTTCGATCTCCAGCTGGAGCTTCGGCCGGTGGACGCCGATCTGCTGGCTCTGGGCTCTCCGCGGGCCCCGTCCCCCGAGGCGGCCGCGGCGGGAATGGCGGCATCGGTCCGCGAAGCGCGGGTGACGCAACAGGATCGGTTTCGGGGCCAGCCCATCCGGTTCAACGCCCGGATCCCGCACGGCGAGCTGGATCGGTGGTGCGCGCTCGGGGCGGCTGAGCGCTCGCTGTTCCGCGAGGCCTGTCGGGTGCTCGGGCTCTCGGCCCGCGCCGGCCATCGGGTACGGCGGGTCGCTCGCTCGATCGCCGATCTCGAAGGGGCGGTCGACATCGCGTCCGAGCACCTGACCGAAGCCTGCCAGATGCGGTTCCGACCCGATCCGATGGAGCTCGACGGCTGATCCGCGTTCGGGCGACTGCTAGAATCGCCTGCCGCTGCGTGAGTCGGCTTTCCTTCCCTGTCGCGAGAGGTGTTCGTCGGATGAGCGAATCAGAGCGTGGACCCGTGCGGATGATCGACGTGGGGGGCAAGGCGTCCACGGTGCGTCGGGCGCTCGCGAGCGGCCGGATCCGGATGGCCCCCGACGTGCTCGAGCGGGTGCGCAAGGGCACCCTCGAGAAGGGCGATGCCCTGCAGACCGCCCGGATCGCGGCGATTCTCGCGGCCAAGCGCACTCCCGAGATCGTGCCGCTTTGCCATCCCATCCGGATCTCCTCGGTGAAGATCGACTTCGACTTTGCGAGCGAGACCGAGCTGCGGATCGAGGTCTCGGTGGGCGGCGACGATCGCACCGGCGTCGAGATGGAAGCGCTGACGGCGGTGAGCGCGGCGGCGCTGACGGTGTACGACCTCTGCAAGATGTACGGCCAGGGAATGGAGATCGGGCCGATCCGGCTCGAGGAGAAGACGGGTGGCAAGACCGGCGACTACCACCGGAAGGACGCCGCCTCGGACTCGCCTTGACACCCCGGAGCGAGGACTGATAAAATCCCGCCGCTAGTATCAGCGGCTTCAGATGTTACCGCAAACCCGGCTCACGGATTGATCGAGTCGGGTTTCGATGTTTCCGGGCCACACGAAACGACGACGAGCCCGAGTCCAGACGAGCCTAGACCATGGACGTTTCCGAAATCCGAAAGCTCATCGACCTCATGAACGAGAACGATCTTCTCGAGCTCGAGGTCGAAGATGAGGGTAAGAAAGTGCGTCTTCGCAAGAAGGCGCCGCCGGAAGAGCGCGAGACGACCGTCATGATGGCGGCTCCCGCTGCCGGCATTCCGGTGGCCGCGCCCGCACCCGCGGCGCCGGCCGGAGCACCGCCGGCTGCGGCGGAGCCCGCGCGATCGGAGACGTCGACCACGATCAACTCGCCGATGGTCGGTACGTTCTACCGCGCGAGCGGTCCGGACACCGACGTCTTCGTGAACGTGGGCGACGAGGTGACGCCGGACATGGTGACGTGCATCATCGAGGCGATGAAGGTGATGAACGAGATCAAGGCGGAGGTCTCGGGTCGTATCACCGAAATCCTGGTGCAGAACGGCGAGCCCGTCGAGTACGGCCAGCCGATCTTCGTCGTCGAGACCGCGTAATCGGGCCAGGCGAGCCCAGTCGAGGGTCGGCATGTTTTCCAGGATCCTGATCGCGAACCGGGGTGAGATCGCACTGCGGATCATCCGCACGTGCCGCGAGCTCGGTATCGAGACGGTAGCGGTGTACTCGGAGGTCGACCGCGACGCGCTCTACCTCCGCTACGCCGACGAGACCATCTGCATCGGCCCGGGACCGAGTGCCCAGAGCTATCTGGATGTCCCCCGTCTCATCAGTGCCGCGGAGATCGCGGACGTCGAGGCGGTTCATCCGGGCTACGGCTTCCTCTCCGAGAATTCGCACTTCGCGGAGGTTTGCCGGTCGTGCAACATAACCTTCATCGGACCGTCTCCCGAGACGATGGACCTCGTCGGCAACAAGGTCCAGGCGCGTGAGACGGCCAAGAAGGCCGGCGTGAAGACGATCCCCGGATCGGACGGTCCGGTCGAGTCCGACCAGGAAGCCCTCAAGATCGCGAGGGACATGGGCTATCCGGTGATGGTGAAGGCGGCGATGGGGGGTGGTGGGCGTGGCATGCGCATCGCCCACAACGACATCAGCCTTTCGAACAGCCTCAACGCCGCGCGGTCCGAAGCCGAAGCCTGCTTCGGCGACGGCACGGTCTACCTCGAGAAGGCCATCGAGAAGCCGCGTCACATCGAGTTCCAGGTGCTCGCCGACCACCACGGCAACGTCGTTCACCTGGGCGAGCGCGACTGCACGCTCCAGCGGCGTCACCAGAAGCTCATCGAGGAAGCGCCTTCCTCCGTGCTCACGAAGTCGCTGCGCAAGGAGATCGGCGAAGCGGCCAAGAAGCTGACGAAGGCCTGCAACTACGCCAACGCGGGCACCGTCGAGTTCCTCGTGGACGCGAACAACAAGTTCTACTTCATGGAGATGAACGCCCGGATCCAGGTCGAGCATCCGGTGACCGAGATGATCACGGGCATCGACCTCATCAGGGAGCAGATCCGGATCGCGGCGGGCGAGAAGCTCGGCTACACGCAGCGCGACGTTCGCCTCGAGGGAGCGGCCATCGAGTGCCGCATCAACGCCGAAGATCCGGCCGCTGACTTCAAGCCGAGTCCGGGACGGATCGGGCTGTACTGTCCCCCCGGCGGCATCGGGGTGCGCATGGACTCCCACGCGTACTCGGGGTACCACGTGCCGCCGCATTACGACTCGATGATCGGCAAGCTCATCGTGCACGCGCCGGATCGCAACCAGGCGATCAACATCATGCGGCGCGCGCTCGACGAATTCGTGATCGAAGGCATCAAGACGACCATCCCGCTCTATCTGCAGATCCTCGCGCACGCGAGCTTCATCGGCGGGGACTTCGATACGAGCTTCATCGACACGTACTTCGCTTCGTCGTCGGCAGCGACCTGATCCGGCAAGCTCGCGCACGCGGGCCCGCGAAGTACCGAACGAGCGGAACGCAACGGGGAGGTGCACGATGAAGAGACTCCACGGAACGGGAACCCGGCTCAACGTGGATCGAATCCGTCTGTCGCTCGCGGCGGCGGTCGTCCTGTTCGGCCTGGCCTCGGTCGGGTTGGCGGTCGAAGGAACCCCCAAGCGTGGGGCGGCCGATAGCGGCGGGGCGTTCGCGCTCGCGGCCGGCGACCGCGTCCGCGTCCAGGTGCTTGCTCTCGAGATCGGGCCCCTCGAGCTCGTGATCCCGCCGGACGGACGAATCGCGATCCCGAGCGTCGGCGTGTTCGATGCGGCCGGCCGGGGGCTCACCGACATCCAGGACGCGATCCGCAAGTCGATCGAGGACTCGGGCTTCGTCGGATCGGCCGGTATCGCGATGCACGTGGTCTCGTACGCGCCGCGGAACGTCTACCTCCTGCAGGGCGTTCGCACGCCCGGCGCCTATCCGATCCCGATGGGCGGGGGACTCCGGCTGTCGCAGGCGCTCGCGCTCGCGGGCGGGCTCGCCGACCACGTTCGGCGCGGCGACCTGAAGATCCATCGCCCGCGACCCGGTGGCGGGCTGCCCACGGTGATCCGATTCGACCTCGGGGATATCACCGATCGCGATCGGATCGAGAACGACCTGCGCTTGTTGCCCGGCGACACCATCGTCATCCCCGACGAGTCGAACCCGGACGGCTGGGTCTACATCGGGGGCGAGGTGCGCAAGCCCGGGCGCTATCCGCTGCTGCTCGCCGATCAGCCGACGGTGCTGAGATCGGTGCTCGCGGCCGGGGGATTCACCAGCCAGGCCGAGCCCGGGGCGATCCGCTTGCTCCGCCACGGAGACGAGGGCACCACGACCGAGCGCGTCGACCTTCGTGCGGCCGTTCGGGATGACGCCACGCGCGACGTCCCGGTGCGCCCGGGCGACGTGATCATCGTGCCCGGCGGCGTGTTTTGATATTGCGCTGATCTCCGCGGAAGCCATTGTGGCAAAAAGGCTTCTGAAGAGCGTGCTGAACTTGACCGGTCCCCGAAGCGAAGTATAATCTGGCGAACCCGACGGAACTCGCTCGGTTGCGGCCAGTCGCGGTCGAGCCGGACTCGAGCGAGATCTCCTCGAATCACCGTTCCACGTTGCGCCAGCGCGTGTCCACCTGCACACGGCCTCGCGATGCACCGCGATGTTGCCGAGGTCGCTTCACCAGTCGACGATCCGCGGTCGTCAAAGGTACCCCGACACCGATGCCTAGAGCCGTTATCACCGGAGGAGCCGGATTCCTGGGCTCCCACCTCTGCGAACGCCTGCTCGCCGAAGGGAACGAGGTCATCTGCCTCGACAACCTGCTGACCGGCGACGTCAACAACATCTCGCACCTCTTCGATCACGAGGGGTTCAAGTTCATCAAGTACGACGTGACGGAGTACATGCACGTCGACGGCCCGGTGGACTACATCCTGCACTTCGCCTCGCCGGCGAGCCCGATCGACTACCTGGAGTATCCGATCCAGACGCTCAAGGTCGGCTCGCTCGGGACGCACAAGACGCTCGGCCTCGCCAAGGAGAAGAACGCGCGATTCCTGATCGCGTCGACTTCCGAGGTGTACGGCGACCCGACGGTGCACCCGCAGACCGAGGATTACTGGGGGAACGTCAACCCGGTGGGCCCGCGCGGGGTGTACGACGAAGCGAAGCGCTTCGCCGAGGCGATCACCATGGCGTACAACCGCTACCACGGCGTCGCCACGCGAATCGTCCGAATCTTCAACACGTACGGCCCGCGGATGCGGCTCGACGACGGCCGGGCCCTCCCGACCTTCATGAGCCAGGCGCTGCGGGGCGAGGAGCTGACCGTGTTCGGCGACGGCTCGCAGACCCGAAGCTTCTGCTATGTCGACGACCTTGTGGATGGCATTTATCGCCTCCTCCTGTCCGATGAAGTCGAGCCCGTCAACATCGGGAATCCGGCGGAAATGACGATCCTCGAGTTCGCGAAGACCGTCATCGAGCGAACCGGCGGACGGAGCGGGATCAAGCACGAGCCGCTTCCTGTCGATGATCCCAAGATTCGCCAGCCCGATATCTCGAAGGCTCGGAGCATTCTCGGCTGGGAACCGAAGGTCTCGCTCGACGAGGGGTTGCGGCGCACCCTCGAGTACTTCGAGCAGAAGGTCGCCGAGGTCGACAGCACCCCTTGAACGGATCCAGCCGGTCGGCGCGTCCGGCTGACTTCAGGTCGATAAGCCCATGTGCGGAATCGTCGGATGCATCGTCCAGGAGCAAGCGGGACGGGTGGTTGCGAGCGGTCTCGAACGGCTCGAGTACCGGGGGTATGATTCCGCCGGTCTCGCCGTCATCGGGAACGGCGGCTTCCACGTCCGCCGTCGTGCCGGCAAGCTCGCCGAGCTGCTGAACGGCCTCGATTTCGGCGACTTCGACGGTCGTGTCGGAATCGGCCACACGCGGTGGGCCACCCACGGCCGTCCTTCGGAAGGCAACGCCCATCCGATCCAGGACGGCGCCGGCGACGTGATGCTCGTGCATAACGGCATCATCGAGAACTACAGCGAGCTCAAAGCCGAGCTCGAAGCGAACGGGCATACCTTCACGACCGAGACCGACACCGAGGTCATCGCGCAGCTCATTTCCGATTCCCTCGAGGGCGACGACCTCGAGAGCGCGGTGCGCGCGTCGGTGAAGCGGCTGCAGGGGGCCTTTGCGATCGCGGTGCTGCATCGACGATTCCCCGATCGGCTGATCGGCGCGCGTCGAGACAGCCCGATGGTGATCGGCGTCGGCGAGGGCGAGTACTTCCTCGCTTCGGACATCCCGCCGCTCTTGGCGCACACGCGACGCATCCTCGTCCTCGAAGACGACGAGATCGTCACGCTCTCGGCCGACGGGGCCAGGCTCACCGACGTCAACGGCAACGTCGTCGACCGGGAGCCGCGTGAGATCGAGTGGAACCTCCTGCAGGCGGAGAAGGGCGGCTACTCGCACTTCATGCTGAAGGAGATCCACGAACAGGGAAGCGTCGTGAACGAGTCGCTGCTCGGTCGCATCGACGAAGCGGGCGAAGTCACTCTTCCGGAGGTGAACCTCACGCCGGAGGACATCCGGGCGATCGGCAAGATCGTGATCGTCGGATGCGGCACTTCGTGGCACTCGGGACTGATCGGCAAGTTCGTGCTCGAACAGCTCGTCGGGATCCCGGTCGAGGTGGACATCGGCTCGGAGTTCCGCTACCGGGAATCGATCCTCGACGAGACGTGCCTCGTGCTCGCGATCACGCAGTCCGGCGAGACCGCCGATACGCTCGCCGCGATGCGCAAGGCGCGGGCGCGTGGGGCGCGGACCATCTCGATCTGCAACGTCATCGGCAGCACGGCCTCCCGGGACGCGGACGGCGTGGTCTACACGCAGGCCGGCCCCGAGATCGGCGTGGCGTCGACGAAGGCGTTCGTGAGTCAGCTGGTGGTCCTGAACCTCCTGGCGCTCTACCTGGCCCGCCACCGAGGGAGTGCCGACCCGGAGATGCTCGCCACGTATGCGGGCGAGCTGCGCGAGATCCGCGGACGCGTCGAGCACATCCTCGGGCAATTCGACGAGATCGGCGACATCGCCGAGACCTTCAAGGATGTCGGGCATTTCCTGTTCATGGGGCGCGGAATCAACTACCCGATCGCCCTCGAGGGTGCGCTGAAGCTCAAGGAGATCAGCTACACTCTTTCCTACATTCACGCCGAGGGGTATCCTGCGGGCGAGCTGAAGCACGGCCCGATCGCACTCATCGAAGACGACATGCCCGTCCTCGCCATCGCGACGCCGGGCGTGACGTACGCGAAGATGGTCAGCAATATCGATCAGGTGAAAGCGCGCGGCGGCAAGGTCGTCGCACTGATCGCGGATGACGAGGCGTCGCCCCCCGAATCCGCCGACTACCTGATCCGGGTGCCGCGCTGTCGCGAGGAGCTCTCGCCGATCGTGAACGTGGTGCCGCTGCAGATCTTCGCCTACCGGATCGCCGTTTCGCGCGGATGCGACGTCGACCAGCCCCGCAACCTGGCCAAGAGCGTGACGGTGGAGTGACCCCCGTGACTCGCGCCGCACTCGAGGCGAAGATCAACGACCGTTCGGCCCGCATCGGGGTCGTGGGACTCGGCTACGTCGGGCTGCCGCTCGCCGTGGAGTTCGCGACCGCGGGCTTTCCGACGCTCGGATTCGAGATCGACCCGGAGAAAGTCTCGTCGATCGCCGAGGGCCGTTCCTACATCCTCGACGTGACGGATGAGGCGGTCGCCGCATGCGTCCAGGACGGCCATCTCGATGCGACCACCGACTTCGAGCGATTGCGCGATGTCGATGCGGTCTGCATCTGCGTGCCGACGCCTCTTCGCAAGACCAAGGATCCCGACATCTCGAGGATCGTCGAGGCCGCGGAGAAGATCGAAAAGCACCTCGAGCCCGGGCGGCTGGTGGTGCTCGAAAGCACGACCTATCCGGGAACCACCGAAGAGGTGATCCTGCCCCGGCTGGCCCGCGAGGGCCTCGAAGTGGGGCGGGATTTCTTCCTCGCGTTCTCGCCCGAGCGCGTCGATCCCGGCAACGCCACCTACGGACTTCGCAACACTCCGAAGGTGGTGGGCGGGGTGACCGACGACTGCACCGAGCTCGCGCGTGCCCTGTACGCGTCGTTCGTCGAGCGCGTGGTGTGCGTCTCGTCCGCGGCCGCCGCCGAGATGGTCAAGCTCCTCGAGAACACGTTCCGCTCGGTCAACATCGCGCTCGTCAACGAGATCGCGATCATGTGCGACAAACTGGGGATCAACGTCTGGGAGGTCATCGACGCCGCGGGCTCGAAGCCGTTCGGTTTCATGCCGTTCTACCCCGGCCCCGGTCTCGGCGGTCACTGCATCCCGGTGGATCCCCACTACCTTTCGTGGAAGCTTCGAACCCTCGACTATCGCGCGCGCTTCATCGAGCTGGCGAGCGAGGTCAACGGCGAGATGCCGAGCCACGTCACGAGCAAAGTCGTCGATGCGTTGAACGCGCACCGTAAGCCCGTGAACGGCTCGCGGATCCTGATCCTCGGTGTCGCCTACAAGCGCGACACGAGCGACGTGCGGGAGTCGCCGGCGCTCGACGTGATGGCGCTCCTGCAGGCTCGGGGCGCGGTGCTCGAGTACCACGACCCGTTCGTGCCGCACCTCGAGATCCCGGGCTTCGCCGGCGACTCCGTCGAGCTGACGCCGGAAGCGATCGCCGCCTACGACTGCGTCGTGCTCGTCACGGACCACACGAGCTTCGACATCGAGAACGTCGTCGAGCACGCCGCCGTGCTGGTCGACACTCGCAACGCGACCGGAGCTCTTTCCGGAAAGGACAACGTCGTCCGCCTCTGAACACGATCCTCTCGCGGGGCAGGCCCCCCGGAGACGGAGCCGCTTGGAAAGACCCTCATAGGGGAGACACGGGATGAAGGTTCTCTTGACGGGAGGGGCCGGGTTCATCGGCTCGCACCTCGGGGAACGACTGCTCGCGGACGGACACGAAGTGTGCGTCCTCGACTGCTTCAACGACTATTACGACTCGTCTTTCAAGCGTGCGAACGTCGAGCCGCTGCTCGACCGTGACGACTACCGGCTCGTCGAGGGCGACATCCGCGATCGCGAGCTCATCGATCGGCTGTTCGAGGAATCGGGATTCGAAGGGGTGATCCATCTGGCCGCGATGCCGGGGGTTCGAAACTCGGTGAGCGACCCGCAGAGCTACTTCGACATCAACCTGAACGGCACGATCACGCTGCTCGAGGCGGCGCGGCGCACGGGCGGGATCCCGTTCGTGTTCGGCTCGTCGTCGTCCGTGTACGGCGAGAGCGTCAATCTGCCGTTCTCGGAGGACGACCCGGATCTCAAGCCCGTCTCTCCCTACGCCTCGTCGAAGCGCGCGGGGGAGCTGATCTGCTACACGTACCACCATCTCTATGGCTTTCCGATCACGGCGCTGCGCTTTTTCACGGTCTACGGCCCGCGCCAGCGTCCCGAGATGGCGATCGCGCACTTCACGCAGAAGGTCTACGACAACGAGGAGATTCCGCTCTACGGAGACGGATCCGCCCGGCGGGACTTCACTCACGTGAGCGATATCGTCGATGGTACGGTGCGGGCGCTCGAGAGGGCGGACGGCTACCGGGTGTACAACCTCGGGGAATCCGAGACGATCACGATGCTCGAGCTCATCGAGCTGATCGGCGCGGCGGTCGGACGCGACGCGAAGATTCGCTTCCTCCCGAAGGAGGCCGGCGACGTCCCGACGACGTGGGCGGACGTCTCGCGCGCCCGCGAGGAGCTCGGCTACGATCCCTCGATGCCGATCCGCGAGGGTATCCGGGACTATGCCGACTGGTACAAGAAACAACGCGAAGCCCAGGGCACACCGACCCGGTGACGCTTCGGGCTCAACGATATGAGTGATCGCAGAAGATGAGCGAACAGAACGGCGGAACGGGTATCGATCTCGTCACGGGTGGAGCGGGCTTCATCGGCTCGCACCTCGTGCGTCGGCTCCTGGCGGACGGGCGACGCGTGCGCGTGTTCGACAACTTCAGCACCGGGCACGCCTCGAACGTGGAGGGCCTCGGCCCGGATCTCGAGGTGGTCGAGGGCGACCTTCGGGATTCCGACAAGCTGCGACCGGCTTGCGAGGGTGTCGACTTCGTGTACCACCTGGCGGCGCTGTCCTCGGTTCCGCGCTCGCTCGAGGATCCGGGAGCGACGACGCGCGTCAACGTGCTCGGAACTTCGATCCTGCTCGAAGAGGCGCGGCGCGCCGGCGTGCGCTGCTTCGTGGCCTCGTCGTCCTCGGCGGTCTACGGCGACGTCGATGCCACCGTCAAGGTCGAGACGCTCACTCCCGAGCCGATCTCGCCGTACGGGGCTTCGAAGCTCGCCGCGGAAGATTACTACGCGGTCTACAGCCGCGCGCTCGGGCTGCCGACGGTGGCCCTTCGCTACTTCAACGTCTTCGGTCCGCGCCAGGATCCGGACTCGCCCTACGCGGCGGTGCTCCCGCGCTTCCTGAAGGCGTTCCAGGACGGGGTGCCGCCGACCATCTACGGGGACGGCGAGCAGTCCCGCGACTTCACGTACGTCGACAACGTCGTCCAGGCGAATGTGCTGGCGGCGAGATCGCCGGCGGCCTGGGGCAAGGTCGTGAATGTCGCGTGCGGCGGTTCGATCAGCGTGAACGCTCTCGCGGGCGCCGTGCGCGATCGGATGGGCGCCGAGATCCGGCCGGAGCACGTCGCCGAGCGACAGGGCGACATCCGCCACTCGCTCGCCGACATCAGCCGCGCGCGTGAGCTCATGGGCTACGAGCCCGAGATCGACTTCGAGACGGGGATCGACCGGACCGTCGAGTGGTTCTTGAAACAGGACGCCGGCTGCCAGGCCGGCTGATTCACCTGACCAGGAGGAAGATGTCGTGAAAGGCGTGATTCTCGCGGGAGGGCTGGGAAGCCGGCTA
This sequence comes from uncultured Planctomycetota bacterium, assembly GCA_964597885.1. Classification (GTDB taxonomy): domain Bacteria; phylum Planctomycetota; class JACOTG01; order JACOTG01; family JAUIME01; genus CAZQZX01. Next base: position 30,255 of record CAZQZX010000025.1, read on the forward strand.
CGTCCGCTGACCGAAGTGACGAACAAGCACCTCCTGCCGGTGTACGATCGGCCGATGATCTACTACCCGATCGAGGCCCTCGTGAAGGCGGGCATCGACGACATTCTCCTCGTGACCGGTGGGAACAGCGCGGGCGACTTCCTTCGCCTGCTGAAGAACGGCGCGGAGTTCGGGCTGAAGCACCTGAACTACACCTACCAGAGCGGCGAGGGCGGGATCGCGGACGCGCTGAGCCTGGCGCAGCATTTCGCCGAGGGCTCGAAGATCTGCGTCATCCTCGGCGACAACCTCGTCGAGCGCTCGATCAAGCCGGCGGTCGATGCCTTCCGCGCGCAGGACAAGGGCGGCAAGATCCTGCTGAAGGAGGTCGAGGATCCGGAGCGCTTCGGCGTGGCGGAGCTCGACGGCGATCGCGTGACGAACATCGTCGAGAAGCCGAAAGATCCGAAGTCGAACATGGCCGTCACCGGCATCTACATGTATGACTCGACGGTGTTCGACTTCATCGGCGAGCTCGAGCCGTCCGCGCGTGGCGAGCTCGAGATCACCGACGTGAACAACATGTACATCGAGCAGGGCACGCTCACCTGGGAGAAGCTCGACGGCTGGTGGACCGACGCCGGAACGTTCGAGAGCCTGATCCGGGCGAGCAACCTCGTCCACGACGGCGGGGCGAACAAGGGCTAGCGCGATGAAGACCGTGCTCGTCATCGGCGCCAACGGCATGCTGGGCCAGGATCTGGTGCCGACGCTTTCGGATCGCTACACGGTGATCGCGGCGGGCCGCGACCGTGCCGATCTTCGTGATGCGGCCGGCCTCGGTGCGCTCCTCGCCGAGACGACTCCCGATGCGGTGGTGAACTGCGCCGCGATCACGAATGTCGACGGCTGTGAAAGCGAGCCCGACGAAGCCTACGCCGTGAACGGGCTCGGCGTGCGCAACCTGGCCGTGGCCGCTTCGGCGGTCGAGGCCGAGGTCCTCCACGTCAGCACCGACTTCGTCTTCGACGGGGAGAAGGGCGAGCCGTACCTCGAGTACGACATGGCCCGTCCGCTGTCCGTCTACGGGGCTTCGAAGCTGTGGGGCGAGCAGGCGCTTCGAGACCACTGCGCGCGATTCAGGATCGTGCGTACGCAGTGGCTCTACGGCCACCACGGCAAGAACTTCGTCGAGACCATACTGGGGCGCGCCCGCGAGGGGCACCCGCTCAAGGTCGTCGACGACCAGGTCGGCTGCCCGACGTCGACGATGGAGCTCTCGCGAGCCATCGCGAGGCTCCTGGAGGCGCAGGGCCGTTTCGGGATCTATCATGCATCCGGGCGCGGCGAGTGCTCGTGGCACGGGCTGGCGAAGCGCGCGCTCGAGATCGCGGGCCTCGGCGATGCGGCGATCGAGCCGTGCTCGTCGTCGGAGTTCCCCCGGCCGGCGCACCGGCCCGCGGACTCCCGCATGAGGAACTATCACATGGAGCTCGACGGCGGAGATCCGATGCTTCCCTGGGAGGAAGCGCTCGAGGAGTATCTCGCCGCTGCAGCCACGGCATGACACGACCCCGCACGCGGCGGGGCGAAGAGGAAGGACGAACGTCCATGAAGATCGTCGTCACCGGCGGAGCCGGTTTCATCGGGAGCAACTTCGTTCGCGTGGTGCTCGAGTCGCGGCCGGACTGGTCGGTCGTCAACATCGACAAGCTGACCTACGCCGGCAACCTCGAGAACCTGAAGGGCCTCGAGGAGCATCCGCGCTATCGCTTCGTGAAGGGCGACATCACGGATCGCAACGACGTCGAGTCGGTGATCGATCCCGATACCGACGCGGTGCTCAACTTCGCGGCCGAGTCGCATGTCGACCGATCGATCCACGACGCGACGGACTTCATCCGGACGAATATCGAAGGCACGCAGAAGCTGCTCGACGTCAGCCGACAGCGGGGCATCGAGCGCTTCCTCCAGGTCAGCACCGACGAGGTCTACGGCTCGCTCGGCCCGGAAGGGAAGTTCACCGAGGACACGCCGCTGGCGCCCAACAGCCCGTACTCGGCCTCGAAGACGTCGGCTGACCTGCTCGTGCGCGCGGCCGTCCACACCCACGGGATGAACTGCACGATCACGCGCTGCTCGAACAACTACGGTCCGTTCCAGTTCCCCGAGAAGCTGATCCCGCTGATGATCTCGAACGCGCTCGAGGAACAGGAGCTGCCGGTCTACGGGGACGGCGCCAACGTCCGCGACTGGATCTACGTAGAGGACCACTGCCGGGCGATCCTCGCCGTGCTCGAAAAGGGCCGCGCCGGCGAGGTCTACAACATCGGCTCGGACAACGAGTGGAAGAACATCGACATCGTGAAGCTCATCCTGTCGAAGCTCGACCGGCCCGAGTCGCTGATCAAGTTCGTGAAGGACCGCCCCGGTCACGACCAGCGGTACGCGATCGACAACGCGAAGATCGAGGGCGAGATCGGCTGGAAGCCCGAGGTGTCCTTCGAGGACGGCATCCAGAAGACGATCCAGTGGTATCTCGACAACCGCGAGTGGTGGGAGCGGATCAAGAGCGGCCAGTACATGGATTACTACGAGTCGCAGTACGGAACGGTCGGCTCCTAGGGCCTTCAGTTCCAGCCACGTCTGAAGAGGGGGTCCGTCTTGCAGGAGGCGGCGGCCAAGCTAACGGTCGTGATCCCGGTGTTCAACGAGAAGGACACCGTCGAGAACGTCGTCGAAACGGTGCTCGCGCAGCCGGGTGTCTTCGAGGTGATCCTCGTGGACGACGGCTCCACCGACGGCACGCGCGACATCCTCGCCCGGATGGATCAGCCGCGGGTGCGCGTGATCCTGCACGAGCACAACCAGGGCAAAGGCGCGGCGCTTCGCACGGGCTTTGGCCACGCGACCGGCGACATCGTCATCATCCAGGACGCCGACCTCGAGTACGATCCGCGCGAGTATCCGGTTCTTACCGAGCCCATTACCAGCGGGAAGGCCGACGTGGTCTACGGATCGCGCTTCCTGTCCGGGCCGCACCGCGTGCTGTTCTTCTGGCATTCGGTGGGGAACAAGTGGCTCACCCTCTACTCGAACATGATGACGAATCTCAACCTCACCGACATGGAAACGTGCTACAAGGTGTTTCGGCGTGAGGTCCTCGAGGGCATACGGCTCCGCTGCAACCGCTTCGGAATCGAGCCCGAGATCACGGCGAAAGTTTCCCGTGGGCAATGGCGGATCTACGAAGTGCCGATCTCGTACCACGGGCGTGAGTACAAGGAAGGCAAGAAGATCACCTGGAAGGACGGGATCGCCGCGCTGTACTGGATCACGTACTTCCGTTTCTTCAAGTAGCGGCGGGCTCGCGAGCCTTCTCGATGAGCGAAAAGAAGGCGGAGTGAGGCGACAACTCACTCGGATGGATTTTTCGCGGGAGAGCGCGTAGCTCTGCGCCGATACTAGAGATATCGGAATCGCTCGGATTGCCGAGGGTCGTTGAGGGACGCCTTTCGGAGGCTTCGGCCGCCAAGGCGTTGCGCCGCAGGGCGATGGATCGCACCCATTGATCGAGCCCCGAACAACGAGGATCCGGAGAACCCTGCGCGTCCTACGGCGCCGCCGCGCTGCGTGGGCGACGTTCTTCGTACTGGTCGTGACGATCGTCGCGGTCGGGACCTACTTCACCGCCCCGATCTACCGGGCGGACGCCACCGTTCTCGTCCAGGGGCTCGACCCCGCCGCAGACCTCGCCCGCTTCGTCGTCGCTGAGCGCGCCTTCGGCGCGGACGGTTCGAGCGCTCCCGGCACGGGGGCCGAGGGGGCCAACGGAGCCTCGTCCACGACTCCTTCCGACGCGCCGCTGCCCCTTGGCGGATCCATCGACGAACGTCGTCGTACGGCCCTGAACCACCTCGCGGCGCTCACGTCGCGTCCCATGCTCGAGCGGCTCGTCGAGGTCGCGGAGATGGAATCGTGGTCCGAGCACTCGGACCGTTCTCACGACGAGCTCCTGACGCACCTCGACACGGCGCTCGTGGTGAGTCCACGGGAGACCGCCGACCTCGTCGACGTGAGCCTGGAGGGGATGGATCCGGATCGGATCGCCGGCGCCCTCAATCAGCTCCTCGATCTCTTCGCGGCGGCCATGCGCGAGAAGCAGCAGACTCCCGGCGACGACGAGATCACGCGGCGCGAGGCGCGGATCCGTCGGCAGCTCGAGACGGTCGGGCAGTCGATCCGCGATCTGTCCCGGGAGCGGGGCGGCCGTGGGCGCGAGCAGGACCTCGCCGACATCGAGGACGAGCTGCGCGCGCTGCGGGTCTCGTTCTTCGAGGCCCGGGACGCCCTGCAGCTGCTCGAGCGCAAGCGCGAGTCGATTGCCGAGGCCGTCAAGTCCGGCGAGTCGCTGGACGTCCGGCTCGGGATGCTGGGGGACCAGGGCGCTCTCGAGCGCTTGCGTCGCCTCCGGAACGAGCACGACAAGCTCCAGCGCGAAGAGGCGCGCATCCTCTCGCGGGGCGGTTATCGCCAATCGGATCTCGACGCCGTGCGGACCCGGCTGACCGAGACGGATCAGACGATGCAGGGCCTCGAAGCGTCAGCGCTGGCCCTTCTCGGTCGTCGGATCGCGGAGGCTTCGGCTGTCTCGGCGGAGCGAGAGAAACGCTACGAGGAGATGCGCGGTCGCGCGCGGTCGTATCGCGATCGGGTCGACGCGTTCGAGCGGCTGCTCGCGCGGCGGGCCGAGCTGCAGCGCGAGCTGAGCGGCGTGCGCACCGAGAAGGCGGACGCGTGGCTGGCGCGCTCGACGCAGGCCGGGCAAGTGCTCGTCGAGGTCGTGGATCCGGCGCTCGTACCGACGTCGCCGATCCATCCGCGTCCGCTACGGAATCTGGCGGCGGCCGTCCTCGCCGGGCTCCTCGGCGGATTGCTCCTGATCGGCCTCCTGGAGCTCCTCGACGACAGCATCAAGGGAAGCCGCGATGTGCGCCAGGCGCTTCGTCTTCCGCCGCTCGGGTTCATCCCGCAGCTCGGTGGGCGGCACGCGTCCGACCGCATGAAGCTCATCACGGTCGAGCAGCCGGGAAGCGCGGTCAGCGAGGCGTTCCGCGGCATCTGCTCGGGAATGGGCAGCCTGCACTCTGTGAGCGGAGGCGGGGTGAGCGGAGGCGGGGGCGGTGGAAACGGGCGCTCGGGCGGAGTCCCGATGCCGGCCGGCGGCAGGCGCACGGGCCGATCGTCCGAGTCGGACTCGGGCGGGGGACTGAGGGCCGTGCGCGGTGACGGCGTGGTCCTCGTGACGAGCGCCGGGCGGGGCGAGGGCAAGACGACGACGGCCGCGAACCTCGCGGTGTCGCTCGCGCAGTCCGGGCATCGAACGCTGCTCGTCGACGCCAACCTGCGGGATCCGCGCATCCATCGGATCTTCCACGTGGAGAACGAGCGGGGACTGAGCTCGCTGGTCTCGGCGGGCGAGGCCGTCGACCGCTGCGTCTGCGATTCCGGCGTGCCGCATCTTTCCGTTCTGCCGAGCGGCCCGACGCCGGTGAATCCGTCGGAGGTCTTCCAGGAGGAGGAGCTCGGGACCGCGTTCGACTCGCTCCGCAAGGGATTCGACCGGATCGTCATCGACGCGCCGTCGATCGGGAGCGGCCCCGACGTGGTGGCTCTCGGCCGTCTCGCCGACAGCACGCTGATGGTCGTCGGCGCCTACCAGACCTCACGCGAACGAGCCGTGGCCGGCAAGGAGTACCTGATCGGCCTCGGGGTGCGAGTGGGGGGCGTCATCCTCAATCGACTGCGGCCCGGTCGAGGCGAGATCCTCGACGAGGCGATGCGCTCGTCGATGCTCGAGGGTCAGCAGCAGCAGGCCTGATCGAGCCCTACGCCGAGGCGGGCGGGCTCGGGGGAAGCACGACCGTGAACGTCGCGCCCTGGTTCGGACGGCTGTCGACGCGCAGGTCGCCCTGGTAGTCGCGCACGATCTGTCGGGAGATCGCGAGGCCGAGCCCCGTGCCGCCGTTGTCGCCCCGCGTCGTGAAGAACGGCTCGAAGATCTCGTCGAGCTGCTCGGCGTGGAGCCCGTGTCCCGAATCCTGGAAGCACACCTCGACCTGCTCCTCAGGCGTCAGGCGCGTCGAGATCCGTAGCACGCCGCCGTTGTCCATGGCCTGGAACGCGTTCATCACGAGGTTCGTGAACACCTGCTCGATCTGGTACGGGTCGGCCAGGGCGAGCGGCAGATCCTCCTGCAGCTCGCGCTCGACGCGCACCTTGGATTTCTTGCCTTGCAGCGGGAGCGTCAGCTCGAGCGCGCGGCCGACCGAACGGTTGAGATCGGTGGGCTGCATCTCGGTGCGACGGTCGCGGGCGTAGTCGAGAACGCTCGACAGGATCCGAGCGATGCGCTCGCTCTCGTCCTGGATGTCGGCGGCGTGCTTGCGCTCGCGGTCGTCGAGTCCTTTGGCGCCCTGGAGCTTCTGGGCGCGCAGCAGGATGTTCGTCAGCGGGTTGTTCACCTCGTGCGCGATCGACGCGGCGAGCTGACCGAGCCCGGCCAGTCGCTCCGTGCGCCGCAGCTGCCCCGTGATGAGCGCGCTCGAGAGCCGGGTGATCGTGATGACCTGCCCGACCATGCGCGACAGCACCTCGAGAGTCTTCTCCTGATCGACCGAGATCTCCTCGATCTCGGGGTGGCTCAGGTTGATGACGCCGATGACCTCGTTCTTGGCGTGCAGCGGAAGGCAGAGCAGCGATCGGATCGGGATCGCGCTCGGGATCTGCTTGAATTGCGGGCTGCGGCCGGCATCGGCAAGGATCGCAGGGTTTCCCGTGGCTACCACTTCGCCGGCGACGCCTTCGCCCACCTGGATCTTCAGATTGCGATTCAGCGCTTCGCGCTGGTTCTCGTCGCGATCCTCGTCTCCTTTGCCCGCGGCGGCGACCAGGCTGAGGGCCCGCCCATCGGGGTCGAGGAGCATGATGGAGCAGTTTTCGAACGGGAGATGGTCGACGAATATCTGCACGGCTTTGCGGCAGATCTGCGCTTCGTCGAAGGTCTCACCGAGGATCTCCCCGACGAGGCGTACCGCGTCGAGGCCGTCGAGAGTCTGCTGATATCGCGTCTCGAGTCGGGCGAGGGGATCGCCCTTCGTGATCGGCTGGTTACTCGGACTCAATCCCGTCCCCCCCATCGGAAACGCGCCGCGCGCGGCACACCGTCTCGGTTCCGAACCGCCTGTTTTTTCGTGCTTCGCTGCACGGATTTCCGATGTTTCCCGCTCGGATCTCCGGTGTTGTGCAGCGTGAACACGCGTGTCTAACCGCCCGCTAGACTGTCGGTTAAATTCTAGGGAAATCGGTTTTCGCTTGCAAAAGGTTTTACTAAAATCGGCATCCGAACCGATACGAACATGTATCGGACCCACACCCGCAGGAACGATGGTGGGACCGACTGGTGTTGAAAGAGTTTCGGGTCGCGAGCCCGCGGTAGTGTCGCGCGTGCGGCAACTGCAGTAGGTTCGTCCCGGAGTTACGATTCATCAACCGAGGCCGCGACGGCCGGGGTCCTACGAAGGTGTGATTCCCGCCCCGTCCGGGCTCGAAGTGCCCCGGATGGATCTCACATGAGAACACACGACGCATCTGACGAGCCGCGAGCGGCTCTCCGACTTCCGCGACGCCAGTCCACGGCCTCGATGGCGCTCCTGGCGTTGACGCTTCTGCTCCTGAACGCCTGTTCGAATGTGCCCGTCTCGAGAGAGGCGCAGCGCGTGCGCGTGCAGGAGGGATTCGGCCGCAAGTTCGTCGGCGATGTCACGGAGGAGTACTACGTCGCGCCCCGCGATGCGGTCACCCTCCAGTCCCTGAACTACGAAGAGCTGAACCTCACCCAGCAGGTCGGTCCGGACGGACGGATCACGATCCCGCTGATCGGTCAGTTCCAGGTGGCGGGGCTCACGCCAAGCGATATCGAGAACACGCTCTCCGAGCTGCTCGGGCAGTACATGAAGAAGGTCGATCTCGTCGTGCTCGTCGATCTGCGCGCCTCGAAGCGCGTGTTCGTCACGTCCACGAAGCGAGGGACCACCGTTCCGTTCACCGGCGATATGACGGTGTTCGACGTGGTCGTGCGGTCGACGTTCCAGCAGTTCGCGGATCTGAAGAACATCCGCATCATCCGCGCCGATCCCGTGCAGCCCGAGGTCTTCAAGTTCAACTTTCGACGGATGCGCTCTCACGGAGACTCCTCGTCCAACGTACAGCTGAAGGAAGACGACATCGTCTTTGTCCCGCTGACGACGTTCGGGAAGTTCGTGGAGGCGCTCGACCTCGCGCTGACGCCTATCAAGGTCATCGGTAGCGCCGCCAACACGATTCTTCGCGGATGGCTCATCCCCGCGCAGTTCGCGGGTGTGGACGAGGTCGCCGAGCGAATCGAAGAGGGACGAGTTCGCGGTGAGGTCCGCGGGCAGAACGGCTCCATCTTCTTCTGACGCCGGACCGCGGGTTCGGCACGGAACCATGGACGAACAAGCCAAACAACTGAACTTCCACGATCTGCTGGAGATCGCCTCGCGGCGGCGCTGGCTGATCGTGGTCTGCGTTCTGGTGGTGGGCATCACCGGAACGTTCTTCGCGATGGCGAAGCCCGACACGTACTCCGCGTCGACGGTGTTCCTCGTGAAGGACCCGCAGGTCGTCGCGGAGCTCTACGGAACGTCGCTGGTCGCCGTGCCGTTCGCGCGTCGGTTGAACACGGTCGAAGAAGACGTCCGATCGATGGACACGATCCTCTCGGTCGTCGAAGACCTGAATCTCGCTGGCGGTGGCCGTTCGTCGAATGCCGTCGCCGGGCAGATCCTGAGCGAGCTTTCCGTGCGGGTGCTCGAAACGCGTCGCGGCGATACCACGGTCATTCTCGGCTACACCGACGTGAAGCCGCGCGTGGCCGCCAACGTGGTGAACCAGACCCGGCAGAAGTACATCGACGGTCTCGTCGAGGAGTACATGGTCCAGGTGAAGCGCGTCTGGGACCAGTACATGGATCAGGTGAAGACGCTCGAAGAGCTCCAGGAGGAGCGCCGCGAGAAGCTTCGTGAGTTCGATTCCAAGCACCAGTTCGACACGGGGAAGGTCAGCAAGACCAAGACCGAGCTGCAGCGAGTCGAGCGAGACATCGCTCAGATCGACACCCGCCTCGAACAGAAGGAGCTGCAGCTTCAGAAGACCCAGGACGCCCTGAGGTCCATGAGCCGCGTCAAGGAAGAGCCGGTCCGTGAGAGGAACCCGCGGTTCGACAAGGCGCTCGAGCGGCTCATGGCGAAGAAGAAGGAAGTCCAGGAGCTCGAGGAGAAGTGGACCGAGAAGTACCCGCCCCTCAAGCTCGCCCGGGTGGAGCTGGACAAGGCGCAGGCGGCCGTCGACGAGGAGCCGGAATTCCTGGTCAAGGACGTCAAGCGCGAGACGAGCCGCGCGTACCTGGCCGAGAGCCAGAAGGAGCGCGAGCTCAAGCAGCAGATCCTCACGCTCAAGGCCCGCAAGGGCGACCTCGAGGATCGCAAGCGCAACCTCGACCGCACCGCGCGCGGGCTGCCGCGACTCAAGAAGGAATACAGCCAGCTCGAGGCCGCGATCGAGAGCGGGAACGAAGCGCTCTCCCAGGCCACGGCCGAAGAGAATCGCGCGCGCTTCACGTGGGAGACGGCGCGCGAATCCGGGCAGCACTACTTCGAGACGATCGACGAAGCGCGCGTGCCGCAGAAGCCCTCGGGGCCGAAGCGAGCCGCGTTCATCGCCGCGAGCATCCTGGGTGGGCTCGGCCTCGGTTTCGGCCTGGCCGGAGTCAACGTGGACGGGGAG
>CAZQZX010000026.1:0-39667 GCA_964597885.1 uncultured Planctomycetota bacterium
GAGATCGACCCGATCTGCGCGCTGCAGGCGGCCATGGAAGGCTTCGAGGTCAACACGCTCGAGAATGTCGTCGAGACCGCGGACGTCTTCATCACGACGACCGGCAACAAGGACATCATCACCGCCGATCACATGTCGCGCATGAAGCACAATGCGATCGTCGGGAACATCGGCCACTTCGACAACGAGATCGACATGGCCGGCCTCGCGAAGCTCGACGGCATCCGGAAGCTCAACCTCAAGAACCCGGCCGAGCACGGCAACCAGGTCGACGAGTGGGTCTTCAAGGACGGCCACTCGGTGATCATCCTCGCCGAGGGACGCCTCCTGAACCTCGGTTGCGCGACGGGGCACCCGAGCTTCGTGATGTCGAACAGCTTCACGAACCAGGTCATGGCGCAGATCGAGCTGCACCAGAACAACTCGAACTACGAGAACGCGGTGTACACGCTGCCGAAGCACCTCGATGAGAAGGTCGCGCGGCTGCACCTCGAGAAGCTGGGCGTGAAGCTCACGCAGCTCACGAAGGATCAGGCCGACTACATCGGTGTTCCGGTCGAGGGCCCGTACAAGCCGAACCACTACCGCTACTAGGATCCAGATCCTCGGTAGGCGGAACCGGTTCGATCAGCAAGAAATCAAGCGGGTCGGGCGGCGGATCTCCTCCGTCGCCCGGCCACCGCTCGCAGCACGAGCGATGAAGGCAGGAACATCGTCACGACGACCCACGCGTTGATGACGAGCAGGTACAGCGGGGCAGGAAGCCCGTTGCACCAGACGACCGGGCCGAGCTGCACGCCCGGGAGCACGGCGAAGGCGTAATTGACGTTGCTCGCCGGCGGCAATCCCACCCGGCTCACGATCGTGAGCAACACCAGAAGCCCGGCCGCCATGGGAAGGGCCCGCAGCGTGAAGGCGCGTTCGGATCGAAGGACGAACGCGAGGAGCGGGATCAGGTAGAAGTGGTGAGCCGTCCCGACCCATCCCCATGCGTCCGCATCCCGCAGGTACGCCGTGATCCCCATCGGCGAACGTCCGAGCGCGTAGAGGCCCGCGCAGTCGATCAGCCAGAGCGCGTGCGGGATCAGGATCAGCACCAGCGCGACCGAGGCGAGCCGTGCGGATCGGGTGAGGAGCGCGGCGCTGGTGACGCCGAGCGAGAAGTGGGAGAGCCACCAGATCTCTTCGGGTGACGACGAACGGCCTTTGATCCAGCAGACCAGCCCGAAGTGGATGGCCAGCATCGCGCCGACGAACGGCCAGACGCGAGCCCGGAGCGCGGGGATCACGAGCCTCCGCCGCCTCCTCCTCCGCCGCCGCCGCCGCCACCACCACCTCCTCCGCCACCACCGGTGACGCGGCGGAAGGTTCCGGCGACGGAGTCATACGTGTACTCGTTTCCGGCCGGACCGGTGTAGCTGCCGGTTCCCGTCTTCGACCAATCGCTGGTGATGCCCTCGTTGAGGACGTTGTCGAAGAACGGATTGGTGTCCGAGGCGCTCGAAGAGCTCGCCGCGGAGTCGAGCGTGGCCGGGTAGCCGGGCGATCCGGCGGCGGCCTGATCGGCGAAGTAGATCGAGATGCCGCTCCGTACGCTTCCGGCGACGGCTTCCTCGGCGGCCTGCTCGGCCTCGTCTTCGAGGTTCACGTAGATCGGGACCGCGGTTGCGGTGAGCGCGCCGAGCAGCACGATGACGATGACGAGCTCGATCAGCGTGAAGCCGGCTGTGGGGCGATAGGGTTCCATTGCGCCTCCGGGAGGGATGGGAGGAGTGGGGCGGAGCAGGACGCTCGCCCGATAGGGGTGGATCGGTCACTCGAAGACTACCCCGGATGGCCGGGGAATCAAGCGGTTCCTGCGGTTGAGACATGGAGGCCCGGCCGGCGGTCGCGCCGAGGCTCGAGTGCGCGCGCCGGCTCGGGACCGACTAGCGCGAGGTCGCCGAGGCCAGCCGGTAGAACACGTCCACCACCTCGTTGACGTCCACATCGACCAGCGTCGTGGTGGTCGCGCCGTCGGGCCACTCGACGTCGATGCGATCGATAGTCGTCGCCGATCCGAGCCCGAAGTGCGCCTCCGCCGGTTCCTGCCCGAGGAAGCTGACTCCCGCGGTGAGGACGCGTGACTGCGTCACGCCGCCGGTGGTGACGCGAACGACGGCCCCGATGGCGCGGTAGTTCGGGTGCCGCATCATGCGCGGGCGGACCGTCACCCAGTTCGCGGCGCGCGTGAACGGGCTCGTCCGGTTGTCGAGCAGGCGCAGGTCGCCGCCGTTGGCGCACGCCTGGGCGAGATCGAGGTCGCCGTCTCGGTCGGCGTCGAAGGCGATGAGGCAGCTGCCCCAGTCCGTATCGTCGAAGCCGATGTCCGTGGAGACGTCGGCGAAGCGCATCGGCGACTCTCCGAGATTGCGGTAGAAGCGCGAGGGGTCGTTCTGCCACTTGGCTTCCCACGCACCGTTCGTCGCGGCGATGTCGAGCAGGCCGTCCCGATCGACGTCGAGGAACGTCGTGCCCCAGCCCCATCCGCCTTCGTCGCAGCCGGCGGCTTGCGAGATCTCGGTGAACGCGAGCGTGGTGCCCGTCGTGTCGTTGCGCAAGAGGATGTTGTGCTCGCCCGGGCGCGTGACGTTCGTGACGTACACGTCGAAGTCGCCGTCGTTGTCCGGGTCGCCGACCGTCACACCCATGTCGTTCATCGCGTTGTCGGCGCCCGCGGCCGGCGCCTGATCGACGAACGTTCCGTCGTGCTGATTGACGAGCACCATGTTCCCGGCGAAGTCGACGTTCTGGTAGATGTCGAGCCAGCCGTCGCCGTCGAGGTCGACGAACACGGGCTGCCAGTAGGGCCAGACGCGGTCGAGGCCGCTCGCGGCGCTGACGTCAACGAACCCGCCCTGTCCGTCGTTGCGAAGCAGATACGCCTCGCCCTCCCAGAAGCAGATGTACAGATCGAGCCAGCCGTCGCGATCGAAGTCGGCGGCCGCGATCCCGCCGGCGTGCATGCCCTCGCTGGCGCGGAACAAGCCGGTGAGGCCGGCGTCGTCGGTCGCGTTGGTGAACCGTCCATCCGCTTCCTGGCGATACAGGTACACGAGCTGTCGGTTGCACGGCAGCTCGCAGCGGCCTTCTACGGTGACGAGATCGAGGTCGCGATCGCCGTCGTAGTCGATCCACAACGCGGCGCGATGATCGCGCAGCGAGTCGAGGTCGACGTCGGCCGCGATTTCGTCGAAGTGTCCGTCGCCCCGGTTGCGGTAGAGCTGATCTCGTGTGCCGCCACGGTTGGGGACGAACAGGTCGACGTCGCCGTCGTCATCGTAGTCGGCGGCCGCGATCCCCGCACCCTGGCCGAAGGACATCCGGTAGGTCTCGATACCGCGCTCGGGGCCGACTTCGACGAAGCGGACCGGCGGTACGGGCGAGGAGCCGATGGCGAGCAAGAGGGAAAGGGCAGCGGCGGCGTGGATCCCCATTCTTCGATCTCCCGTCGTGGTTGGCGGTGCGCCCGCGCTGCAGGTGCGCAACGCGGGAACGCACAGCATACCGCTCGCGCCGCGACGAGAGGATTAGATTTTGGTGAAGGATGGCCGCCGCAGGGTGATTCCTACGCGAACTCGGGCTCGTGGCCGACGATCGGATAGCTGTAGTAGCGTCCGTCCATCGACTGGATCGCTCCGATGATCGGGAGGCAGAACGCGGCCAGGCCCATGACGATGCCGAGCACGATCGCGAACGGGATCCCGATGATGGTGATGGCCATGACGGTGATGGGGATCACCATAAGCAACGCAGCCACGTTCAGATAGAGCGCCTGCTTGGCGATCGATCGCACGATCGGGTCGCTGTCCTTCGCGAGGATCAGGAGGATCGGGGCGATGATCCCGCCGAGCGGGACGAGGTAGGTGCAGAGGCCCGAGAGGTGGGCCAGGGCGGCCCAGACGCGTTGCTCACGAGGCTCGATACGGAAGTCGGTTGCGGTCAGAATACTCATGATAGGGAGTCTACGCGGGAGGGCGCCCGAGATTCGGGCGAAAATCCAAATCGTCGTCCGCGGGAATCGGGCCGCTCGTCCGAAGTACAATGCCGCGGGCTCGAGGGCGATCGAGCCCCGGATGGAAGAGAAAGGCTTTCGATGCGTCTTCGGACGGGACTGATCTATCTCGGGATCGCGCTGATCGGGGCGGCGCTCGTGTACGAGGTGACTCGTGAGCACGGCATCGCGCTCTCGGTCGATTCCGTGAAGTACGTCTCCACGGCCGAGAGCCTCCTGGACGGCGAAGGCTTCATGCAGTTCGACGGCCTGCCGTACACGCTCTGGCCGCCGCTGTATCCGATGACGCTCGCGGGAGCGGGCTGGGCCGGCGGCGGCGATCTCCTCGCCGCGGCGCGCTGGCTGCACATCACGCTCTTTGCGCTGGTCGTCCTGGCTTCGGCCTTCCTGTTCCGACGTCTCACCGGATCGGATCTCCACGGCGGCGTGGCGGCCCTGGCCCTCGTCGGCGCCTATCCCGTCGTGCGCTCGGCGGTGCTCGCGCAGAGCGAGCTCAGCTTCATCCTGCTGGTCGTGCTCTTCGTGTCGACGGTCGGTGCCTACGCGAGTCGACCGAGGGTTTCCCTCCTGCTGGTTGCGGCGCTCCTCGCGGGGGCGGCGGTCATCCAGCGCTACGCCGGCGTGGCGCTCATCGGCGCGGGCGGGCTCGTGATCCTCGCCGCCCCGGGTGCTGGCGGCCTGCGTCGTCGCGTGGCCCATGCCGCGAGCTTCGGGGTGCTCTCGTCGATCCCGTTCGGCGTCTGGCTCACGCGCAACCGCGTCGTCACCGGTACGTGGATGGGCGAACGCCTCCCTCCGCCGCGCACGCTGATCCGCAACGCCGAGGATGTTCTCGACACGGTGTCGGCGTGGTTCTTTCCGCAGCAGAGCCTTCCTCTGGAGACGCGCCTCGAGCTCCTCGCGATCGGATTCGCGGCGGTGATCGTGTGCTGTGCGGCCGGCGTCTGGCTGCGACGGGATCGCGAGCCGGAAGATCGGAGGGCTTCGAACGCACTCGCGATCACCGCGCTCGTCGTCGTCGTCGTGTACGTCGCGTTCCTGCTCGCGAGCTCGAGCGTCAGCTTCTACGGCCGCCTCAATCACCGGTATCTCTCGCCCGTGTACATCCCGCTGTTCGCGCTCGTGTGGCTCGGTACCGTGAACCTCTGCCGGGGGGTCGGCCGGGTGTTCCGCGCGAAGCGGGTCGGACATTCGCTTCCGGTGCTGTTGCTCGGAGCGTGGATCGCGATCCATCCGATCGGCCAGATGGAGCGCCTCGTGCGCAATCTCTTGCGGGGCGGCATGCCCGGCTACACGTCGCGGGATTGGACGGAGTCGCCGATGATCGCATGGCTGCGCGAGAACCCGCTCGAGGGAACCGTCTACACGAATTCGCCGGAGGCGATGTACATCCTGTGCGACGTCCGTGCGCAGGAGATTCTGACCCGGCTCTCGCACCCGACCAAGGTCGAGGCGGCGGCGACGGTCGAAGAGGCGGGCGCCATCGTCTGGTTCGCGCCGTTCCGCTCGCGCCAGCCGTTGCCGAAGGGATCTTTCGAGGATTTCGAGAAGTACGGTCAAGGTGTCGAGGTCCTCCCGCTCGAGACGTTCGTCGACGGCGCGGTGTTTCGCGTTCGCGAGCCCTAGGGCGGTCCGCTACACTGGTGGCGCTCGGACGGCAGCAGGAAACGAGGGCCGACCGGAATCGCATGGAGGAGTCACGTTCGATGGATCCGATCGACTGGCCCGCGTTCTTCGATCGCTACACCGCGATCGCCGAGAGCCTCGCGCGTGGATTGACCGGCGGCGATGAGCGAGCCCGTCGCGTCGTTCAAGAAGCGTCGCGCCGCGTGTATGAACGATCCGATGCCGTGTCTTCGACGAAGGAGGCGCGGAACGAGCTCTTGAAGGAGATCCGGATCCTTTCGGCCGAGCACGTGTACGGTGCCGCCGTGGCCGCCGAAGCCGAGCCGCTCGCGCCCGAGATCCGGACGCGCCACGACGGCACGACCCGGGGAGAGTCGATCGCCACCGCGGTGAAGGCGCTCGGCTTCAGCGAGCGCGAGCTCGTGCGCGAACGCTTCGTCGAAGGAAAGACCTTCCGCGAGATCTCCGAGCGAAGCGGCGAGACGATGGGCACGGTCCATGAGAAGGTCGACGCCGTCGTTCGGAAGATCCACGACCGGGTCGATGGCCCCGCTGCGGACGCGGCGGGAGAATGACGGTGGGAGGTTAGGGCTTGGCCTGTACGCGCAGACGTTCGGAGCTCATCGCGAAGCTCGCTTGGGGACGTATCGACGATGCCCATGCGAGAGAGCTGATCGGTCACGTCGAGCAGTGTGAATCCTGTTCGGAGGAGCTCGACGCGGCGGCGGACTTCGCGGCAGCGCGCGAGCATATCGTCGCGGATTCGGTCGTGCCGGGGGCGGTGGCATCGGGGAGCTTGCACGGCCAGCCGGATCGAGTCGAGCGCGAGGAGCCGAAGCCGGCCCCTCGTGCCGAGCCGCCGCGCCGCCGTCTCGAGATCTGGCCGCCGGCTCTCGCCGTCGTCGCGTCGGTCGCGATCTTCTTCGCCGTGTGGGCGGTGCTTCCCGACGGCGGTCCGGAACGCGCGTCGAACCCCGTCGACGAGCTCGCCGTGCTCGACCCGGCGCCGGCGCCCACCGACATGTCCGAGGCATTGCCGGCCGCCGAGGCCGCCCTGTTCGAGCGAGCGATGGAGAGCTACACGAAGGGCGACTTCACCGACGCGATTCGTCGGATCGAAAGCGTGGTCCGCGTGGTTCCCGAGCACGCGGTCGCCAACCTCTACCTGGGCATCGCGCGCCTGCAGACCCGGGACCGCTGGGGCGCCATCGAACCGCTCTCCCGGGCGGCGAGCTCCAGGGACGCCGACCTCCGCGACGCCGGTATCTGGTTTCTCGCGAACGCCTACCTCGTGCTCGGAGATCCCGACCGCGCGCTCGATCTCCTCGAGAGGCTCGATCGCCCGGGCGGTGAGTACGCGGCGCGGGCAGGGGATCTCGGCGATTCGATCGAGGGTGTGCTCGGCCGCTGACGCATCCTCAGCCTTCGGCGTGAGACTTCAGGCCGCCGAACAGCGCGCGCCAGCCGCTCTCGACGGCGCCCGCGGTCTTCTCGGTCACGAGCCCGAAGATCGAGTCGGAGACTTCGAGCACCGAGCGCTCCTCGCCGTCCGCGACGATCTTCAGATGCAGCAGGCTCGTGGCCGGCCCGGCATACGGTGGCGCGAGCTGCGCCGAGAGGTTCAGGGACTCGCCCGGCGTGATCGCGATCACCTGGCCCCAGAGGATGCCCGCCTTGTCGCCGGTCTCTTCGACGAGCCGACCTCCCGCGAAGGCTTCGAGCGTCAGCCGGCCGCCGGGCACCGCGCGATAGTCCTCGAGCCACCACGCGTCGGTGTCGTCGACGAGCGACGCCCAGACCCTCGCCGCGCTCGCCTCGATGGGGATCTTCAGGTCGACTCGTACGAGCCCGACATCGGCCACTTGGCTCATCCTGCTTCTCCTTGCCTGGATGGTTCGCTAGATGGGGACCGCGGAGGCGGTCAGCTCTTTCGATCTCGTCGGGACGCTCTTTCGGCGTGATCCTTGAGCCTCGCGAAGCGTCGTTCCTGGGCATCGAGGTAGCGTTCGAGCCAGGGAGCGCAGACGTTTTCGAGGGGAGCGCGGTCGAAGCGATTCCATCGCAGGCGACCTTCCCGATGAATCACGACGAGGCGTGCGTCCTCGAGAATCCCGAGATGTTTCATCACGGCGGAGCGGGAGAGATCCTCGAAGCGGTCGATCACCTCACCGGTCGTGCGCTCTCGCGAGGAGAGGAGCTCGAGGATGGCTCGCCTGGTGGGATCGGCGAGCGCTTTCCACACGCGGTCCGTTTGATTCTTCGACATGACACCAAAAGGTGGCATATTGGACACAAGGAATCAAGGGTGCGCTGGGATCGCGGGGCGAGAGAGCCGGCTCGATCGTCCGAGGGTGTCCGCGCGGCGGCTCGCTTCGTGCGACGCCGCCGGACATCACGGACTCGCTGGCGTTGCTCTATGCGCCGTTGCGTGTGTAGGCGGCAGTAGCGGCCTCGGGGGACGTGAGCTCCCGTTCGGCAAGCGACTTCAGCTTGCGCCCGGGCTTGAAGTTCACGACCTCTCGGGCCGGGACGGTGACCTGTGCACCCGTCTGCGGATTGCGCGCGACGCGCGGTGCGCGGTGCTTGATCTCGAAGACACCGAACTCTCGAAACTCGAGGCGGTTCTTCCTCGTGAGCTCGAACATGATCTCTTCGAGGAAGTCCTGCATGATGCGCCTCACCTCGAGCTTGCGGCACCCGAGGCGCTCGGCGATTCGATCGACCAGGTCTTGCTTGGTTACGGTAGCGATGACTGATCCCCCCTTTCGCGCGTCTTCGATGTTCCGGGGCCTGCCCCACGTGGGTCGTTCACAGGGGATTTGCCGGTCGAGGGGTGTCGCGTGACCAAAAACCGAAAAATTTCCGACGAGAACCGCGCTCCCGAGCCCCCGGAATCGTCGCAAGTCGTTGACACGATGGGGGCATGCGGAGGATGATAGGGGCGATCGAAGCCGCCCGCTAAATCCGTCCCTGATTCCACGCCTCCACTTTTTTTCGGAATTGTGTTCCGTTCCGAGGCCCGCCGGCAAATACCCCCATGAAGCCGGGCCGGCGGCCCGGCCGTAGAGCGCGACAAGTTGCACCTGTATGGATGAGACCCGCCATCAAGAGTCGGATGCGGTCACGCTGAGTTTGATCCGGCGTGTCGAGGCGGGAGACCTACAGGCCACGGAAGCGCTCGTCGGGCGATTTCAGGACCGTGTTTTCCGCTTCCTAATGAGCCGGGGGTGCTCTTATCACGACGCACGTGATTTGACCCAGAACGTTCTTTGCAAGTCCGTGACGACGCTCGCCAACTACGACCCGCACCGCTCGCCCTTCGAGGGCTGGCTGCTGTCGATCGCCAGGAACGATCTCCTGACGTTCCAGCGCTCGTCGGCCCGGGAGGCCCGGCAGCGCGAGCGATTCGTGGCCGACCGCGGCCGGGCGCTCGAAGCCGAGCAGGATCGGTCGGCGACGATCGAGTCGGCCGGCTCGAGCTCGGAGGCGGAGCGCTTGCGAGCTCACGTCGCGGGACTTCCCACCAAGTATCGTCGGGCGATGGAGCTCGTCGTCGAAGGCAAGGCGACGGTCGACATCGCGGCCGAGCTCCGGCTGAGCGAAGCCGGGGTTCGCAAGCGTGTACGCAAGGGCCTCGAGCGGTTGCGCGCCGCGTTCGAACGGGACAGAAACCGGGAGCGGCGAAAATAGCAGTCCGGATGCCATCAAGATGAAATGCTCGAAAGTCACACGTGATCTGCACCGTTACCGGCACGGCGAGCTGCCGCCGGAACGGGCGCGGCGCGTTGCGGAGCACCTGAGCTCCTGCAGCGAGTGCCGGCGGTTTGCGTCGTGGCTCGAGTCTTCCGTCGACGCGACGAAGCCGATGCCGGAGGAGGCGGAGTCTCCGATTCCGCTGCTCGGCGAGGCGTTCACGCAGCAGGTCGTCGCCGAGATCGTGGGGGCGGAAACGCTCTCGCGCCGGATGTCGGGCCGTGCGGTTGCCGTGCGCGCGGCGGTCGGTGTCGCGGGTATCGCCGCGATGGTGGCCTTCTTCTTCTGGCTCTCGGGCATGCTGCGTCCCGGTCCTTCGCTGAACGAGGGGCTGTTCCTCGTCCGCATCGAGGAAGGGGCATGGGAGCTCGAGATGACGCCGCGCACGCCGTGGCCGCTCGAGCGAGACGTGGTGCTTCCGGCCGGCACCCCGACCGACCTGCAATGGTCGTCGGATGTGGCGGTCCGATCCGAAGGCCCGGTCCGGCTCGCGCGGACCGAGGGCGGCGTCGATCTCGCCGTCGGGCGCATCGAGCTCGAGTCGGAGCCGATGTCGACGCCGGTCGAGGTCGAGTTCCCGGGTGGGCTCGCACGACCGGCCGGACCGAGCCGCGCCGGGCGACTGGCCGTCGAGGTCCCGGATGCCCTGGGTATCGCGGAAGGAGATTCGATCCGCGTCGCGTCGATCGAAGGCGTGGTCGAGCTCGAGCTCGCGGATGGTTCCGTGCACCGCGTCCCCGAGGGCGCCCAGGCCATCCTCGACAGCGCGCTCCATCGGCTCGTTCGCATCGAGCCGCGCCTCGAGGGGATTCGCCGAACGCGCGATCCCGTCGAACCGGCCATCCCCCGACCGAACCTTCACCGCACCGGTGTCCGACAGATCGCGGCCTCGCTGCAGAATCCGAGCCCGTACGTTCGCCTGTCGGCGATCCGGACGGCGGCCATGCTCGACTCGTCCGAGCTCGCGGGTCGGCTCGTTGACGTCGTCGAGCTCGATCGCGAGCCGGTCGACAACCGAATCGCCGCCCTCGAAGCGGTCGCGAGCCTCTCGCGCTCCGGTGTTCGTTCGCCGGGGCTCGGGTACGGGTTCTTCCTCGAGAAGGCCGCAATCGAAACACGCACGGAGTCGATGGATCCGGGTCTGGCCAGCCTCGCGCTGCGCGCCGGGGAGCTGCTCGTGCTTCTCCACGGCGACGAGACCCAGGTCCATCAGTTCGTCCGGGGGGACGCCGGGTCCGGTCAGGGATCCGGCGAATCCTCCTCCCGTTGGCTCGAGAAGCGTGAGCCGCGCGTCGAACAAGGGCTCGGCCCGATCCTCGATCCGCTCGCCCGCGAGCAGCGCTTCGTGCAGCTGCGACTGGACGCGCTCGATCGGGTGACGGGCGACGCCGAGCCGCGCGTTCCGCTGAGCCTCTCGCTCCTCGACGAGTGCGTGTCCTTCGAGAGCGACGCGATGCGGGCGCTACTGTGGACCTACCACTGGCAGGAGCGCAAGCAGTGGGGACCGATCGAAGATGTCCTCACCGACCCCGGGACCGCTCGCTTCCCGGAGCTGCGCGCGACGGCGCTTCGCATCCTCAGCATGCGCGGCGATCTTCCGCCGCGCGTCCGCGTCCAGATGCTCGAAGAGACGCGCAACCTGCTCCGTGAGCTCGCGGCGACCGATCCTCTGTCGCCGACGCTGGCCGACCTCGTCACGACGATGCGCTCGACGCGCCGCCGAGATTCGGGGGAGTCGTTCGAGACCGACGAGGATGACCTTCGCATGCTTCTGTCGATCGTCGAGGGTGGCGATCGTTACACCGCAGATGCGCGCATGCGCGCCGGCCTCGCGATCGCGGATCATCCGCTGGCGGCCGAGGACCTGGCTCGCTACGTGGATCCGCTCTTCGACTCCATCGAGAATGAGACCGACCTCGAGCACCGCTCGGAGCTTCTCGGTGCGGTCGCGCCGCTCACCCAGGTCGACGACGCGCGCTTCGCCCGCACGGTGCGCCTCGCCGTGGTCGTCCTGCAGGCGCTGGTCGAGGCACCCCGCGACGAGGATCCCGACGACTGGCGCACGCTCGTCGAAGACGCTCTCAACCAGGCGGAGTCCCTCTGCGCGCAAGCGCGCGAGGACGGGTTGCTCGACGCCTTGGCCGTGCTCGCCGAGATCGGTCGGGCTCTCGCGTTCGAACGAGATCTGCCCAAGCGACTCCGCGCGACGGCGATGCGCTTCTCCATCCAGGCGCGCCCCGATCGGCGCTCGGCTTTCGTGCCGCTTCTGTCCGACGCGGACGTCAGCCTCGCGACCAACGTCGCCAACGAGCTCGGCAGCCGCGTCCGCTCGTCGACCGATCCCGAGCTCGTGGAGCTGCAGGTGCTCGCGGCTCGAGGGGGCGACGTCGCGCTCGTCGGCATCAAGGGCATCTGGAAGTTCGAGCAGGATCGACCGGGGGCCGCCGAGCTCATCCAGCGATGGATGGCCAGTGCCGACGCTCGAATCCGGTCGTGGGCCGTTCGTACCTTCAGCCAGCTCGATGTTCCCGAGAACGAGCGTGGGGCGCGAAGGACTCGGCTTCGCTCGATCGCTCTCGACGACGATTCGGCCCTCGTTCGATTGACGGCGACGCGGACGGTGTACGACTTCGTCGCGCCTCGCACGCAGGAACGTCTGCTCGCGAGACTTGCGGAGGACCTGCGCGACGGGCAGCTTCCGTCGGATCGCGTCGAGGAGGGACTCCGGTTCCTCGTTCAGCACCGGAGCCCGCTTCGCCGTGGTGGCGCGCCGGACGAGATGACGTCGATCCTCGACGTCGTGCTCGCCGACGCTCCGGCCGACGAAGAGCTCATGCGTGTGATCTTCCGCACCGCTCGCGGCTTCGAGGTCACGCTGCGAGCCGATGTGCTCGGCTCGATCCTCGCGGAAGAAGAACGGAACTGGTGGTTCCGAGCGACCGCCGCGGCGCTGCTCGGCGCGCGCGGTCAACTGCTGCCCGGCGATGCGGCGGCGGTGCTTCAGGTTTATCGACGATCTCCTCGTTCGTTCGAGCGCTCGCTCGCCGACCAGGGGATCGATATCGAAATGCTGGCGACGGAGAGCGACGACACATGGGGCGGCGTGCTCGACCTCCTGTTCGCTGGCGATCTCTTTGCCTTTGACAGCGCGGATCCTCGCAGCGACCGCGTTTCGTACCGAGAGCGTACGACGGACTTCATTCGTCGATTCCTTTCGCGGTGGGAGGGGTACCGCGAAGCGATCGAACGGCATGCGAGCTCTCCCGACCCGGGACTGCGGCGTGCCGTGCTCGAATCGCTCGACGAGCTGGAGCCTTCGTTCGCGATCTCGATCGCCATCCGTTCTCTCGGGGACGAGATGCCGGACCTTCGGGCGCAAGCGCTCGAATGGCTCGGCCGCGTCACCGCACAGAGCTTCGGATCCGGAACGGCCGACCGCGTTCGCGAGAGTGCCGACTCCATCGGGCAATGGCGCCGGTGGTGGGAGCGACAAGGCGAGCGTGCAGCGCCGTCGCTCGACCGCTTGGTGGACGAAGTCGTCAAGGCAATCGGCGATATCTGATGGTTCTACGAGTGACGGCGCCGGAATCTCGCCGGAACTCGTTGTGGGGTAAATCGAAAATGGGTGATGTCATTTGGGAGACACGGAAATGTCGAAGAGCATGCCGCAGCTGGGAGCCCTCGTTCTTGTTCTGGTGAGTAGCGTTCTGGTGGTGTCGGGGGCCGCGTGGATCATCGCGAACCTCAATGAGGGAGATCCGGCGGTCAGTCTGCCGGAAGAGATCTCACCGGACGAGAGCTTCACGGTCGTCGGAATCACGGACGATCCGCCCGTCCAGATCGAAGTCACGAACAAAGCCACCGGGGCCCACCTTCCCGGATCCCCCGACACCGGCGCGGACACGCCGGGGGGAATCAACACGCTCGATACCAACTCCAACGGAATGCAGTCGGGCGACGTGATCCAGGTCAAGGTCACGAACCGGTCCGGCCACACCAAGACCGTCACGATCCAGGTTCAGTAACCCACCCACGAACAGGAGGACACGATCATGCGAACCACGATCACGATTCTGGGCGTGGGAATTGCCGCGCTTCTTCTGCGTCCCGCGGTGAGCTCGGTCGGAGCCCAGGGCCCCGTGCCGGCGCGAGCCGTTCTCGAAGCCGCGAGCGCATCCGCTGCGAGGCTGGCTTCGCTCGAACCGAGGCCGACGGCGAAGGAAGCCGTCCCCGATCCGACGATCCGAGAGGACGCGAGCGAAGCGACCTCCACGGACGATCCCGCGTTCGAGGTCGATGCGGCGACGCGTTCGGCCTGGAGTCATCTGCTCGCGCTCGAGACCGCGCTTCTCGCCGGCGACCAGGGAACCCTCGCCGCGGTGGTCCAGGAGCTCGAAAGCTCGCTCGAAGACGAAGACGTGCAGTGGGCGTACCTCGATGCGCTCCGCGATCGTCACTCGATGTCAGACCAGGCGCGCCTCAAGCTGCTTCGGGCACTGTTCCTCGGGACCGGTCCGGCCTTCCAGAAAGAGATGCGCGAGGTGCTGGTCCAGCTCGAGAAGGAATCCGAGGCCGCGTTCCCGTCCGATCCGGGCGAGGTCGTTGCCCGTCTGTCCGACCTCGATCGATACGCGACCGTTCTGCAGACACTGCAGCGACTGCCGTCGGAGCGCAGCTCGGATCCGGCGATCGCCGATGCGCTCGCGCACATCGTTCGCTACAGCGATGACGATCTGCTTCGGTCGTACGCGATGTACCGGCTGACGCGATCGGGCCTCGTGGAGGCGACGGATCTCTTCCTCGCCGAGATCGAGCACCCGACGTCGCAAGCGTCGCGGCTGGCTGCGGTCCGCGCGCTCGCCGATTCGGGAGACCCGGCCGGAGGCGACACGCTTCTGCATCTGCTCGCGGACACGTCCGAGCTGACGGCCGTCCGGCGCTTTGCCGCGAGCGGTCTCGGCGACCATCCGGACCTGCCCGGGGCCACGCACCGTCTGATCGACACCTACTGGAACGTCGAGGACACCGATCTGAAGATCCACGCGCTCCAGAGCCTCACCGACCATGCGCCCACCGTCCCGGCGGCGCGCGAAGAGCTCTTCGAGATCCTGCACGGGGAGGGCGATGCCGACCTCCGTGCCCTGGCCTCGGCTGGTCTGCGCGGAATCGAGCTCGACGAGGCCGCCTTCGAACGGATCCTCGCGCTTCGAGACAGTGAATCGAACGAGCACGTTCGGCGTCTTCTCGATGGACTCCTCGAGGAGGTCGCGAACGGGTGAGTGCGTGCGAAAGAAATCAGTTTGCGGCGCAACCTGTGTCGCGCGAATCGAACAGCTTAGCGGTAAATGGCTCGAGGGAGAGGGTCACCCAGATTCCAACTCCATTTCCCCCTCTTCCTCGAGCCGTTTTCTGAACCGATGAGTACGGCTCTCCTGACGAGCGCGTGCAACGCGCGCTCGTCAGGACGAGCGGTCCTCCAGAAGCCGGGTCGCGCCCTGCGTACCGCCCGAGTCCAGGCCGGGGCGCAGGCGCAGCTTGCGCCCCTCGATCTGACCCGCGGCGTGCGCGGATTCCTCGAGCGCGGAGCTGACCGAACGCGTGCTCACGTGGGGATTGCGCTGGCGATAGAACGCTTCGAGCGCGGGATCCCCGCTCCAGACGAGCGCCGTCGACTCCGCGAGCCGCGAGCGCTGCCGTTCGAGCGTCTCGCGAAACCCTTCGTACAGGCCGTTCAGGAACGAGATCTTCTCTCGCCGTGAGGATGCCGCCGTGGTGCGCGGTGCCCCCGCTTCGGCCGTACGACGCTTCTTCTCACGGCGGTAGGCATTCCACGCCGCTTCTCCCTGGTGGAGCAGGAAGTAGTAGACGTACTCTCCCATCTGGAGGTTGT
Source organism: uncultured Planctomycetota bacterium (assembly GCA_964597885.1). Taxonomy (GTDB): domain Bacteria; phylum Planctomycetota; class JACOTG01; order JACOTG01; family JAUIME01; genus CAZQZX01. Next base: position 15,324 of record CAZQZX010000026.1, read on the forward strand.
CGGGCGTGCCGTACAGCTCGATCGTCTGGTAGCGCTGGCCGCTCGCGTCGTCCTGGCGTCGGCAGATGTAGAGCGTGAAGTAGAAGTCGCTCACGATGCCGCAGATCGACCAGATCCAGGAGGGGACTCGCTTGAAGACCGGCGTGACGATCCTGAGGTCGTAGACGCGATCGACCCCCTCGCGCACGGTGTCGATGTTGTGGCGTAGCGCGAGCTCGTGCGCCTTGGCGAGCGCGCGCTCGGCCTCGTGGCGATTCGGGGAGTCGCCGAGCGCCAGCAGCTTGCGGATCCGCGCCATCACCCGTGCGCTGCTCTCGTCGCGGTCTTCCCGGATCTCCATGCGAGCGGCCGCCGGGATTCCGAGAAGACGACACGCGCGACGGAACGCTTCCCCGTGAGCGACGGCGTCACGAATGCCGTAGAGCTCCGACACGATCTGGTGCGCGACCTCGTGGTGGAACACCGCGAGCACATCGTTGAAGCCTGCGTGCTCGAGAAGCCGCTCCGACAACGCGATCGCGCGGGAGTCTTCGTCCCATTGGCCGAGGGTGCGCTCGAGGTCGCCGCGCACCACGAGGTTGGGCGCGCGCAGAGATCGAAGGGGCGGATGCTTCGCCTGGAGCTTCCGGAACTCCTCGAGAAGCGTGAGGCACCACCCACGGAACAGGTCATCTCGCTGATCGGCGCGCATGGGTCCCTAACATACCCTCGGTGAGGGCGGTCGCAACCGCCGTTCCACCGCCTATTTCGACCCGGTTTTCCGTTTCGCGGAATGAGGGGTTTTCTGTAGTATCTAGCGTTTCGGAAGAAAGACGGGCCCCAGAGTAAGTGCGACCACGGAGTAGGCTCCCATGACGTTGCGACACGTGTGCGGCCTCGTAGCCGTAATCCTCTTTGCTTCAATGCTTTCCGGCTGTGGCGGCAGTTCGTCCAGCAGCAGGCGCCTGAGCGCTGAGCGGGAAACTCTCGGCGATTGGCGCGTCACCGGCGCGAACGGCGAGCAGGTGTTCGAACAGATCGGCTACGAGGTAGCCGTCGATCGACTGTGGCAGCTCGAGGTGTTTCGCCGGACTGCCCGCGGCACCCTGGCCGCGATTTTCGGCGCGGACTTCGTGGAAAGCGACATGTTCGCGCGGACGTACGCCTACAGCGAAGACGAGCTGACCGCAGCGCTGACCTCGCTCGATCCCGAGCCGCGCACGATCCTCGGGGTCTACGCGGCCGGCATCAACCGACGCATTCAGGAGCTCGTGTTCGATCCGGCGCAGGTGCCGGGCGAGTTCCGCGAGCTGAACATCCTGCCGGCCTTCTGGTCGGCGAACGACCTGATCGCCCTCCTGGTCTTCAACGTCCGCGCGACGGACCCCGAGGCGTACTTCCCGGGGCAGGTCGAGAACGCGGCGCTCCTCCAGGAGCTCTCGGATCTGTGGGGCCCGGACGGCGCGCTGATGTTCGAGGACCTGCGCTGGCTCAGCGACCCGGAAGCCGAGACCGTGATTCCCGACGGCGGAGCGCTCGCGAGCCGCGCGGACACGCCGCTTCCGGATGCCTCGAGCTTCCCCGACAACATGTTCTCCGCCGCGCGTGACATGAAGCAGCGTCACGAGCGCGTCTTCGAGCGCCTCGACACCGTCGGCGGCTGGGCGAAGATGGGCAGCTACGCGTGGTGCCTCTCGGGAGATCGAACCGCCTCGGGCAACCCGATCCTCTACTCGGGTCCGCAGACGGGCTTCCAGGTTCCGACGACGGTCCAGTCGGGCTCCGTCGCCCTGCGAGGCAGCGACGGATTCGACATCTCGGGCTTCTTCACCCCGGGCTTCCCGCTTCCCACGGTCGGCCGCACGACGAACCACGCCTGGTCGATTCAGGTGGGACACGGACACACGACCGACTACTACATCGAGACCAAGGAAACGCCGGAGCTCGTTCGTGAGGAAACGATCGAGGTGCTGGACGGCGACGACGTCACCTTCGGCGTCTACCGCTCGTCGCGAGGCCCGATCGTCAACCCGATGCCGTTCGATCCGATGAACCCGGATCCCGAGCAGCCGGTCGTCTCCTGGCGAAACTCCCACGTGAACCTCGAGTGGGAGATCCTCAACGCCGGGCTCGAGATCGCGCGCGCCAAGAACGTCGACGAGTTCGGCGATGCGCTCTTCCGCATGCCGGCTTCGCTGCACGTGATGTACGCGGACAGCAACCAGGACATCGCCTACTTCATGACCGGGCGGGATCCGGTTCGTCCGGAGGGCACCGATCCGCGACTCCCGCTGCTCGGCGACGGGACGCAGGAGTGGCCGTCGCCGCTGGAGCTCAAAGAGCGTCCCGAGGCCCGCAACCCCGAGCAGGGGTACTTTGCCGGCTGGAACAACCGATCGAACAGCATGTCGATCAACAGCCCGAACAACCCGCAGTACCAGTTCGGTCCGTTCTACCGATCGCACGTCATCAACGAGTTCCTCGAGACGCGCGGTAACCTGTCGTTCGAGCAGGCGCGAGACCTCGCCATCCGCATCGCGACCACCGAGTCGTTCGGCGGCGGCGGGAACCCGTGGTCGTTCGTCGAGCGCAACTTCCGAGCTGCGGTCAACAGCGATCCGACCCCGGAGCGCCGCGACGCGCTCGCGCTCATGGAAGCGTGGGACGGGCAGCTCGTGCCGGGTGGCGCCGCGAACTGGGCGGAAGGCCCGCTTCTGGCCGACGCCTGGGTGCTCGGTGACGCCTGGATGCGCGAGGTGCTGAAGCTCGTGTTCGAAGACGAGCTCGAGACCGCGAACCTCACGTTCGAGGACCAGCGCCAGGACATCCTGTTCAACGTCTTCCTGCACGCGCTCGCCGGCTCCTCGTCGGGCGTCGTGAACCTCTACAACTGGTTCCAGGATCGCACCGGCCGCGGTATCCCGACGGATCCGAACGGCATCATCGTGCTGGCGCTCGACAACGTCCTCGCGACGCTGGGGAGCGAGCCGTACGATATCGAGCGACCGCTCATCTTCTTCACGCACCCGATCTACGGCGATGTCGAGGACATGCCGTTCGCGCAGCGTTCCACGTACGCGCAGATCGTGGAAATGGGTGGGGGCGGCCCGAACCGCATCGAGACGATGTTCGCGCTCGGTCAGTCCGGGCAGAACACGCCGGGCGAGTTCGAGCCGGTTTACGACGAGAACTTCTTCAGCCGACAGGAGTTCTTCGAGCTGTTCTCCCACTCGCCGGCCCAGCGCTGATCCACGGGCCGCAACGCTTCATCGAAGAAATCGAGGGCCTCTCGCGAAAGCGGGGGGCCCTTTTTTCGTGGGCTGCCTAGCCGCGTGCCATCGTGACGATCGAGATCACGATGTGGACGAGGATGAGGAGGGTGACGGCGATCGCGATCGGCGTGGCGAGCTTGCGGACAGGGCCGAAGCGCGATCGATCGCAGATGAGCGCGGTCATCGCGAGGAAGATCTGGAGCGGCAGGTTGAGGAAGAGCAGCGCGATGCCGATCGAGTCGACGCGATCGACGGTGCCCGCGAGGAGGCTCGTTTCGCCTTGGCCCTGGGCGAAGATCCCGGTGACAAAGTACGCGCCGAACCACCACCACCACAGGCGGGTGAGACGTTCGGTCGGGGTCGAGCTCGCGATGGGATTCGGTCCGGCCGCCTCGGTCGCGTTGACGTGCCGTGCCTCGCGACTCATGCGGCCTTCTCGTTCGGCGTTTCCGTGCCGCCCGGGCGCCCCTTCGCGAGCAGGAACAGCGCGAGGCCGAGCAGGACCGGCGCGATGCTCAGGAGCTGGCCCATGCGGAGCGGGAGCGATTCCGAGAAGTCGGCCTGGCGAATCTTCACGAACTCGATCAGGAAGCGCGCGCTGAACACGAGCATGAAGAAGAGCCCGACGAGTCGCCCCGACGGCCAGGTGTTCCACTTGCGTCGGTCGAGCGTGATGAGCAGCACGAAGATCGTGAAGTAAGACAGCGATTCGTACAGCATCGCCGGGTGTCGGGCGGCGTCGTCGATCCGCGCGAAGACGATGCCCCAGGGGACATCCGTCGGCACGCCGATGATCTCGGAATTGAAGAAGTTGCCGAGGCGGATCAGCGCACCGGTCAGGGCGACGGGAGGCGCGATCCGGTCGAGGATCCACAGGAAGGGCTGATCGGGACGACGCCGTGAGTAGAGCCACATACCCGTGAGGACGCCGATTCCACCTCCGTGGCTCGCGAGGCCGCCCTTCCATACCTCGAAGATGCGGAGCGGATTCGAGAGGTAGTACTCGGGGTGGTAGAAGAAGCAGTGTCCGAGTCGCGCGCCCACGATCGTCGACACGATGAGGACCACCAGCAAGCGGTCGAGGTCTTCGATCGGCTTGTTCTCGCGCAGGAAGGCGCGCCGGACCAGGAGGAATCCGATCGCGAAACCCGTCGCGAACAGGACCCCGTACCAACGAATCGTCAGCGGGCCGAGCGAGAAGATCTCGGGGCTGCCGTTCCAGGTGAGCAGCGGCTCGGCGGCGATCGCGGGAAGGCTCAAGCTTCGTGCCCCCCTCGTAGCGGCCACCAGTCGTCGGCCTTCACGAGCAGGGCTCGCATGACTTCGGCGTGCGACCACATCAGCGGGGCCGCGAAGGCGATGGTTCCTCCTTCGGGCGCCGAGCCGTCTCGCTTCGCGCAGCGCTTGGCCGTATCGGCGTAGGATCGCGCCATGTTGTTGGTCTCTTCGAGGATCCGGTCGAACGGCAGTCCCGGGATGAGGATGCTGCCGTCGAACTCCTTCGCGGCATCGCGCCCCGTCTGCCACTCGGTCTGCATGAAGTTCTCGAAGCGGCGAACCGTCGAGAGGTGCTCCGGGATCTCGCCCTGGTCGTTTCGATGCTGGTCGATGCGATCGAGCAGGTCGTCGCCGCGCTCGGTCTCGCCGACCGAGTACCAGTACTGGGCGAGGATTGCCGTGTACTGGGTCCAGGGGCCGTTTCCGGCATGCACGTGGATGGAGTTGTCGCGGCCGAACGGCAGGTATCGCATGATCATCCCGAGCTCGGGATCCCACAGCTGCTTTTCGATGAACTCGACGGCCCGGCGCTGCACGTCCGGGTGCGGCACGAAGCCGAAGTAGAACGGGCTCAGCAGCGTGATGTCGGGCCGCAGATCGGGGTTGCCCTCGGGATCGAAGCGGCGGAGGATCTTGTCGCCGTGGAGGAACAGCTCGCTCACCGAGTGCACGAACTGTTCGCGGAATGCCAGGTGCGACCGCGAGATCACGTGCCCGTGGTCGATTTCTCGTCCGACGCGCGTCGCGAGGTGGCCGGCGTGGTGGTACGCGTGGTTCACCCAGCACGTGTAGCCGGACTCGATGGACGACTCGTGGATCGACGTCGTGGAGCGGAAGAGCCCGATCTCCTTCTCGTAGTAGCGGTCGAACGCCACCGCGAGCCCGCGGTCGATCGCCGCGAGAAACTCGTCCTGCTGCGGAACCGTCTGGCTGCGTTCCTTCGCGACGAGCAGGTAGTTGGCGATCACGGCAATCCCGTGCGCGACGTTGTCTTCCTGGATGTAGATCCCGCGGGGCTCCCCGTCGAGGGAGTACCGCTGTCCCCAGGATCCGTCTTCGGCTTGCACGTCCTTGAGGAAATGCGCGGCGTCGCGGATCAGGTCGAAAGCGAGGGATGCCGACGAGTAGCCGGCGTCCGAGATCGCGATCCGGGAGAGCGTCTGAACCGCGCAGCTCGTGTCGCGCGGATAGAAGTACGGGTAGCGATTCTCGGGCGGGGTCGCGAGCAGCAGGCGTCGGTACTTCTTCGACTCGGCCGTGCACCTCAGGACCACGTCCATGTGGCGGGTCAGCTCGTCATTGAGCTTGCCGACCTGAATGGGCGGGACGGTGGTCATCGGGGGCTCCTTTCTTCTCGCGGGTTCCGACGCCCTTTGTATCAAATGCGGGGGTCTCGGGCCGTTTTTCGATGCGGCTAAGTGACTATTGAGCATCGGCTTGAGTTTTTCCATGGGGCGCGCCTCAAGAAACCCCTCTGCAATTCCCGACAAGCACGACGGGGGAACCCAGACGGCCCCGTGAGAGACCTGACATGAAGTCCACGAAACCACAGAACGCAGCAACGCCCGCCCCGAGCCACTCGGACGCGGAGCGGATCGAGCTCGAGCGCTCGCTCACCGACGCGCGGGATGCCGCCGTCGCCAGCGAGAAGCTGATGTCGGATCTGCTCCAGGACGGCGAGCTGCTGGACGAGCACCATTCGATGGTCGAGACGATCCGTGATCGCGCGGAAGCGTTGCTCCACCTCGTGGGTGAGATCCTGGACTTCTCCCGGCTGCCGTCGACCGAAGGCTCCCTCGATGTGCAGCGCTTCGAGCTCCGTCCGATGCTCGACGACGTCATGGCCGACTTCACTCGCGCCGCGTCGGACAAGGGCATCCTCCTCGAGATCGAGGTCGCGCCGGGCCTCGCGGAGTTCTACGAGGGCGACGAGGCGCGCCTGCGGCAGATCCTCTCGCACACGCTCGACAACGCCGTGAAGTTCACCGACGAAGGTCGCGTGACGCTCCGCGTCCGTCCGAGCGATCGTGACGAGGCCCTTCAGTTCGACGTGGAAGACACCGGCGTCGGAATCCCGGAGACCGGCCTGGCGCAGCTCTTCGATCCCTTCTGCAAGGGCGAGGAGCGCAAGAACGCGCGCCGACCGCGAGGGCTCGGGCTCGGCCTGACGATCGCGCGTCGACTCGTCGAAATGCTCGGCGGTTCGATCGAAGCGAAGTCGCGACCCGAAGGCGGCACCTGGGTCGGATTCACCGTGCGTCTGCTTCCTTCCTAGGCTCTCGCATCCGCCTGCTCCCGGGCGCCGCTTGAGTCCCGATCCGGATCCGGTAGAATCTTCCTCCGTCGCCGGCGAGGTTTCGCACGGCTTGCGCACCGAATCGTGGAGGCCCCCATGTCCATCAAGCTGCTCGTGACCGGCGGGACGTTCGACAAGGAGTACAACGAGCTGGACGGCTCGCTGTACTTCAAGGACACGCACGTCCGGGAGATGCTCGAGCTCGGCCGTTGTCGACTCGACGTCAGCCTCCGCACGATCATGATGGTCGACAGCCTCGAGATCACGGACTCGGATCGCGAGCTCATCGCCGAGAACTGCCGCAAGTCCGCCGAGAGCCGCATCGTGATCACGCATGGAACGGACACGATGATCGAGACGGCGCGCGTCCTCGCCGAGTCCGTCGAGGGAAAGACGATCATCCTCACCGGCGCGATGATCCCGTACGCGTTCGGAAGCTCCGACGGGCTGTTCAACCTCGGCAGCGCGCTCTCGTTCGCGCAGGTGCTTCCCGCCGGCGTCTACGTCGCGATGAACGGTCAGTACTTCGACTGGGACCGCGTGCGCAAGAACCGGACGCTCGGTCGCTTCGAAGCGATCGACTGAGGAAGGCGCTTCCAGGTCAGCGTCGCGGGTTCTTTCTTCCCGGGCGCCGCTCGGCCGGAGCCTGTCGAGGGTCTTCGGGCCACGCGTGCTTGGGGTACCGACGCCGGAGCTCCTTTCGGACTTCGAGGTAGGCGCTCCGCCAGAAGCTCTCCAGATCGTCCGTGACCTGCTGCGGTCGCATGTTCGGCGCTAGCAGATGAAGCAGCAGCGCGACGCGCCCTCCCGCGATCCGTGGCGTCGATTCCTGCCCGAACATCTCCTGGATGCGCACCGCGAGGACGGGCGGCTGTCCCTCGGCATACGCGACGCGGATGCGGCTTCCGCTCGGCACCTGGATCGTCTCGGGCGCGTGTCGGTCGATGTCGGCGAGCTTGTCGCGACCGAGGCGCGTCTTCGCGACGCCGAGCGCGGGCGCCCGCGCGAGGTCGGCGAGCGATCGACAGCCGATCGCGAGATCGGGGAGGAGCGACCGAAGCCAGTCGTCGTCCAGGGGCGGCAGGTCGAGCTCGGGCATCCACGCCGCGAGGCAGCGGGCGCGAATCAGGAACGCGCGCAGCTCGTCGCTCGCGAACAGTGCGAGCGGGTCGGGTCGCGCCGCGGCGGCCTCGACGAGGATCGACTCCACTTCGCCATCGTCCGGCAGCGGCACGGAAGCCTGCTCGAGGACGAGCTCGCCGTAACGGGTCGAGCGGCGGGCCACGACCTTGCCGGACTCCTCGTCGAAGCGCACCTCGGTCGAGGTCTCGAGGCTTTCCGGATCGAGCCAGGACGGATCGATCGAGGACGCCTGATGAACGATCGACTCGCTCCGCGCGCCGCGGCCATCGCCCTCGATCTCGACCGCGACGAACAGATCGCCTTCGACGACGGCGGACGTGGGGGCGAGTCGAAGGCCGCGGCCGGAAGCCAGCCGCGCACGCCTGGGCTCGCCCTCACGCCGCTTCGCGACGCGATCGGGAAAGGCGGCGAAGATCGCTCGGCGCAACGAGGTGTCGGGGTCACGATCGCCTTTGCCGGCTGCCGGCTCTTGCCCGCTTCCACAAGACGTACGAGCTGGTCACGGACGCGCAGCACGGAGCGCGCCGGCGCCGACAGGATCTCTCCCGCGCTCGACACGCGTTCGCCGGAGCGCTCGAAGGACTCGAGTGCCTCGACGCGATCGACGGTGTCGGATGCCGTCCGGCGTGCCTCGTCTCGCGTCGCGCTTCCCTTTGTGAAGGGCGGACGCTCCGAGAGCAGAGCCGCGGCGAGCGCCGCGCGATGCGCGATGCCGAGCCGACGCCCTTCCTCGAGGAGCCGTGCCATACGCGGGTGGGCGGGGATGCGAGCGAGCGCGTGGCCGAGCTTGGTGGCTCCGGTGGAACCGACGGCACCGAGCCGGACGAGAAGGTCGCGCGCTCGTTCGACCGCGCCCGTGGGCGGAGCCTCGAACCACGGGAACGCGTCCGGGTCTTCGCCGAAGCAGACGAGCTGCAGGACCGCGCCGGTGAGGTCCGCGCGCGAGATCTCGGAATCGTCGGTATCCTCGAGTGCGTGCTGCTCGCCCGGACTCCACATTCGCAGGCAGCGTCCCGGCGCGACTCGACCGGCGCGGCCTGCGCGCTGTTCGGCCGAGGACTTCGAGATGCGTTCGAGCTCCAGACGGTCGAGCCCCACGGCCGGGTCCAGACGGCGGACGCGCCGGTAGCCGGAATCCACGACGACCGTCACCCCTTCGACCGTGACGGAGGTCTCCGCGACGTTGGTGGCCAAGACGACGCGGCGACGCGGCCCGGCGCGCAGCGCGGCGTCCTGTCGATCGGGCGCGAGATCGCCATACAGCTCGAAGACGTCGACGTCCGTCAGGCGTCCGAGCTGCTTCGCGGTCCGGCGGATTTCGCCGACCCCCGGCAGGAACGCGAGCAGGTCTCCCTCGGGCTCGAGCGCGAGACCCTCGCGGATGAGCCCGGCGACGGCGGATTCGATGGAGTCCGCGGACGGGCATCGGTAGTCGATGGTGACCGGATGGAGGCGCCCGCGACTCTCGACGACCGGAGCCTCGCCGAGGAACGCCTGGAGCGGGGCGGCTTCAAGCGTCGCGGACATGGCGACGAGCTTCAGATCGGGCCGGGCATCCTCGCGCACCCGGCGTGCGAGGGCGAGCGCCAGGTCCGAGTCGAGGCTTCGCTCGTGGAACTCGTCGAACACGATCGCGCCGATGCCTTCGAGAAACGGATCGGACTGGAGTCTTCGCAGCAGGATGCCTTCCGTCACGACGAGGATGCGCGTGCGCGATCCGGCGACGCGATCGAACCGGACGTGGTAACCCACCTCGGAACCGAGGTCGACGCCGCGCTCTTCGGCGATCCGTCGCGCGGCCGATCGGGCGGCGATGCGCCTCGGTTCGAGCATGATGATCGCGTCGCCCTCCGGGACGAGACCCGCGTCGAGCAGCGCGGGCGGAACGCGCGTGGTCTTGCCGGCACCCGTCGGCGCGCGCAGGACGAGCGTGCCGTGTTCGCGCAGCGCGTCGACGAGCTCGGGGATCACCTCATCGATCGGCAGGGGAGGACGCGGGCCTCGGCCCTCGCTCACGAAGAGCGCTCCGGGATGCCTTCGAACGCGGCGACCGTCCGCCGGAAGTCATCGGGGATCTCGGCGCTCGACAGCGACTCGTCGACGCACACGAGGATCGCGCGGACCGACGCGAGTGACGTCTCGCCGTCCTTTACCTCGTACTCCATGTCGAAGCTCTTGTTGCCGAGTCTCGACACGCGGGCGTACACGGTCAGCATCATCCCGGCGAGTCCGGGACGATGGTAGCGGACGGTGGTCTCTCCGAGCACGAACGGGAAGTGTGCACCTTCGGTCAGGCCGAGCTCCCGGAAGTAGAGGAAACGGGATTGCTCGACCAAGGTGAGGTACACCGCGTTATTGAGCACGCCAGCGGCGTCGATGTCCTTCCACCGCACGGGCTGCTCGCATGTGAAGCGGTAATTCACGGATGGTCGCTCTGGATGGACGATGTACGGGATCGGGCGTGACCGCGGCAAAGCGCGGCATCGAATCTCGATCTGTTCCGCGACAGCACGTCCTTCAGTGCGCGTGTCGCGTCGTAGGCGATTCGGACTGGCCTGTCCCGCTCAGGCTCGGGTCGGTGTGCGACCCGAGACCGACATCATGGACCGACCTTATTCCATCGGGGCGACGTCGTCGGCCTGAAGTCCCTTCTGGCCCTGCGTCACCGAGAATTCCACTCGCTGGCCTTCGGCGAGGCTTCGATAGCCTTCACCTCGGATGGAACGGAAGTGAACGAAGACATCCTCTCCCTGATCTCGGGAGATGAATCCGTATCCCTTCGCGTCGTCAAACCACTTCACCGTTCCCTGCTCTCGCTCGGACATGTCACACACCTCGAAGCAAAATCGTCTTACTCGGCGGCCGGCAACACTCGCATGAACCGCCATCACTCATCTACTTTCGTTTCGACCGATCGATGCCTCGAAGCCCGAGCTCGCGTCGGTGGCAGGGATCGCGGAAGACCCGGCAGTGGGATGCGAACCTGATCGCAGCGCTTCCGTCGGACGAGCTCGTCTGCAACCGAGACCTCGATGGTTCGCGCAGTATATCAGGACGCGTTCTCGAACGTAAAGAACTCATCGCGAATCGCGATAACCGAAATCAAACAAAACTCCGGACTTACGTTCGTGTGGCCCGGTCGGAAGCGTGCTCCGAATCCGCCTCGATCACGACATCCGCCACGTGCGTGGGGCACTCGAGAATACGCCACGCGCGATCGAACGAACCGCCTCGTGTGAGCTCGCTCTCGAGGGCGATGACGCGGAGGCCGGCGGCGTGCGCCGACGCGACGCCGCGAACGGAGTCCTCGATTGCGACGCATCGCTCGGGCGGCGAACCGAGTCGGGACAGGCCGGCACGATAGGGCTCCGGATGCGGCTTGGCCTGACCGTAGTCTTCACGGGTCAGAACGAAGTCGAAGAAGCGGAGCAGATTCGTGTCGCGATGGATCTGTTCGAAGTGCTCTCGACGGGCCGAGGTCACGATGCCCATGCGGCGCTTTCCGTGAAGCCGCTCGAGCATTTCCGGGACGCCGGCGCGGGGCCGCACACCTTCTTGGAGACGTTCTGCGTAGAGGACGTTGCGCGCTTCGACGAGGCGGGCGACCTCGGCTTCATCGCGGTCCGGAAGCGTGGCCGCGATCAGATTGCGGCCCTGCACGAGCGAAATCTCCACGAACGTTTCTCGCGTGAGCTCGCCGCCCTCGTCACGCAGGAAGTCGCGCGTCGCCTCGAAGAAGATCTCTTCGGTGTCGACGAGAACGCCGTCGTTGTCGAAGAGGAGATCGGTGACCGTCATGGAAGGACATCCCTCTGGGCGAGGCTCGCACGGTGACGGCTCGCGTGGCATGATGACCCGCAGAGGATAGCACGGCGTCAGCGTCGTCTCCGTGCGCGTTCTCCTGGCCGCCTACGGAACCGCATCCATGTCCGACTTCGAAGTTCTGGCCGAGACCCCTTTCGTCATCCTTGCGAAGCGCAACGGATGGGCCTTCGCGACCCGTCCCAAGATCACGGGCATCGTGACGATCGTCGCCGTGAACGATCGGGGAGAGCTGATCCTGGTCGAGCAGCGCCGCGATGCGCTCGACGCGCCGGTGGTGGAGCTGCCGGCGGGGCTCGTGGGCGACGAGGCCGGCAAGGAGACCGAATCCCTCGAGGACGCGGCGCGCCGAGAGCTGCTCGAGGAGACGGGCTACGAGTGCACGGACATGCGGCGGCTCACGACAGGGACGACCTCGCCCGGCATCACCGACGACCGGCTGACGGTCTTCCACGCGACCGGGCTGCGCCGGGTCGCGGAGGGCGGCGGCGTCGAGGGGGAGGGGATCACCGTGCACGAGGTACCGCTCGCCGGCCTCGACACGTGGCTCGGCGAGCGCGAGCGGGGCGGCTCGCTGATCGACCTGAAGATCCATGCCGGTCTGCGGCTCGCCGGGATCGACTAGCCGCGGGCAGCTCGAGAGCCTCGTCCCGTCGGCGCGGATACAGGACGTCGTCGGTGCGGATACCGCACGGGGGCCGAGTTTGTTAAACCTCCGCTCGGTTTTTCCTCGGTTTTGAATCCCCCACGCACGACTGACGAGGCACGATCATGAGTCCCTCCCCGGCGATTGTCTATACCCTGACCGACGAAGCTCCCGCGCTCGCGACCCACTCGCTGCTGCCGATCCTGCGCGCGTTCAGCGCCCCGGCCGGCGTCGAGGTCGAGCTGCGCGATATCTCGCTTTCCGGGCGAATCCTCGCCGTGTTCCCGGATCGTCTGACCGACGAACAGAAGCACGCCGACGCGCTCGCGGAGCTCGGGGAGATGGCGAAGACTCCCGAGGCGAACATCATCAAGCTGCCGAACATCAGCGCGTCGATTCCGCAGATGAAGGCGTGCATCGCGGAGCTCCAGAAGAAGGGCTTCGATCTGCCGGACTATCCGGAGGAGCCGAAGGACGACGCCGAGCGCGAGATCAAGGAGCGCTACGACAAGGTCAAGGGAAGCGCGGTGAACCCCGTGCTGCGCGAGGGGAACTCGGATCGGCGCGCGCCGCGAGCCGTGAAGGAATACGCGAAGAACAACCCGCATCGGATGGGGGTCTGGCCGGACGATTCGAAGTCCCACGTCTCGACGATGGGCGCCGGCGACTTCCGTTCGAACGAGCAGTCGGTCACGATCCCGGCGGCGACCACGGTGCGGATCGAGCACGAGGCCGCCGACGGTACGGTCACCGTGCTCAAGGACGGGCTCGCGCTGCTCGAGGGTGAAGTGCTCGACGCGACGTGCATGAGCAAGAACGCGCTCACCGCGTTCCTCGACGAGCAGATCGCGGACGCGAAGTCGAAGGGGATCCTGTTCTCGCTGCACATGAAGGCGACGATGATGAAGGTCTCGGACCCGATCATCTTCGGACACGCCGTGCGCGTCTTCTTCAAGGACCTGTGGGCCAAGCATGGCGCGACGTTCGACGAGCTCGGTGTCGACGTGAACAACGGCTTCGGCGACCTCGTCTCGAGGATCCAGTCGCTCTCGGAGGACCAGCGAGCGGCGATCGAAGCCGACATCCAGGCCTGCTACGAAAACGGACCCGGCCTGGCGATGGTCAACTCCGACAAGGGAATCACGAACCTTCACGTTCCGAGCGACATCATCATCGATGCTTCCATGCCGCCGATGGTGCGCGACTCGGGTCGCATGTGGAACGCCGCCGGCGAGCTGCAGGATACGAAGGCCGTCATCCCGGACAGCAGCTACGCGGGCGTCTATCAGGCGGTCGTCGAGGACTGCCAGCAGCACGGCGCCTACGACCCGGCGACGATGGGCAGCGTCCCGAACGTCGGGCTGATGGCGCAGAAGGCCGAGGAGTACGGCTCGCACGACAAGACGTTCGAGATCGCGGCCGACGGCAAGATGCGCCTCGTCGACGCGTCGGGCGCCACGCTGATCGAGCACGACGTGGAACAGGGCGACATCTGGCGGGCGTGCCAGACCAAGGACGCTCCCATCCGCGATTGGGTGAAGCTCGCGGTGACGCGAGCGCGAGCGACGGGAGCCCCCGCCGTCTTCTGGCTGAACTCGGAACGCGCGCACGATCGCGAGCTGATCCGCAAGGTCGAGGCGTACCTCGGCGATCACGACACGAACGGCCTCGAGATCAAGATTCTCTCGCCGGTCGACGCGACGAAGTTCTCGCTCGAGCGGATCCGTCGCGGCGAGGACACGATCTCGGTGACCGGGAACGTCCTTCGCGATTACCTCACCGACCTCTTCCCGATCCTCGAGGTGGGAACGAGCGCGAAGATGCTGTCGATCGTACCGCTCATGAACGGGGGCGGGCTCTTCGAGACGGGGGCCGGTGGCTCGGCGCCGAAGCACGTCCAGCAGTTCGAGTCCGAAGGCCACCTTCGCTGGGATTCGCTCGGCGAGTTCCTCGCGCTCGGCGCGTCCTTCGAGCATCTGGCGGATCGGTTCGACAACGCGGGCGCTCGCGTCCTCGCCGAGACGATCGACGACGCCACGACGAAGCTCCTCGCGAACCGCAAGTCGCCGTCGCGCAAGGTCAACGAGCTCGACAACCGCGGCAGCCACTTCTACCTCGCGCTCTACTGGGCCGAGGCGCTCGCCGCGCAGTCGGAGAACGCCGATCTCGCGAAGCGATTCGCGCCGGTGGCCGAGAAGCTCGCCGCGAACGAGACGAAGATCATCGATGAGCTGAACGGGGCGCAGGGGTCGCCGATGGATGTGGGCGGCTACTACAAGCCCGAGTTCGACCGCACCGACCGCGCGATGCGGCCGAGCGCGACGCTCAACGAGATCATCGCCGCCGTCTAGGTCTCCGGGTCGCCCTCGATCGAGCGGTCGCCTGTCACTCGCCGAGCGAGCGCTTGAGGATGTCGATGCCCCACGCGGTTCCCTGCGGCCGGTGGTAGCTGTGGCTGTGGAAGTCCCACATCGAGCCGTCGGCTTCCTGGCACTCGAGGATCTTCTCCTGCATCTTGGCCTCCCACGCGGCGCGCTCCTCGGCGGGAAGGGCCTCGATCACGCGGGCCGCGTAGTAGTGCCCGAAGAAGAAGAAGTACCCGGCCACGGCATAGTAGGCCTCGTGGGGGATCGGACGACCGCGACCGATGGCGAGGAAGCGGTGATGACGGAAGAAGTGATCGAGCCCGGTGCGCAGATCGTCGAGCGTGATCGGTCGGCCCGCCGCGCGGAGCGCGAGGTTGCCCACCTGGATCCGTCCGAGCGATCCCTTGATCTGGTCGATGCCGGTGAGGCCGCCCGGGCTCGGGACGGGCTTGATGCTGTAGGTGTACGCGCCAGACGGTAGCCGGCAGTGCTCGAGACAGCGCGCCGCGCGATCGATCATCTTCTGCGGCACGTCGATTCCAACGTCACGCGCCTCGACGAGCGCGAGGATGGCGGCGGCGGTCATGAAGGACGTCGCCCACTTGGGACGCCGTGTGTAGGGCGGATCGTCGTAGTAACCCCAGCCACCGCCCGGCGTCTGATGCTGCCGCAGGCGCGCGACGAGTCCTTCCGCGAGCTCGCGCAGCTTCCCTTCGCGCGGCGTGCCCTGGTAGCGTCCGTGTCGCAGCGCTCGCGCCGCCGCTTCGAGGCCGTAGACGTAGCCCCACGTGTTGTCGACATCCCACTCCGAGACGCGCTTGACGAGACCGCTCTCGAGCAGGAAGTCGACCCCGCGATCGAGCGACGCCCGTGCGTCGGGAGGGGCGTCCTCGCCGAGGTTCATGAACGTCGTGCACACGATCCCGGTGGTCGCCGCCGTCCAGGCCTTGTGCGTCCCGGGGTTGCTCCAGTAGTGGTTCTCGGGCCCCCTCGGCTTGCGATAGCCACCCCACGAGCCGTCGTCGTTCTGGTCCTCGAGCAGGAACGAGACGCCGCGCCCGATCGCGGTTCGAACGTCCTCGACGGACGGGTTCTCCTGCGCACTCGTGGCCGTCGGGAGCATGAAGCTCGAAACCAGGACGCCGGCGAGAGCGAGCCGAGCGGTGGCGCGGCCGATCACTTCGTCACCGCCTCCGCCTTGTCGCGCTCGAGCCGGGCGAGGGCTTCCTGCGCTTCGGCGAGGTCGTGTTCCGCGGAGAGCCGCGAGATGTCCCGCTGCACCTGGTTGGAACGAGCGGTCTTCGCGAGCTCGGCGAGCTCGGCCTCGGCGTCATCCACGGCCGCCTGCTTCTCGGCGAGCTCCAGCTTCAGCTCTTCCTCGAGCTTGGCGTTCCGCTGCTTCTGCAGATCGAGCCTGGCCTGGGCGAGGGCGAGCTGCCGGCGTCCACGCTCGAGCACGATCTCGCTCGTGCGGTCCTCGAGCTCGCTGCCTTCGTACATCACCTCGAGCTGCTCCAGTTCCTCGAGCGCGTCCTTGTAGCGGTGGTCGCTCGCCTGGAGATCGAGCTCGGCGTCCCGTCTCCGCTGGGGCGCGCTCATGTCGGCGAGGATCCGATGCTTCTCTCGGGCCACGGCGAGCGCGAGCTTCTTCTTCGTGTCGTCGCGCTCCTCCTTGCGCTTGCCCGCTTCGGCCGCGAGCTGCGCCGAGTCGCGTTTCAGCGTGAGCCGCTCGATCTCGCGCTGCTTCGCGAGGATCTTCCGATCGAGCTCCTCGAGTTTCTTCTTCTTGTCCTTGGCGGCGTCGGATCCGGACTCGCTGTCGCTGCCGCCGGCCGTCTTGGATGAGCTCTTCGCGGTCGTGGTCTTGTCGGTCTGTCCTTCGTTGGTCGCATCGACGGTCAGGGCGCATCCGCCCGCCAGAATCGACACGATGGCCAGCACCCAGATGTGTCGAGCGCCCTCGAGGGTTGGGATCGATCGCATGTTCGGTTCTCCGCGTGGTTCGAAGTCGCAGCCGCGGCCGCTCTGCCGAGCGGCCCGATGACGTGTCAGAATAGCCGTTCGCGGGCCCGAAGGGAACGCCCACGAGCGAGGGGCGGGATCTTCCGCGGGCGCGGTGTTCTCTTGCGGCATCGGACGGGCTATGCTCTTCGCCATGGAACTCCAGGCGATAGCCGTGATCTCGCTGGCGCTCGGCGCGCTCATCCTGCTCGTCACCGAGAAGGCCTCGTTCGACGCGATCGGCCTCGGCATCCTCGTGGCGCTCGTGGCCACGGGGATCCTGGAGTTCAAGGAGGCCGCGCAGGGCTTCTCGAACAAGGCCGTTCTGACGCTCGCCGGACTGTACGTGATCGGCGAAGGGCTGACGCGCACCGGGGCCATCGACTTCATCGCGCGAGCAGTCCTGCGATCGAGCGGCGGAAGCGCGACCCGGATGATCCTGCTGACGGGTGGCATCGTCGCGGTCGTGTCGTCGTTCCTGAACGACACCGGCGTGCTCGTCATCTTCATTCCGATCGTCGTGGGGATGGCGCAGCAGACGGGCGTGCCCGCGTCGCACCTCCTGATGCCGGTGAGCTTCGCGGCGCTCCTCGGCGGAATGTGCACCCTCGTCGGAACGTCGACGAACCTGCTCGTGTCGGGAGCCGTGACCGAGGCCGGCGGGGCGCCGCTCGGCATGTTCGAGATGACGCCGCTCGCCGCACCGATGGCGATTGCCGGCATCGTCTTCATGGCGGTCATGGCGCCGCGGCTGCTTCCGAAGCGAACGTCGCTCACCACTCAGATGGCCGAGGCCTCGCCGCGCGAGTACGTGACCGAGCTCGCGATCGGGCCGACGTCGCCTCTGGTCGGCAAACCGTTCGCGACCGCCTTCGAGGAGGCGGGCGTGAGCCTGCTGTGTGTCGTTCGCGACGAGGCGATGCGATTCCCGCCGTTCCGCGACGGCGAGTCGATCGCCAAGGGCGACGTCGTGATGCTGCGCGCCGGCGTCGACGACCTCGCGGACATGCAGACGAAGCTCGGCCTGCGGATGATCCACGACCTCAAGATCGCGCAGCACGAGCTCCGGTTCTTCGAGCTCGCGGTGTCGCCGCGCTCGGCGGTCGTCGGGCACCGCGTGGGCGACTTGCGGCTGCACCGAGACTACGGCGTGACGACCGTGGCCGTGCTTCGCTCCGGGCATCACATCGCGCAGCGCGCGTCGCGACTCGTGCTGCGTCCTGGCGATCTGCTGCTCGTGTGCGGGGAAGCGGCCGTCGAGGAGCGGCTCCAGGCGAGTACCGACTTCTTCCTCGTGCAGACGACGCAGCCGCCGTCGATGCTGAAGGGTCACGGCCGTCGCGCGCTCGGAATCGCGGCGCTGGTGGCCGGGCTCTTCACGCTGAACGGCGTCGGAGCCTCGTTCATCCCGGGGATGGAAGCCGGCAAGAGCCCGATCCCGATCCCGAGCGCCGCGCTCCTCGGTGCGGTCCTGATGGTCGGCACGAAGTGCGTGACCGCGCGCCGCGCCTACCGCGCCATCGACTGGCCGATCCTGCTGTTCGTCGTGGGCATGCTGGCTCTCGGTGAGGCGATGCGCGTTACCGGTGTCGCGGAGCTCGCGGCCGACGGCGTGCTGTCGGTGTTCTCGTCGCTCGGGCCCGCGGGTGTCGTGAGTGGCCTCCTGCTCACGTGCATCCTCCTGAACGGCCTCGTCTCGCACTCGGCCGTCGTCGTCCTGATGACGCCGATCGCGATCGCGGCGGCCGGTGGCATGGCCGCCACCCAGGGGCTTGATCCGTCGAGTCTCGAGGCCGCGCGCATCACCCGCGCGTTCGTGCTCTCGATCGCGTTCGGCGGCTCGATCTGCTTCGCCACCCCGATCGGCCACCAGACCAACCTCATGGTCTACGGCCCCGGAGGCTACCGCTACTCGGACTTCCTGCGCCTCGGTCTGCCGCTGAGCCTCGTCGTCTGGGTCATCGCGAGCCTCGGGATCCCCTGGTTGGTCGGCATCTGACCCGGCCGCCCCTTACTGGAACCAGGCGCTGACCGCGTTCGTGGTACTGACGCCCTTCGGACTCGCGGCGTTCGGATCGATCATCACGGCCTGGAACGTCACGACGGTACCGACGGGAAGCTGCCCGGGTGCGCCGTTCGACCGGAACAGAAAGCTCGTCGGCGCGCGGGCCGGATCGGGGAGCGGGTCGCCGTTGAAGTAGGTCGACGACCCCACGCGGTCGGTCTTGCCGATGTTGTTCCAGACTGCGGCCGGCGTGGCCCCGGCATCGAGCAAGAACGGGAAGCAAGTCGTGCCGATGGACGCGGGCAGGACGCGCTCGGTTCCCGAAGTCGGGCGACCCCAGTTGGCGTGCGCGACGAACTTGCCGTTGCCGCCCGTGGACGGCTTCACGAGACGTACGTCGAGCGGTCCGTTCACACCGACCTCGATCGGAGCCTCGGTGTCGGATGAGCCGTTGACGGTGAGGACGATCTCGCCGGTCCCGTTGACGTTTCCGACACGGCAATCGAGGTCCTCAGGCACCAGGGATTCGAAGAAGAGATCGAGTATCGACTCGGGCTGGCCGTCGCGGTAGGACGAGCCTCCGGGATACGGATCGTCGAAGCTGACCACGATACTCGAGCCTCCGGCCGACTCGATCGAAGCGAAGTACGTCGCGCCGGGCGTGATCGTCGTCGGTTCCCATTCGGCCGTGATCCAGCCGTTTCGAACGCGATCCACGGTCTTGCTGACGAGCTTGGTGCCCTGGCCGGGAATCCCGTCCCACAACGAGAGAACGGCGGGCGGCTCGCAGAGGCGTGCGAGAAACGTGATGCCCGAGATTCGATCCGTCGAAGGGACGAAGGACTGTACGTGCTCCTTGGCGAGGAAGCTGGAGCCGCCGCTGAAGTCATCCCACGTGACCTGATCGGCCGGACCGCGCGATCCGAGGATGACGAACGCGAAGTCGCGGTCGGGCCATGGCTGGGCGCCGGGAGCGAAGTAGGCGATGCCATCCGGATACGTGTCGGTCGATGTCCCTCGCATTGCGTGCACGAGCGGCGTCGTCCGCAGCCCGAGGTAGTACGTTTGCTCGGGAATGACGCCGATGGGCTCCCACTCGACGATGGCCCAGGTGTTGGCGTCGACCGTCACGCTTCCGGTGCGCAGGCGATGCCCTCCCTGGTTCGGGAGGCCGTCCCACAGATCCAGTTGAACCGGGGCGGCGCTCGGCTGGCCGACGAACTGCACCACGCGCGCGGCCGCACCACGACACACGGAGCGACGCGGGATGAAGGACTGAAACGCCAGGCCCTGTCCGGCGCTCGAGAAACTCTCCGTCTCGACGGTCTGGAACTGGTCGACGTCGTCGGTACGGCTCGTGATCTCGAAGGCCAGATTCCCTTCGACGCGTATCCCGTCGAGATCGAGCGCACCGGGTGTTGGAGCCGAGAGATCTCCGGCGAGTCGGACACCCGGATCCGAGCTCCGGACCCCGAGACCGATGATCTCGGCAACCGGTGTCGGCGGCCAGGTGACGCGGACCCACTCGCCGGGGACCCCGACCACCGTGGCGCTAGCGGCAAGGCGTATAGGCTCCGCCGACACCCATAGCTCGACGGACAGCAAGCCCGGGGCGCTCGAGTCGCAGAGCTTGACGCCGGCTCCGCAGAGGACCCGGTTCTCGACGAGGATCGTTTGCAGCGCGAGGGTCCCGTCGTCGAAAGAGATGACGCAGTCCGGATCGCTGGGCTGAACGGGATCGAGAACGCACTGGGCGAACGTCCGGCCCGACATCAGGGGGACGACGAGGACTAGCCACCAGAGCACGACGCGCATCCTTACCCTCCTTCACAATCGAGAATGACACGGCGGCGGGACCGATCAGCCCGGCCCCGCCTCATACCTGTTTCAGCGCACGAAGCCGTGCCTTCGGACACCCTTTCGGGACGCGATCCGGGGCGGGCCGGAAATCGGTGTCCCGAGCCGGATCCTGGTGCGCTCTCCCACTGCCGGAATGCGGGGTCCCGTCGGATCGCGTACGGAATCCGGCTCCACGAGCGTCTGGATCGAATCCGAGGAATCCTGCCCATGGGGCTTCGCCTGCTCATCCTCATCTCGTTGTTCCATGCCGGGACGGTCCCGGTACTGGCCGCCGAAGAGCCGCCCCTTCTCGAGGTGGGCGCGGCTCGGCGCGGCACGATCGAGTCGACCGATCCTCGGGTTTCGAGCCCGGCGCTCGCGCTCTACTCGAATGCGGAGGTCCGCGGCAAGGCGTTTCGGCTTCGCACGCCGGACCGCGGCGTCTATCACATCGAGCTCTCGTCGGATTACTTCGACCCGTACCTCGTCCTTCGCGACGAGCAGGGGAGGGTGCTCACCGAGGACGACGACGGATGGCTCGCGCTCTATCCCCGTCTCGTCGTCGGAGGGCTTCCGCCGGAGAGGACGTTCCGGGTCGAGGCTTGCGCGCTTCACGGCGAGACCGGCGATTTCGAGATTCGACTGATCGCCGGCGAGCCCGCGCCGATGTCGCCCGAGGAGAAGTTCGCCGAGTCGCTCGCGCGCACCCAGGCGTCGGTCGAGGTCGTGAAGGCCGCACGCGGCGAGAAGCATCCCACGGTGATCCGCCGGATGGACGAGCTCGCTTACTGCCTGAATCTCCTGCGACGTTACGGGGAGGCGATGGACGTTCTCGACGAGGCGCTCGCGCTCTCCCGTGAAGTGAACGGGGCCGTGGACCTGTTCACGGGTCAGCTCTATCACAACCGAGGGCAGCTCCGGGGGACCCTCTACGACCTCGAGGGTGCGCGGCGGGACTATGAGCAGACGCTCGAGATCTATTGGGCCGGGCACGGAGACGACCATCCCGAGACCGCGAAGGTTCTGCGATCTCTCGCGCGGATCGAGTGGGAGTCGGGCGACTATCCGAAGTGCCGCGAGCGGATGGAGCGGGCGCTCGCGATCTTCCGAGAGCGATTCGGTCGAAGCGTCGCGATTGCCGAGAGCCTCTACGAGCTCGCCGTCGTGCTCGAGACGCTCGGCAGCTACGAGGAGGCGCGCACGCTCTATGAGGAGGTCGTCGGACTGTTTCTCGACGCGTACGGCGATCAGGATCCGCGAACGGCGCGCGCGTGGAATCACCTCGGACTACTGCTGAAGAAGCAGGGGCGGCTCGACGAGGCGCGGTCGTACTACGAGCGTGCGCTCCGCGTGGCCAAAGCCCGGCTCGGGCGCGATCACCCCCTGACGGTGACGATCCGGAACAATCGCGGCGTCTTGCTCCACGAGTCCGGCGATCTTGACGAGGCGAAACAGGAGCTGCAGCAGATCCTCGAGCTCCGCGAGGAGCGGCTCGGGTCGATCCATGCCGCCGTGTCGACGAGCCGGAACAACCTCGCCCTAGTGCTGGCAGACCTCGGCGATCTCGAGCGGGCGAGCGAGCTTCTCGAGAGCGCCGTCGAATCCGATCGTCGGCTGCTCGGCGCCGCGCACCCGTCGACGGTGTTGCGCCTCAGCAATCTCGCTCGGGTCGTCGCACGCGCGGGGGATGTCGAGCGCGCGTTCGCGATCGAGAGCGAGAGCCTCGCCGAGCGACGCACGATTCTCGAGCGGCAGCTCCCGGTGCTCTCCGAATCCGAGCGATTCCGTTGGGCCGCGCGACAGCATCGCAGCCTCGAGCAGCTTCTGGTCCTTGCGCCTTCGACGGACGGAGGCGACGAGACGGCCTATCGCGAAGTCGTCTACTGGAAGGGGCTCGTCTCGCGCGGGCTGCTCCAGGACCGCGCCTGGTTGGCCGCGCAGGTCGAGCCGGAGCTTCTGGCGCTTCACGAGGAGCTCGGGCGGGTGCTCGGCGTGATGTCGCGCGTCTTCTTCGACCCCGAGGCCGATCCGGTCGAGCAGGGAGCGAAGCTGGACGCGCTCCGTCGGCGTCGGGGCGAGCTCGAGCGGCAGCTCGCAGGGCGAACGCAGCGTACGCGTGCCCCGCTCGAAGTCGATGTCGCCGCGCTCCGAGGAGGCCTCGGGCCGGCCGATGCGCTCGTCGATCTCGTCCGGTACGAGAGCGACGACGGCGAGGATCGCGTCTGCGGCTTCGTCCTGCGAGGGGAGGGGCCGCTCGTGCGCGTCGAGCTCGGGCTCATGGGGGAGCTTCGCGAGTGGATCTGGGATCACCTGGACTCGATCGGTGCGGATCGAGGCGTCCGCATGGCGGGCGGGGACGACGGGCCGGACGAGCGCAGCGTCTGGCCGAAGCTCGAGCCGCACCTCGAGGGAGTCGAGCGCGTCTTCGTTTGCCCGGAAGGTGACCTCGCGATGCTTCCGTTCGGGACCTTGCCCGGGAAGAAGAAAGACACGTTCCTGATCGAGGAATACGCGTTCGTCTATCTTCAGAGCGCGCTCGATCTGCTTCCGGGCGCGAAGGATGCCGAGGCGAAGGAGGGAGGGGCGCTCCTGGTGGGGGGCGTCGACTTCGACAATCCGGCCGATTCGCTCGGCGATGCGGCGGCGGATGAAGAGGCGGACGAGAGCGATGAGGCCGGCGCTGCCTCGGCACCCCGCGAGCGGGCCTTCGTGCGCGATTTCCTCGAGCTCGACGGGACGCTTCGGGAGGTGCGGACGCTCTCGCGGAAGTATCGCCGGG
The DNA here is from genome assembly GCA_964597885.1 of uncultured Planctomycetota bacterium. Taxonomy (GTDB): domain Bacteria; phylum Planctomycetota; class JACOTG01; order JACOTG01; family JAUIME01; genus CAZQZX01. The sequence continues at coordinate 38,750 of CAZQZX010000026.1, forward strand.
TATCGCGCGACCCGTCGGACCTGACGCTTCTCACCGGAAGCGAGGCGTCGGAAGAGCGGATCAAGCGCGAGGTCGTCGGCAAGCGTTTCATCCATCTCGCCACGCACGGCTTCTTCGACGAGAGCGCGATGGTGTCGCTGGTGGAGGCGGCGCGCGAGGAAGAAGCCGCCGCCGCGGCCACAGTGCGACGCGACGCCGGTGTCGCCGGGCGAACCGATGTCCTCGAAGGCTTGCTCCCGGGGTTGCAGAGCGGAATCGTCCTCGCGGCGGCCAACCTGAGCGCCGTGTCCGAGGACTCGGACGGAATGCTCACCGCCGAGGAAGTCGCGTGGCTCGATCTGCGCGCCTGTCGCCTGGCGACGCTCTCGGCTTGCGAGACCGGGCTCGGCAAGCCGCAGGCGGGCGAGCATCTGATCGGCCTCCGCCGTGCCCTTCGCCTGGCCGGCGCGCGGACGACCGTGACGTCGCTTTGGAAGGTTCAGGACGAGCCGGCCGAGACGCTGATGACGGACTTCTACGATCGCTTGTGGAGCAAAGGGCAGGGTGTGCACGAGGCCCTTCGCGGCGCGCAGCTGCAGCAGCTTCGCACGAACCGATCCGGGCGGCGGGGCGACCCGCGACCGGATACCTGGGGGGCGTTCGTTCTGGAGGGCGCGTGGAAATGGGAGTAGGCGAGCGGTTTACTCGGTCCGGGGAGTCGTTAGAATCTCCGGCATGGATAAGGGACGGAATGACGGGAACCTTCGCGGGTCGGAAGACCTCGAACGGCTTCTCGCTCGTGCGGGCCGAGGCGATATGGACGCGCGCAGCGAGCTAGTCGCAAAGTACGAGGGCGTGCTGCTCGCGCGGGTGCGCCGGCGGCTCGGCGTGGGGATCCGCGACTTCACCGAGTCGACGGACTGCCTGCAGGACGTGTTC